>JAKAZA010000033.1 GCA_021816155.1 Pseudomonadota bacterium | reverse complement strand
GCAGCAGAAGTTCATCCCGGCGCTCGGTTATCAGATGCTCTCGGATGCGCTCCCGGCGACCGGTCGGCTCTGCGACCAGGTCACGAGAGGGGCGCCCTGGGCTCAGATGAGCAAGCTGGGCGCGTTCGCGCCCCGCGCCATCGATGCGCTCAACTACGGCCCGGGCCGGCATCAGGCTCGGCTCACCGGACGACTCGTCGCGCCCGTCCGGGACGAACTTCTGCTGCTTCACTACAAGTACCTCGGCTTCGAGCGCGTGTTGCGGCAGATCGAGCAGGCCAGGGAACGCCTGACGGATGTCGATCGGAGCGCCGGACATGGGCATCGCTGGCGCTTCAGCCGTCGGCGGCTGATGAGGGACTGGAGGGCCTTCGAGGCCCGCGCCGTCGATGTGTCGCGCCCGGATCTCGAGCCCTGGCGGACGCACACCGAGCCACGTTGGTGGCGCTCGGCCGACGGGAGCCTGAGAATGCCCGACGCCCTGCCGGCCTCGCGGCCGCGCGCCTCGCTGCTTGCGCGCGGCGTGAGGCGGCTGAGGGCGATGGTCACTCCCTAGCGACTGGCCAGACCAGGCGAACACGGACGCGGCGTTCCAATCGCCCACGCCGCCACTGGGCCGGGCTAGTTTGCCTCAACGAGAGCCGCTTTGGCCGTCCACGCGACGATGCCGAGGATCTCGTCGGCTTCAGGACCGATCCGCGAGCGGATGGGCAGGCAGCACATGCGACCGGCAAGGTCGGCCGCTATCGGGCACGCGCCCAGCGTGCGTACGCCTGGCCAATCGGTCAGGCTGGGTCGGTAGTAGCGTCGCACCTCGAGCCCTGCACTCGCCGCCGAGGCGACCATTCGATCTGCGGCCGCCACGCTCGATGCGAGCACCGGGAACACCTGCCAGGGCGCGGCCTCGACGCTCGCCGGCGCTTTGACGCCGCGCACGGGGCCGAGAAGCTCGGCGTAGCGCGCGGCGAACGCGTGCCGGCCCGCCAGGAGCATCGAGAAGCGTCGAATTTGCGCGAGGCCGACCGCCGCATGCAGCTCGGAGAGCTTGCCGTTGAACCCCCATGCCGGAAGCTCGCGCCGGGCCGGCGCCAGCAGCGAGAAGTTGAGCGCGGCGCGCAGGCTCTCCTCGTGGTCCGGATGGCTGAAGACGACCCCGCCTTCGCCGATGCAGAACGGCTTCGTGGCGTGCATCGAATAGATCTCGAAAGCGCCTTGCCGGGCCGCGCCGCGCGGGCGTCCGGCTCCGAGCCCGGCGGCGCTGTCGACCACGAGGGCCGCTTCGCGCCGCCCGCACAGCGCCAGCAGCTCGCCAACGTCGTCGTGGATGCCGAAAGGCGAGACGGCCATGACCGCCGCCGCGTCAGTCCGGGCCAGCGCATCTTCCACTGCCTGCGGATCAAGCGCCCACGTCGTAGCTGAAACGTCGACCACTACTGGCTCCCGGCCTGCGGCGCGGATGGCGGCGAGCGATGCTGGGAACGTGAAGGCCGGCAGCAGCACGGGTCCGGGGCGAGGCCAGGAGAGCAGGGCGGCCGACAGCGCCGCCGTGGCGCTCGAGGCGCAGACGCACGTCTCGCCTGGCGCCCCGTACGCGCCGGCGAGTTCGGTCTCCAAACGCCTCGAGAGCGGTCCGAAGTTGCTGAACCACTCGGCGGCGTAGGCTTCCCGCAGATACACAGCGACGCTTTCGAGCGGCGGCATGTCCGGCACGACCGAGCGAAAGCGGCCGGGAAACCCGCCGGGTTGAACAGGCTCCCGAGCGGTGGGCGGTGCGTCCGGCAAGAACAACTCCTTCGGCCCGGTCCTAGACGAGGTTCAGGTCAGGGTGAATATCCCGCGGTCGCGTCCGGCGGCGGCGTCGCGCGCCGCCAACGCTCGGAGCCATGGGCCGCTGTCCGCGCCAGCGGGCAGGGCGAGGTCCAGCACCTGGCCGAAGTCGTAAACCCTTAGCGACGCCCCCGAGTCCCGGGCCGCGTGGGCCAGCGCTGCGCAGATCGGCGCCGAGATCACCGCGGCCTGTACGAAGACGGTCAGGCGAGCATGACGCATGGCGAGCCACTCGACTGCGCCGACCGCGTAGGCGAGCGTCGATGGCCAGAATTCGTGAATGTGCCTGGATGGCGCGACCACGTTGAACACCTCGCCCCCGAAATCCTTGAGCGAGATCGACTTGAGATGGGCGGGCGTCACGAAAGCGACCGCGTCGCTCCCGCTACGCGCAAGAGCTCCGAAGTCACCGAGGGCGTCGCTCTCGACGAGCTGTCGCGGCGCGGCGCCATCCGCGACCTCAAAGGGACCCTTGCCTTCGAGCGCCGCCGCGATGAAGGGGCCGCAGCCCACCATGGCGCCGCGCACATGCGGCGATGAAGCCGGGTCGAGATCGCGAGCCCAACGGTCCCCATTGCTGAAGCCGACTGCGAAGGCGCTCTGGTCGTTCACAAGGCGGCTTTGCGGACCGGCCATCGCGCGAAGCGTGGCGGCGACGAGGTGGCAGCAACCACTCTCGATGTAGAGATGGCGGTCGCGGAAATAGGCGTTCCTGGCGCCCACCTTCTCGAGGCCGCGTCTTGTGCAGCGGTTCCACCAGCGCGGCCCGTCAAGGGCCGTGCTCGCCGCCAGTTCCCACCACACGTGGTTGATCTTGGTCCAGACGTAGCTGGGCCGGTCGAAGGTGCTCCGCAGGTCGATGGGGCGGATGTCGAGCATCTGCAGCGCCCGCCGCGCGACGCCGGCGTTCGCGAGGCGTTCGATGTCGGCCACATGCCCGCGCACAAGGTCGAGGTCCAGGCGCCGCGAGAAAAGAGCGGCGTTCAGGTCCACAAAGGACCTCTCCTCGGCGCCCCCGGCCCCGCACAGCTCGTAGAGCAGAGCCGCGAAGAACCGATCGGTGTCGATGAATCCCCTTTGCTGCTTGAAGAAGCGGGCAAGGAGCACCGCGTCGGGCTCGGGAATCGCCAGTCCGAGCGCGGCGTTCGCCCGCTCGCAGCCCAGTGAGACGATGGCGCCGAAATCGGCGGGCGCCAGCGCCTCGGTCAGGGTCAAGCGCGCCACGCCCGTCGCGCCCCTACGGCCTGAACCCCAGCGGCCTTGGTCCGAGGCGGCCGGGGAGTGCGGCGATGCGGGCGGCGTTCTCGACCCACTCGCAGACGAGGCGGCGGGTGTCGCGCGGGTCGATCATCTCCTCCATCTGGAAGCGGTTGAGGGGGCCGATGGGCCCGCGCGCGCTCTCGATGCGGGCGTTGATCTCGGCGCGGAGCGCCGCGGGGTCGGCGGCCTCGGCGAGCTGGCGCTTGTAGGCGGCTTCGATGCCGCCCTCGGGCGGGATGCCGCCGACGTCGGCCGCCGGCCAGACGACGCGGGCCGACACGCCTGACTTGGGCGTCGCGTAATTGTTGCCCGCCACCCCGAACGAGCGTCGCATGATCACGGTGAAGATCGGCACGCTCACCTGCGCGAACGCGATCATCCACTCGCCGCCCTTGCGGATCGTGCCCGCCATCTCGTGCTCCAGGCCGACGGCGAAGCCAGGGTTGTCGTTCAGGTTCAGGATCGGCAGGTGGAACACGTCGCAGAGGTCGAGGTGGCGACGAAGCTTGTCGCAGCCGTCGGCGGTCAGCGCGCCGCCGTTGGCGTGGCGGCTGTCGGACGCGATGACGCCCATCGGGCGTCCGGCGAAGCGCACGAAGCCGGTGATCTGGTCCGTACCCCAGTGTGGCCCGATCTCGAAGAACGAGTCCCGGTCGGCCATCAGGCGGATCGCGCGGCGCATGTCGAACGTTGTCGTGCGCTTGCGGGGCACCAGGGTGAAGAGCTCCTCCTCGCGCCGGTCCGGCGCGTCGTCGCAGGCGATCACCGGCGGCGCCTCGTAGACCGAGGGCGGCAGGTAGGAGAGGAACCGGCGCGCCTGCGCCATCGCGTCGGCCTCGGTCTCGGCGAGGTTGTCGACCGAGCCGTTGCGGCAGTGGATGCGCCAGTCGCCGAGGTCTTCCTTGGTGATGTCGTAGCCCATCGCGTGGGCCACCACCGGCGGGCCGGCGACGAAGAGCTGGGCGATGTCTCTCACCATCACCGAGAAGTGGCCGAGCACCGCTTTGGCCGCGCCGATGCCGACCACGCTGCCCAGCAACAGGTTGACCACCGGCACGGTGGCGAGCTGCTCGGCGAACATGCTGGAGCCGAGATGGCCCGGCAGGAACGAGCCGCCGCCGCCGGCCACGCGCGGCCGTCCTGCGGTGATCGCGCCCGAGCTCTCCTTGGCGGCGCTCTCGCCATTCGCCTGCTGCGGGACCATCGCCGCCACGCTGCCGCCGCCCGACGAGCCGTCGAGCAGCCGGATCGAGGGGCATTTGAACTCCAGCGACAGGCGGTCGAGATAGCCGCTCTTGGCCCCGATCGAGCCGTCGGCGTGGCCGCCGCGCGAGGTGAAGTCGTCCGCGCAGACGACGGCGAGCCGCCCCTCGGCCTTGCCCCAGCCGCCGACGTGATTGGACGGGGTGAAGTCGGCGATCTGGCCGTCGCCGTCGTAAGAGGCGAACCCGGCGATGCTGCCCACCTCCCGGAACGAGCCCGGATCGAGCAGGAGGTCGATGCGCTCGCGGCAGGTCAGCTTGCCGCGGCTGCGCTGGCGGACCACGCCGGGGTCGCGCGATCCGGGACCGAACCGGGCGTGGGCGATATCCTGCAGCGCCTTCACTTCGGCGAGCGTCGGCGCCCAGGAGTTCTCCCCGTAGGTCCGCGGGCCGTCGCCGCCGCCTCCGGTGCTGGGCGCGATCGTCGCCACCACCTGCCCGGCCGCGACGGCGCCGCCGACCTCCAGCGCGGCGAGCTCCGAGACCACCCCGTCGCAGGGTGCCGTCACCGCTGTCTCCATCTTCATCGCGCTGACCACGATCAGCGTATCGCCCGCGGCCACGGCCACGCCGGTGCTGACCGCAAGCTCGACGACCGCGCCCGCCATCGGGCACTCGACTCCGGCCTCGCCGTCGCGGACTTCGAGCGAGGGCGCGCCCAGCAGCGACGCGGGGAGGGCGGCTCGCGGGCCGCCGCCCAGCGCCGCCTGCTGCTCGCCCAGCAGCGCCAGCGCCGGCGCCGGGGCTTCGGACCTGGCGGTCAGCAGCTCCGGATGCTCCGCCAGCAGCGTCGTGCGCGCATCGCCGTCAGCCACCTCCGGCCGGGCGAGGATCGCGGAGAGCTGGGCAAGGTTGGTGGGCAGGCCCGCAACGTGGAACTCGGCCAGCGCCCGCGCCGTCCGCTTGACCGCCGACGCCAGCGATCCGGAGGAGTTCGACTGACCGATGACCTTGACGAACATCGGGTCGAACTGCGGCGCCGGGCTCAGCCCCAGATAGCCGCACGAGTCGACGCGCACGCCCGGTCCCGCCGGCTCCCTGTAGCCTGTGATGGTCCCCGCGCCGGTCGCGGTGACACGCGCCTGGACCGCGTAGCCGCGCGGGCTGGGGACGGCGCCCTGGTCGCCGAGGCCGAGATCGGCCAGTCGCTCGCCGGCGGCGACGCGGAACTGCGCCTCGACGAGGTCGACGCCGGTCACCGCCTCGGTCACCGTGTGCTCGACCTGGATGCGCGGGTTGCACTCGATGAAGTAGCGTTCGCCGAGCTCCGGATCGATGAGGAACTCGACAGTGCCGGCGTTCACGTAGTTCGCGGCGCGCGCGAGTGCGAGGGCATCGTCCCAGAGCCGTTGGCGCAGAGCAGTGTCGAGCCCTGCAGCCGGCGCGATCTCGATAACCTTCTGATTGCGAAGCTGAACCGAGCAGTCGCGCTCGTAGAGGTGGACGAGGCCGCCGGCGGCGTCGCCCAGGATCTGCACCTCGATGTGCCGCGGCCGTACGACCAGCTTCTCGACGAAGAGGGCGCCGTCGCCGAACGCGGCCTCGGCCTCGCCGCGGCACCGGGCGAAGGCCTCCGCCATCTCGCCGGCCGCATCGACGCGGCGCATGCCGCGTCCGCCGCCGCCGGCGGCGGCCTTCAGCATCACCGGGTATCCGAGCTCGGCCGCGATCGCTGCGGCCGCCTCGGGCGTCGCCGCCGCCGCGTGGCTGCCTGGAACGACCGGCACGCCGACCTGCCGCGCCAGTTCGCGGGCGCGCACCTTGTCGCCGAACAGCTCCAGCGTCTCGGGCCGCGGCCCTATGAAGGCCAGGCCCGCTTCGGCGCAGGCCCGGGCGAACACCGCGTTCTCCGCCAGGAACCCGTAGCCCGGGTGGACGCAGTCACAGCCCGTGTCCCGAGCCACGGCGATCAGCGCCGGGATGTCGAGATAGGCCTTCACCGCGTCGCCCGGCAGCGCGCGCGACTCGTCGGAGATCCGCGTGTGGAGCGCGAGCGTGTCCGCGGCGGCGTGGACGCTCACGGTCTTCAACCCCAGCGCCGCCGCGGCTCTGGCGATGCGGATGGCGATCTCACCGCGATTCGCGATCAGGACGCGCTTGAACACCTGGACCGTCTCCCTCTCGTCGTTCGTTCCCGCGAATGGAGCACGCGACGCGGCCGCTGTCCAAGCCGGCGCGCGGGATCAGTGGCGCGACGGGCGCGCCGAGGCCCGCCGCGCCAGTGGAGCGGCTGGTCGGCGAGCCTGCCGAGCCCACCCTTCAAGGCGCTCTCCCGATCGTCCCGCCGTCGCGCGGCCGCTCCGACGTCGTCGCTTCAGCGCGCCGTCGGCGGCTTGGCGCGGGTGCGCGCCCAGTCGTCCGTCAGAAGACGGGCCACGGGCGCGGCGACGGCGTAGAGGTCGGCCAGAGCCGCGCCGGTTCCCGGGTAGTCGGCCTTCGCCTCGCTCGCCATGAACGCGGCCGTCGCCGTGCCGGGCGGGCCGACCGTGTAGTCGCTGCCGGCGCGCAGGACCAGCACGCGCCGCCTGTCAACGCGGCCGGCGCCGGCCAGCTGCGTCAGCGCCTGCATGACGCCCGCGTCCTCCTCGGCCGACATGACAAAACGACCCTTGCGGTGGGTGTAGTAGGCGGTCCAGCGCTCGGCCCACGCGTTCATGTGGGGCCCGTACCAGAACCTGTCCGACATCAGGCCGTCGCCCTCGAGCACGAACGGGGGCCTGGCTGCGAGACCTGTATAGGGCGCCCGGATGGCGGCGAGCTTCTCGCCGTCGGGCAACGCGATGTCCTTCGTCTGGGCGTAGGCCCAGTCGACGAGCGGCCGGTTCAACACGTAGACGACGAGGCCCTCGTCGCCGTGACTGGCGGGGGCGGGAGGCTGGTACGGCGTCAGACGCCCATTGGGCACGACGCCGGTCGGCCAGCCGGGAGGCGCGTCGCGCAGGTCGATCTCCTGCGCGAGGTCGCCGTCGACGACATATCTGGCCCACGCGGCCGAGCCTACCGAGGCTGCGTCCGGGTCGACGCCGGCGACGCCCGCCACGATCCAGTAGGCGTGACGAAGGTCGAAGCGCGGGTCGAAGCCGAGCTCGGTGATCGAGGCCGCGGCCCGCGCCGTCGCCTCGCCGGTGACGATGGCGAGCACGTGGGTCTCCGGGTCGTAGCGCAGAGCGTGCACGCCGCCCGGGAACGGCAGGACCTGCGGCAGCGGCCATCGCGTCTCCCACGCGGAGAGCTCGCCGAACCGGTCCTTGCCGCCGAACGACGCCTCCCAGGTGGTGACGATCACGACACGCACCTCGACGGGCGCCGCTCGGGCGACGGCGCTCGCCGCGAGCGTCGCCGCCGCGATCAACAGGCCGAGCAGCCGTCCGGGCCCTGTCATGCCGTCAGCCTTTCGCCAGGAACGTGAAGCGCGCGACGAACAGCGCCGCGAGCAGGAACAGCAGCCAGTCCCTCCACCGCGCCCGCCCGGTGAGCAGCGCCAGCCCCGCGTAGCTGACGATGCCGAAGGCGAGACCGTCGGCGATCGAGTAGCTGAGCGGAATGACGATCAGGGTCAGGAACGAGGGGATGGCGATGGCCGGGTCGCTCCACTCCACCTCCGCCAGCGAGCCGGCCATCAAGGCGCCGACCAGCACCAGCGCCGGGGCGGTGGCGGCGCTCGGGATCGCCTGCACCAGCGGCGCGAAGCCGAGCGTGGCGAGGAACAGCAGGCCGACGACCACGCTGGTCAGGCCCGTACGCCCGCCGGCCGAGACCCCGGCGGCGCTCTCGATGTAGCTAGTCACCGTGCTCGTGCCGACGAGCGCGCCGACCATCGCCGCGATCGAGTCGGCGATCAGGATGCGGTTCAGCCGCGGGATGGTTCCGTCCTTCGCCACCAGGCCCGCCCGCTTGGTCACGGCGACGAGCGTGCCCACGTTGTCGAAGAGGTCGACGAACAGAAACACGAAGACGATCTCGGCCAGCGTCGCCCACAGCTCGCCCTTGAGGCCGAAGGCGCCGGCGAGGTTGAGCTTGAGGGCGGTGGCCGAGATCGCCGAGAGCCCGTAGCTCGCGGGACCTGCATGGCCGAGCCCGAACATCCAGCCGACGGTCGCGGCGGCCAGGATGCCGATCAGCATCGCGGCCTTCACCTGCCTGGCCAGCAGCACGCCGATGACGACGAGGCCGACGAGCGCGGCGATGGCGGAAGGCGCCGTCAGGTCGCCCAGCGCCACCGTGGTGTCCGGGTTGGCGACGACGACACCGGCGTTCTTCAGGCCGATGAAGGCGATGAACAGCCCGACGCCGCCGGCCACCGCCGCGAACAGCGAGCGCGGGATCGCATTCACGATCAGCTGCCGCGCGCCCACCAGCGTCAGCACCAGGAACGCGACGCCGGAGAGGAACACGCAGCCGAGCGCCGTCTGCCAGGGCACGCCCATGCCCTTGACCACGGTGTAGGTGAAGTAGGCGTTGAGCCCCATGCCGGGCGCGAGCGCGAGCGGCGTGTTGGCGACGAGGCCCATGAGGAGGCTGCCGAAACCGGCCGCCAGGCACGTCGCCATCGCGACGGCCCCCACCGGCATCCCGGCGTCGCCGAGGATCAGCGGGTTCACGACCACGATGTAGATCATGGTAAGGAACGTGGTGAACCCGGCCACCACCTCGATGCGCACGCTGGTCCCGTGCGCCTTCAGGCCGAACAGTTGCTCCAGCATCGAGTCCCCGCGCCCCTGCCTGTTGTCACCAACCTTGACGGTGGGATCAAGCGCAGGGGCGCGTGCCTCAGTCTCGGGGAGCTCGAAAGCCGATCGGGACAATCACTTCGCCGCCTGCAACCGGCTTTCCGTCTCGCGTATTCGACCGCATTTTGAACAAGTGCGCGAGCCGCAGAGCAGCATGCCCGAAGCCTTGGTCAGGCGGGTCTTCGTCGAGGACCTCGCAGTCTGACAGTCCACCATTCAGATCGGCGGCGCACTCCATCAGCACGCGGCCGTTGACGCCTACTCGCCTGGCGCGCTCTGGATAGTACCGAGCTAGGTCGTCGCCCGAAGGGACGTGCACCCAGTCCGGATTGCTCACGAGATGCGCGTGCGCTGGCGCGCCCAGCGCGGGCTGCTGCGGAGCGACTGAAGGCCGGCTTGCGGCGGCTGAGGCGTGCAGCGCTACGAGCGCGGTGACGAGCGATAGAGATCTCAACATCCGAAGCATCACTCATCTTTCGCTCGCGGCCAAGCTGGGCTCGCGCGTTAGTGGTGGGGCTTTAGGCTGCCCCCCATCGCCCGCCCGCTGGCTCAGATCGCGCGAGACGATTCGCCGAGCCTTGCAGGTCAGTCCAGCGAGTCGATCGCCGCGCCCAGCACTTCGAACAGGCGCGCGATCTCGTCCTCGCGGATGATCAGCGGCGGCGAGACGGCGATGGTGTCGCCGGTGGTGCGGACGAGAGCGCCGGTCTGGAAGCACTTCACCATCGTCTCGTAGCCGCGGACGCCGGGCGCGCCGTCGCGCGGGGCGAGGTCGATCGCGCCCATCAGGCCCAGGTTGCGAACGTCGGTCACGTGGCGACGGCCGCGGAACGCGTGCAGGCCGGCTTCCCAGGTCGGCGACAGCGTGGCGGCGCGGGTCAGCAGCTTCTCGCGCTCATAGATGCCGAGCGTGGCCAGCGCCGCGGCGCTCGCCACCGGATGGCCCGAGTAGGTGAAGCCGTGGAAGAGCTCGATCGCCCCCGGCGCGCCGGTCATCAGCGTATCGTGGATCTCGCGCCGGGCGGCGACAGCCCCCATCGGCACGGACGCATTGGTCAGGCCCTTGGCGAGCGTCATGATGTCGGGGGTGACGCCGAAGTACTGGCTGGCGAACGGCGCCCCCGTCCGGCCGAAGCCGGTGATCACCTCGTCGAAGATCAACAGCAGCCCGTGCTTGTCGCAGAGCGTGCGCAGCCGCTCGAGGTAGCCCTTGGGCGGTGGCAGCACGCCGGCCGACCCCGCCACCGGCTCGACGATCACCGCCGCGATGGTGTCCGCGCCGTGCAGGGCGACGATCCGCTCCAGTTCGTCGGCGTGTTCGGCGCCGTACTCGGGCTGCCCTCTCTGGAAGGCGTTGCGCTTCGGCTCGTGCGTGTGGGGCAGGTGGTCGACGCCCGGCAGCGTCACGAAGGTGCGTCGGTTGTTGACCAGACCCCCCACCGAGATGCCGCCGAAGCCGACGCCGTGGTAGCCCCGCTCGCGGCCGACGAAGCGCGTGCGCTGCCCCTCGCCGCGGGCGCGGTGGTAGGCCAGCGCGATCTTCAGCGCCGTGTCGACCGACTCGGAGCCGGAATTGGTGAAGAAGACGCGGTCGAGGCCGGGGGGCGTCAGCTTGGCGATCTCGGTGGCCAGCTGGAACGGCAGCGGGTGGCCCATCTGGAACGACGGCGCGTAATCGAGCGTCAGGAGTTGCTGCTGGACCGCGTTCGCGATCTCGGCGCGGCCGTGCCCGGCGTTGACGCACCAGAGCCCAGCCGATCCGTCCAGGATCTCGCGGCCATCCTCGGTGGTGTAGTACATGCCCTTGGCCGACACGATCAGGCGCGGGTCGAGCTTGAACTGCCGGTTGGCGGTGAACGGCATCCAGAAAGCCGAGAGGTCCGGACGGTTGCTGGCGAGCGAGGGCGAGGCGGCGGTGTTCATGGCGCGAGCCTAAGCCCTTATTGGAGACGAGCGCCAGCGGTGGCGCGCACAACGGCGTAGGCGGAAGACGAATGCATAAGGACTTGAGCAAACCTGCGCGCGTGGGCCTGATCGGCGCCGGCCGGATGGGCGTCGTGCACGGCCGCAACGCCGCCGCCAATTCGCGCCTCGAACTGGCGTGTGTGATCGAGCCGCGCACGGCCGAGGCGGACGCCCTCGCCGCCGAGTTGGATTGTGGCGTGGCGACGCTCGACGAGGCGCTGGCCGACGGCTCGCTCGCCGGACTGATCGTCGCGAGTCCTACCGGTGCGCACCTCGACCAGACGCTGGCGGCGCTTGCCGCCGGCAAGGCCGTCTTCTGTGAGAAGCCGCTGGACCTCGACCTGGCCCGCCTGCGCGCCCATCCCGGACTCGCGACGCCGCCGGCGCCGCTCTACGTCGCCTTCAACCGCCGCTTCGACCCGCACTTCCAGGCGTTGAAGGCCAAGGTCGCATCGGGCGCGATCGGGCGCCTCGAGTCCGCGAACCTGATCAGCCACGACCCGCGTCCGCCGCCGCCGGCGTTCATCCCCACGAGCGGCGGACTCTTCCGCGACTTCACCATCCACGACTTCGACGTGGCGCGCTGGCTCTTCGAGGAGGAGCCGGTCGAGGTGTTCACCTGGGCGAGCGCGCTCATCGACCCGGCCATCGCCGCGGCCGGCGACGTGGACACCGCGCGCACGCTGCTGCGCTTCCCATCGGGCCGGCTCTGCCTGATCAGCAACACGCGCCGCTCCGCCTACGGCTACGACCAGCGCGCCGAGGCCTACGGCTCGGCCGGCATGGCGATGGCCGGCAATCCTCGCGTCGCGACGCTCGAGGCATGGACCGAGGCCGGCGCCCTTGCGGCGCCGATCGCCGACAGTTTCCAGGCGCGCTACGCGGCCGCCTACCGCGCCGAACTCGACCACTTCGCCGACGTGCTGGCGGGGGCGGCGACGCCCGCGACAGGATATCTGGACAGCGTACGGGCGTTGGCGCTTGCCGAGGCGGCGAACCGGTCGGCGCGCTTGGGCGCGCCGGTGCGCCTCGCGGACATCTAGGCCGAACGCTCGCGGCAGTCCGGCGGAGGGCCGGCGAGCGGGCATGCGCCGCAGCCGGGGCCCCGGGCAACCGACCTCAGGGCGGGGCCAGCTCGAACACGGTCTCGGCGGCGGCTTCGACCGCCGGGCGTGACCAGAGCATCGGAACGTACGCGCCCTGCGCCCAAAGGGCGAACAGGTCGCCGTAGTGCGGGCTTCCGACCTCGCCCGACTGGCCGGGCGTATTGATGACGAGGCTGTTGTCCCACTCGCCCACGTCCACGACCATGCGGAACGAGGCGCCTTGCGTCACCGCGAAGTCCTCCATCCGGTAGGTCGAGGCCCAGACGGTCCAGGCCGAGCCGGGCAGCGGCGTCGGGCCGTGGCTCATTGCGGCGCGCAAGCCCGGGTCGGCGCGCGCCGCGGCGGCCGGGACAAGGTGCGCGTGGTGCAGGTCGCGCCAGCGCCACAAGGCCATGTCCCCGCCCAGCCGCGCCTCCAGCTCGTCGAGCGCCGCTCTGAGGCTCGCCAGCAGGATCTCCGTGCGCGCCGCCAGCGGATCCGGGCCGAGGCCGGGCCCCAGCGTCTCCAGATAGCGGGTCGCGCCATAGGGCGAGCCGTAGGCGATCACCGCCGCGGCCGCCTCGTTCGTGACGCGGCGAGCGACGGCGGGCGCCAGATGCTTGTTCATCCACACCTCGGCGATCGCCGAGGGTGCGCTGTCCAGCGCTTCGACGCCATCCCACGCGGCGAGCAGGGCGAGCGCCGCGGCGACGTCAGAGTCCGGCGACGTCAGGCCGTCGAGGAGCCGGACGGCGCGCAAGGCGGTCCTGCTCTTCACGTCGGTCTGCAGCCGGGCGGAATCCGCGATCGTCGAGCCTTCGCCGGCGTTCAACGCCTCGGCGATACGGTCGATGCGCCCCGGGTCGGCCCATTCATAGCCGAGGTTCAACTCGCGGGAGGGGTGGCCCAACGGCAGGTTCATCTCATTGGCGCTGGCGACCCAGCCGCGCTCGGGGTTGATGGTCCCGGGCAACTCGTCCTGCGAGGCGAACCCGTCCCATTCGTAGCGCCCGTCACCTGGGACGGGCAGGAGCCCGTCCCAGTTGCGGCGTTTCGGCGCCAGGCCCGCCGGCTGCCAGGCGATGGTCCCTTCGACGTCGGCGTAGACGAAGTTCATCGGCGCCGCGCGCCAATGTGAGAGGGCGGCGCGGAATGCGGGCCAGTCTGCCGCGGTCTGGTAGCGCGCGGCGCAGAGATAGGACGATGTCCCCGGCTCGAACCACACGCTGCGCAGGGCGAACGCGCGGCCGCGGTCGCGGTCCTCCTTCACCACCGGCCCGTGACGAGTGAACGCCAGCTCCACCGTCTCGTCCGGCGCCCCGCGCACCGGGATCGTCTCGGCGACTAGGCGCATGTCCTCCCAGGCGCCGTCATAGCGGTACTGGCGCGGGTTGGCGGGGTTCAGCTCGTAGACGTAGTGGTCGGCCTGGTCGATCATGAAGGTCGTGATGCCGAAGGCGCAGCGACCGTTGTGCCCGATGGTGACCCCCGGCAGGTGCAGCTCGGCCGCGCCGATGACCGTGAGCCCCGGCGCGTTCAGGTGGGCGAGGTAGCGGATCGAGGGCGCGGTCATCACCCGGTGCGGATCGCTCGCGAGGATCGGACGCCCGGTCGCCGTGCGCGCGGCGGAGATCGCCCAGTTGTTGGAGCCCTGGCTCAGCTCCATCGCCGCGCGGTCGGCGTCAGCCGCCGCCGGCGGCTCAGGCGTGGCGAAGCTCACTTCCTTGACAGCCAGCGCATAGGTCGCGTGCAGGTCGTCCGGAATGTCGGCGGGATCGAGCCCCTCCGGGATGCGCACCTCGTGCTCCCAGGGCTGGACGCCGCGGCGCAGTCGGTCGGCGTCTGGGCTGGCGCCGCTCTTCACCACCCGCGCCCTGAGCGTCTCGGCCTCGGCGTTGTTGCTGATGCCGTGGCTGCGGATGCGGACCAGCTCGTCGACGGTCCAGTGGTCGGGCTTCGTGTCGGTCAGCTTGAACTCGACCGGCAGGGGCGCGGCGCCGGCCAGCACCTGGGTCACGCGCGCGTTCAGGCCCGCGACGAACGCCTCGGTCCAGGCCCTGGCGTCCGGGCCGTAAGCGGCCCACTCGGCCTCCATGTCGCCTCGGTAGAGGAAGAGCCGCGCTGCGCGGTCCTGCGCCACGTAGGCCGGGCCGAAGTTCGCCGAGAGCTGGCCGAGGCCGCGCTTGCGCCAGAGGTCGAGCTGCCAGAGGCGGTCGCGCGCCGCGTTCCAGCCCTGGACGAAGAATGCGTCGTGCTGCGTGCTCGCATAGATGTGCGGAATGCCCCAGCGGTCGAGGATGATCTCGGCCGGCGCGTCGAGACCGGCGAGCGCGACGGCCTCGCGGCTGGCTCCGGCGGCGTCGTCCATGGCGCGGCTTCCTCCTTCGTCTCAGGCGTGGACCGGGAACGTCGGCCACCAGGCGCTGATCGCCTCGCCATCGTAGACGGCGATGTCGCCGAACTGCAGAAAGACGCCCTCGCTCTCGGTGGGCCGCAGGAAGACGAAGTCGTCCTGGGCCAGTTCGACCCTGTCCGAGGCTTCGAGCATCCCGCGTCCGCCCCAGATGCGGCTGAACTTCAGGCCCGGCGGCGAGACGGGCTTGGCGTCACCGTAGCCGCCGTAGAGGAAGAAGCCGCGGCGCGTGTTGGGGTCCAGCGCGGCGTAGGCCTCGCCGAGCGTCTCTCGGCGCGGGAACACGGCGGGGTCCATCACCTTCAGCACCGGCTCGGCGATGAAGGCGGCGGGTACGTGGTCGGCGAGCGTTGGCAAATCGAAGTGCGCGGGCTTCACGAACGCCGAGCCGACCGCGACCTCGGTGGCGTAGGGGTCGGCGAGACGCAGCGTATAGGTGGGGCTGCCCGCTGTGTTGAGCGTCAGACCCCTGAGGCCGCCCGCCTTCTCGGCGACGAGGCGCACGGCCGCGCCGTAGCGTTCGGTCACTTTCGCCACCTCGGCGGTGGGCGAGGTCGCGCCCGTCACGTGCGCGTCGTAGCCCATGATCCCGGTCAGTCGCAGCGAGGGCTCGGCGGCGACGATATCGAGCGCTTCGGCGAGCGCGGCGAGGTCCGCAAGGCCGCCGCGGTGGAGACCGACGTCGACTTCGAGGTTGACGCTGAGCGTCGCCGCGGCCCCGCGAGCGATCTCGGCGTATTGCTTCAGGCGCGGCGGGCTGTCGGCCAGCCACTGCGGGCGCGCCGAGGCGGCCGGACTGTTGGCGTGGCGCCGCACGAAATCGGCGACCTGCATGGCCGGCAGCGGCCGCCCCAGCAGCACGTCCGCCTCGGGATGGTGGGCGACCATCTCGTCGAGCATGACGCCGTTGAACACCATGAGCTTGTCGGATCCCGTTCCGGCCAGCACAGCGTCGAGGAGCTTGGGCGCCGGCAGCGACTTGGAGACCACGCGCAACGCGAGCTTCGTCGGGGCCAGCGCGCGGCGCACGGTGGCGATGTTGGAGGCGAGCCGGCGGATGTCGACGACCAGCGTCGGCTGCGCGACGCCCGCCCGCTTCAGTGCGGCCTGCAGCCCGGCGAAGTAGGAATCGTGCCCGCCCGAGCCGCGATCCGGCTCGCGCAGGGCGGGAAGGAAGCGAGAAGCCGCGGCGACGGCGCGCAGGAGGCGCGAATCTCGCGGCAGCGTCTTCACCGGCGGCGTCCGGGGCTCATGGGCGCAAACGTTGCGACGGCGCACGCCGCTTGGCAAGTTCGACCGCCGGAGCGTCAGCCGGCGGCCTGGCGCGCCACCTCCGCGCAGGCGAGTTCGGCGACGGCCGCGAGCTCGGCTTCGCTCGCGCCGTCCCTGGCTTGCAGCGACATCCCGAGCATCACGGCCTGCACGAAGCGGGCGAGTGCGGAGATGTCCGTGTGCGGCGGGACGTCGCCCTCGGCCAGGCCCCGCTCCAGCCGGTCGCGCACCTGGGCCAGCTTCTGGGCCCGCAGGCTCGCCACGTGCGCGGCGATGTCGGCATTCTCCTCGGCGCAGGCGATGGCGCCGGTCGAGACCATGCAGCCAGGGAGGCTCCCAGGCCGGCAGAATTCGTGCGGCGCGGCGCGGAGCAGCCTGCAGACGGCGCGCGCGGCGGTCGGCTCCTGGCCCAGCGCCTCGCGTGCGAAGGCGCCCGCCGTCTCGAGGTATTGACTCAGCGAGCGCTTGTAGAGCTCGGCCTTCGAGCCGAACGCGCCGTACAGGCTCTGCGGCGTGATCCCCATGGCGGACGTCAGGTCGACGATCGAGGCGCCTTCGTAGCCCAGGCGCCAGAACGTCTCGGCCGCATGGATCAGCGCCGTCTCGATGTCGAACTCGCGCGGCCTGCCACGTCTTCTAGGGGCGGTATCGAGATTTATCACAATGATCGCTCTTGAAAGGGAGGGCCACGCTCTTATTTGGGAGCGGTCGTTGTGATTATGAAGGTCTCGTCCCATGGGTCAGTCCCGAAACGCCCTGCCAGGTCTCGGTGCTCTGGTGACGGTCGTCACCGCCATCGTGACGGCCAGCACGGTGCTCTGGATGGTCACGTTCGGCGCGCCGCCCGCAAGCATCTTCATTCATGTCGCGGCCCCGGCGGCCGCGACTTCGAGATAGGAGGCGGCCATGGCTGTCCACACTCGCAAGACCACTGATCTCGCCCTGGTCGAGAAGGCGCCGCCTGGCCTGCGCGCCCGCGAGCTGTTCGAGGAGGCGCGCAAGGCCTCGCTCGATCACCTGCGGGACCTCGCGACCGCGATCGATCAGGTTCGCGCCCTGTCCGAGGTCGTCGTCGACGCCGGCGACCTCTATGACCCCGGCATACGAGACCTCGCCCAGCGCCTGGCGGAGGACCTGACCTGGCGCGGTAGGACGCTGGAAAAGCTCGCGGCGCTTCAGGTTCCGCGCGCGGCGGCTGAACCCGCCCGCGAAGTCGGCTAGTTTCTCCCGCGTGAGCGGGAGCCCCGGTTGAACCAAGGCGTAGAAACCCAGCGCGATACGCAGCTGTGGCGCGAGGCGGCCGAGGCGCCGGACGTGGTCCGCGCCCAGCTGATGGCCAACGCTCCCCTCGTCCGCGAGCTCGCCGGGCGGCTGCGCCGGCGCCCGCCGCGAGCCGTGGTCACGCTGGGGCGCGGCAGCTCGGACCACGCGGCGACATTCGCACGCTACGTGATCGAAACGCGCCTCGCGGTGCTCGCCGCGTCGAACGCGCCCTCGGTCAGCTCGGTTTACGACGCGGCGCCGGCGATGGACGAGACGCTGTGCCTGGCGATCTCCCAGTCCGGCCGCAGCCCTGACATCCTGGCGGCCGCGGCGGCCGCCCGCGCTGCGGGCGCGCTGGTGGTCGCGATGGTGAACGACGCCGCCTCGCCGCTGGCGCGCGAGGCCGACGTGACCATGCCGCTTCTCGCCGGACCTGAGCTCAGCGTCGCGGCCACCAAGTCGTTCATCGCCGCGCTGTCGGCGATCCTGCAGCTGGTCGCGCTCTGGGGCGGGGACCCCGAGTTGACCGATGCGCTGTGCGCCCTGCCGGATCTGCTGGCGCGGGCCTGGGCGCTCGACTGGACGCCGGCGCTGGCCCCGCTCGCGCCGGCGCACAGCCTCTACGTGATCGGCCGCGGCGTCGGCTTCGGGATCGCCGAGGAGGCGGCGCTGAAGCTGAAGGAGACGTGCGGCCTGCACGCCGAGGCGTTCAGCGCCGCCGAGGTGCGCCATGGTCCGATGGCGCTGGTGGGGCCTGGCTTTCCCGTGCTGGCGTTCGCGCAGGGAGACGAAACGCGCGCCGGCGTCGAGGCGGCCTGCGCCGCGGCCGCGCGGCAGGGCGCGCCGGTGATCAAGGTGGGCGGCGAGGCGCAGGAGGGAGTCCTGACGCTGCCCGCGGAACGGGCCTGCCCCGTGCTCGAGCCCGTCGCCTACATCCTGAGCTTCTACCGCCTCGTGGCGGCCCTGGCGCTCGCCCGCGGCCTCGACCCCGACCGTCCGCGAGGTCTCTCCAAGGTCACCGAGACGCGCTGATGGGGCTCGTCGGCCGGCACATCGCCGCACTGGCGCTGACGGCCTCGCTGGTTTCGCCCGCATGGGCCGACACGATCTCGGTCACGCCCCGGCCGCTCGTGGCCGATCCGGTCGCCGGCGCCGCGCCGGTCGCCGTCGCCCGCGGCGCGCGCATCGCGGTCCCGGCCGGCGACGCCTCAGCAGCCTGGACCGCGCACTACCTGGCCCGTCTCGCGATGCGCTCGCGCGGCCTACGGCTGAGGATCGGCCGGACCACCCCGGCGATCGTCTTCGTCCACGGGGGGCCCGACCTCGGGCCCGAGGGCTATACGCTCGACGCGGCGAACGGCGCGGTTCGCATCGCCGCGCGCACGGACGTGGGCCTCTTCTACGGCGCGGTCACGCTCTGGCGGCTGATGACCGCGGCTGGCGGCAGAGGTCCGGCGACGGTCGCCGCCGTCCACATCGTGGATCGGCCCCGCTTCGCCTGGCGCGGCCTGCTGCTCGACTCGGCGCGCCACCTTCAGTCCGTCGCCTTCGTCGAGCGCCTGATCGACCGCATGGCGCTCCTCAAGCTCAACACCTTGCAGTGGCATCTCACCGACGACCAGGGTTGGCGGCTGCAGATCCGCCGCTACCCGCGCCTGACCGGCGTCGGTGGCTGGCGCGGCGCCATCGACCCGGCGACCGGCAAGCCGGTGCGCTACGGCGGGTTCTATAGCCAGGCCGAGGTGCGGCGGATCGTGGCCTACGCGGCGCGACGGCATGTCACGATCGTTCCGGAGATCGAGATGCCGGGACACGCGTTGGCCGCCATCATCGCCTATCCCCGACTCGGATCGTCGCCGCCCGATCCGGGCGTCGAGGGCGACTGGGGCGTGTTCCCGGCGATCATCGACCCGAGCGAGGCGAACATCCGCTTCATGGAGAACGTCCTCGGCGAAGTCTCCGAGCTCTTCCCCGGCTCCTGGATCAATATCGGCGGCGACGAGGCGGTGAAGGACGAGTGGCGCGCTTCTCCGGCGATCCGGGCCGAGATGCATCGGCTCGGTCTCGCCGACGAGGATGCGCTTCAGGGTTGGCTCCTGGGTCGGATCGGCGCCTTCCTGACGACGAGGGGCAAGCGCATGATCGGCTGGGACGACATCGTGACGGGCGGAACGCGCCTTCCGGCGGACGCAGCGGTCGTGTCGTGGCACGCGGACGGCGCCGCCCGGGCGATCGCGCTCGGCCACGACGCCGTGATCGCCACCGCTCCGACGCTATACTTCGACAACCGCCAGGCGGCCGACCCGGCTGAACCGCCGGGGCGGGGGACGGTGGTCTCGATCGAGGACGTGTATCGGCTGGACCCGGCGCCGGCCGAGACGCCGGCGGCCGGGCGCGCGCATATCCTCGGCGTCCAGGCCCAGCTCTGGTCCGAGCACATGCCGACCGAGCGCGACGTCGCCCTGATGGCGTTCCCGCGGGCCGAGGCGCTCGCGGAGCTCGGGTGGACCGATCCGGCGCGCAAGGACTGGACGGACTTCGCCGCGCGCCTGAAAGCCGATCTCGCCCGCGACCGTGCGCTCGGTTTCGCCGATGACGTTCCGGGGCCGGCGGACGCGCCTATCGACCCGGCCCATCCGAGCCGCCTCGCCGACCAGCAGATGCGGCTCTGCACCAGCCGGGTGGTCCTGAACCTCGAGGCGCCGCTCGAGGCCCAGCGCGGCCAGCGCTACCTGGTCGACGCGATGAACCCTTGCTGGATCTACCCGCACGCGGACCTGACGCGCGGCGCCCGGCTGAGCGTGGCCGTCACCCGCTTGCCGTTCAATTTCCAGCTCGGCGGCGACCGGACCAAGATTCCGCTCCGCGCGCCGCGCACGCCGTTCGGCGAGCTCGACATTTCGGACGGCTGCGGCGGCAAGCAGATCGCCTCGATCCCGCTGGCCGCCGCGGCGCGCGATCCCGGCGTCACCGTGCTCGAGGCCGAGGCGCCGCCCACGTCCGGTTGGTCCGACCTCTGCCTCGAGTTCACGCAGCGGAGCCTCGATCCGATGTGGGTCGTCGGCTGGGCGCAGGTCGATCCGCGATGACCGAGCCACTCCTGCTCGCCGCGCCGCTCGCCGGCTGGGCCCTGCCGATCGAGGAGACGCCGGATCCGGTGTTCGCCGCCCGGATGCTCGGCGACGGCCTTGCGATCGACCCGGTGGCCGGCGAGCTGCGGGCGCCCTGCGCTGGCCGGATCGTCGGGCTGCACGCATGCCGCCATGCGGTCACGCTGCGGGCGGAGAACGGGGTCGAGATCCTGATGCACGTGGGCCTCGAGACGGTGAGCTGCGGCGGCGAGGGCTTCGAGGCGCTGGTCGCCGCCGGCGACCGCGTCGGCGCCGGTGATCTTCTTCTGCGCTTCGATCTCGACTTGATCGCGCGCCGCGCCGCAAGTCTCGTCTCGCCCATCGTGGTGGTCGGCGGCGCGGCGCATGTGGTCGAGGGCGCCGTCACCGGTCGCGAAGTCGTGCTCGGCGAGCCGGTGCTGACGGTGCGCCCGCTCACGCCGCGGGCCTCGAACGGCCCGGCTGCGCCCGCGGACAGGCGGTTGCGCCGGCGGGTGCGGGTCGCGCTCGCCCACGGCCTCCACGCGCGCCCCGCCGCCCTGGTCGCGCGAGAAGCGGCGCAGTTCGCTGCCGAAATCGGCGTCGAGGCGCGCGGACGGATCGCCAGCGCGCGCAGTCCGGTCTCAGTCATGGCGCTGGCGGTCACGATGGGCGAGGAGGTCGAGCTCGCCGCGGCGGGGGACGACGCCGCCGAAGCGCTCGAGGCGCTCGCCAGGCTTCTGGGACAGGGGGGCGAAAGTCCCGCGCCGTCGACCGCGTCCGAGGCTGCGCCGCGGCCGGAGGCGACTCCGTCTTCGCTGGTCGGGGTCCCGGCGGCGCCCGGCCTGGCCATCGGCCCGGCCTTGCGGCTGGTCGACGCGGAGCCGGCGGTCGACGCGATCACGGGTCCGGCCGACGTGGAGCGCGCCGCGCTGGCCGAGGCGCTGGCCGCCGCCGAGGCGGCGCTGGCCGCGCGCGCCGACGTCGCCGCGTCCCATGGTCGCGAGATCGCCGAGGCCCATCTCGCCCTTCTCGGCGACCACGAACTCCGCCGCGCGGCCTTCGCCGCCGTCGCCGCCGGGGCGAGCGCGGGCGTGGCGTGGAGCCGGGCGGTCGGCGGTTTCGAGGAGCAACTCCGCGGTGTCGGGGACACGCATCTCGCCGAGCGCGCCGCCGACCTCGCCGATCTGCGACGCCAGGTCCTGCGGCGGCTCTCAGGCGGCGCGCGCAGTCCGCTCGCGCTGCCCGACAACGCCATCGTCGTCGCCGACGACCTGCTGCCCTCGCAACTGATGGAGCTCGATCCTGGACGCCTCGCCGGCGTCGCCGTCGCCCGCGGCGGCCCCACCTCGCACGTCGCGATCATCGCCCGGGCGATGGACATCCCCGCCGTCGTGGCGCTGGGTCCGGCCGTACTGGATGCGCCGGACGGCGGCCTCGTCATCCTCGACGGCGACGAGGGGCGGCTGCGGATGGCGCCGGGCTCGGCCGAGATCGCCACCGCGGAGGCGCGCCTCTCCGAGCGCCGCGACCGCCGCGCCAGGGCGGCGGCGGTCGCCGGCGAGCCGGCCCGCATGGCCGACGGGACGCGCATCGAGGTGTTCGCCAACCTAGCCACGCCGGCGGAGGCCGCCGCCGCCGTAGCTTCGGGCGCCGAGGGCTGCGGTCTGCTGCGCACCGAGTTCCTGTTCATGGACCGCGAGGTTGCGCCGTCCGAGGACGAGCAACTCGCCGCCTACCAGGCCGTCGCCGACGCGTTGGCCGGCCGACCGTTCGTCATCCGCACGCTTGACGCCGGCGCCGACAAGCCGGTCCCCTATCTGCTGCTGCCGGCGCAGGAGAACCCGGCGCTGGGGTTGCGCGGCGTCCGAGCAGGCCTCGCCTTTCCCGAGCTGCTGCGCGCCCAGCTGCGCGCCATCCTGCGGGTGCGGCCCGCGGGTCAGGCCCGCGTGATGCTGCCCATGGTGTCGAGCCTGGCCGAGGTGCGGGCCGCCCGCGGGCACCTCGCTGGGCTGGCCGCAGAGCTCGGCGCCGCGGTTCCACCGCTCGGGATCATGGTCGAGACGCCGGCCGCCGCGATCACCGCCGATCTGCTCGCGGCCGAGGCTGACTTCCTCTCCATCGGCTCCAACGACCTCGCCCAGTATGCGCTCGCGATGGATCGCGCGAGCCCCGAGCTCGCCGCCGAGATCGACGCCATGCATCCGGCGGTGCTGCGCCTGATCGGCGAGGCCGCGCGCGGCGGCGCGAGGCGGGGGCGGAGGGTGGCCGTGTGCGGAGCGCTCGCCTCCGAGGTCGCCGCCGCGCCGATCCTGATCGGTCTGGGCGTGACCGAGCTTTCCGCCGCGACGGCCGCGATCCCGGAACTGAAGGCCGCCATCCGCGAGCTGACGATGGACGAATGCCGGAGCCTCGCCGAGCGCGTGCTGTCGCTGGCCTCCGCCGCCGAAGTCCGGGCCCTGACGCCGCCCCGCCCCGCGATCGCCGCCAAGCTGGGAGCCGCCCCATGAGCGAGACCCGCCCGCCCTCTATCCTGGGCCTCCTGCAGCCGCTCGGCCGGGCGCTTATGCTGCCGATCGCCGTCCTGCCGGTCGCGGGTCTTCTGCTGCGCCTCGGGCAACCGGACCTGCTGGACATCTCCTTCGTCGCCGCCGCCGGCGACGCCGTGTTCCGCAACCTCGGCCTGCTTTTCGCCATCGGCGTCGCGGTCGGGTTCGCCAGGGACGGCAATGGCGCGGCCGGTCTCGCAGGCGTGGTCTGCTACCTCGTGGCGACCAGCGGCGCCGAGGCCCTGATGACCGTGCCGCCGGAGAAGCTCGCCGGCATGAGCGGCAGGGCGGCCGATCTCGCGGCGACCGCGTTCCGGGCCGACACGCTCTCGCACCTCGGCGTGCCGATAGGCATCCTCTCGGGCGTCGTCGCGGGCGTAGCCTACAACCGCTACGGCCAGATACGGCTGCCGGACTACCTCGCCTTCTTCGGCGGACGCCGGTTCGCGCCGATCGTCAGCGGCGTTGCGGGCCTCGCGCTCGCTCTGCCGCTCGGGATGGGCTGGAACACGATCGACCGCGGTGTCGACAGCCTGAGTGGCGCGATCGTCGCCGCGGGGCCGCTTGGCCTCTTCGCCTACGGGGCCCTCAACCGGCTGCTGATCGTCACCGGGCTGCACCACATCCTGAACAACGTCGCCTGGTTCATCGTCGGCGACTTCCACGGCCACACCGGCGATATCGCCCGCTTCTTCGCCGGCGACCCCAGCGCCGGCGCGTTCATGAGCGGTTTCTTCCCGGTCATGATGTTCGGCCTGCCGGCGGCGTGTCTGGCGATGTGGCGCAGCGCGCGGCCGGAGCGGCGCGCTGCGGTGGGCGGCCTGCTCGCGTCGCTGGCGCTGACCTCCTTCCTGACCGGGGTCACCGAGCCGGTCGAGTTCAGCTTCATGTTCCTGGCGCCTGGCCTATACGCCCTGCACGCGGCCCTGACCGGGCTCGCCATGGTGATCATGAACGCGCTGGGCGTCCGGCTCGGCTTCAGCTTCTCAGCCGGCTTCTTCGACTACGTGATCAACTTCGGCAAGGCGACGAGGCCGCTCATGCTGCTCCCGGTCGGCCTCGCGTACGCCGGCGTCTATTACGCCTTGTTCCGCTTCGCCATCGTGCGGTTCGACCTGAAGACGCCGGGGCGCGAGCCGATCGACGAGCCGGCCGCCCCGCCCGCCGCCCTCGCCGACGCGCCGCGTGGGCGCCGCTTCATCGCGGCGCTCGGCGGCGCGGCCAACCTCGTCTCGATCGACGCGTGCACCACGCGCCTGCGCCTTGTCATCGCAGATCCGGCCGCGATCAACGAGGCCGTGCTCAAGGGACTCGGCGCGCGCGGCCTCGTCCGCCCCTCGCCGCGCGATCTGCAGGTGGTGCTGGGTCCCATCGCCGACGAGGTCGCCCGCGAGATGCGTGAGGCGCTCAGCGAGCGTGGTGCGGCCTCCGCGACGTCCGCCGCACCAGGGCTGACCGCGTCGGCCCTGGCGGCGCCTGTCGCCGATCCCGCTTGGGCGTCTGCGATGCTGGAGGCGCTCGGCGGTCACGCCAACGTGCGCCAGGTCGAGGCGGCCTCGAACCGGCTGCTGATCGAGGTGGTCGATCCAGGCGCGCTCGACCCGGCCGGTCTCAGACGCGCCGGCGTCCGGGGCGTCGCGCAGTCCGGCGCCGGGCGGCTGCAGCTGATCCTGCCCGAGGCTGCGGCGCCGCTCGCAGCGGCGCTCGTCCCCTGAGCCGCACGCCGCGCTACCGCAACGCGGCATGCGGCCCGCAGACAGTCGTCGATCGCCAGATCGCCTTGCCGGTCGCGGCGTCGTACGGAAGCAGCTGCCTCTCGCATGTCCAGCCGGGTTCGCGGGCGACGACGTGGTCCGCTGCGGTGGCCGGCGAACGCCCGGCGGAGTATCGAACCGCGGCGGCCGATGGCGAAACGATCGCCAGGGCCAGGAAGCCCGCGACGAGACCGCTCGCCGTGCGTCCGACGCTCCTTCTGAAACTGTTGGTCATGCGACATCAACGCGGGAACCTGGCCTCCGGACGCACGCCCCGCAGGGCCCCCTGCGGGGGAGGTCACCCGAAACCGAGGAAGCCGGGCGCCTGCGCGATCGGCGGCGCGGCCATCAGGCCGGCGATGTCGGGAACGGGGCGTGCGGCGCCGGGGATGTCCGCCAGCAGCCTCTCGAGAGCGGCGGCGGCCGCAAGCACCAGCGCGTCGCCGCCGCGCGGGCCCACGATCTGCAGGCCGAACGGCATGCCGTTCCAGTCGCGTCCCACGGGCAGCGACAGCGCCGGATGTCCCGGGAGGGTCGCCGCGTAGGCGAGGGCGAGCCAGTGGAAGTAGCTGCGCGTCGGGCGCCCGTCGATCTCGGCCGGATAGAGCTCGGTCCAGGGCCGTGGTGAGACGGTGATCGAGGGCGCGAGGATCAGGTCGTAGTCCTCGAAGAACGCCTGCCAGCGCCGGTAGATCGCCGCCTGCCCGGCCATCGCGCGGGCCACGTCCACGGCCGAATAGGCGAGACCCTCATGGACGTTGGTCGTGACGTTCGGGCCGACGTCCTGCGGCCGGGCGCGCACGTTTTCCAGGTGCGTGGTCAGGTAGTGCAGCGAGCGGAGCACCGCGAAGGTCTCGTCGGCGCCGGCGCAGTCGGGCGAGCCGTCGTCGGCGCGGGCGAAGACGCCGCGGAAGAGCGCGGTCTTCTCCGCCAGCACCTCTGCGATGTGACGCTCGGTAGGGGCGAAGCCGAAATCGGGCGTGATGGCGACGCGTAGCGTCGAGAGGTCGACGGCGGGCGGCGGGAAGAAGTCGTCGGGCCGTCGCACGGTCTGGCCGTGGATGGTTGTGGCGAGCGGATCGCGCGGATCGTCCGACGCCATCGCCGACAGCAGCAGCGCCGCGTCCGCCACCGTGCGGCCCATCGGGCCCAGCACCGACAAGGGATTCCAGCCGAAGGCGCGCTTCTCGTTGGGAACCAGCCCCGGCGTAGGGCGCAGGCCCACCACGCCGCAGAAGGCCGCAGGGTTGCGCAACGAGCCGCCGGTGTCGGAGCCCGTGCAGATCGGCGCCATGCCGCAGGCCAGCGCCACCGCCGAGCCGCCGGACGAGCCGGCGGCCGACTTGGTCGGGTCGAAGGGATTTCCGGTGGCGCCGTAGACGGCGTTGCGGGTGTTGTCGCCCGCGCCCCATTCGGGGGTGTTGGTCTTGCCGATCACGATCGCGCCCGCCGCCTTGGCCCGCGCGACGGCGCCGAGGTCGGCGTCGGGGACGTGATCCCGGAAGATGGGGCTGCCGAAGGTGGTGCGAAGCCCCGCCGTCTCCTCCAGGTCCTTCACGCCCAGCGGCAGGCCGTGCAGCGGGCCGAGCGCATCGCCCCGCGCCACCGCCTCGTCGGCCGCAGCCGCCGAGGCGAGCGCTCGCTCGAAGTCGCGCGCCACCATGGCGTTCACCGCATGGTCAACGGCGAGCGTGCGCGCGATGCAGCTCTCCATCAGCTCGCGGGCTGAGAGCGCCTTGGCGCCGATCAGGCGTCGGGCGGCGACGGCGGTGAGATCGCAGGGCTCAGTCATGCGTCGAAGGGGTATGCCGCCGATCGCCGCGGGAGGCTATGGATGGCGCGCCAGTCTGAGCGGAACCGCGCCAATGTCCACCATATCCTATGTCCTCGAGGGCCGCGCCGCGATCGTCACCATCGAGCGGCCCGAGCGGCGCAACGCGGTCGACATCCCGACCGCCCACGCGCTCTACGACGCCTTCAGACGCTTCGACGCCGACGCGGCGGCCGATGTCGCCATCCTGACCGGGGCGGGCGGCGCATTCTGCGCCGGGGCGGACCTGAAGGCGGTCGGCGCCGGCGAGCGCGGCGATCGCCTGGTGATGGGAGGGGACTTCGGGCCGATGGGTCCGACCCGCCTGCGGCTCGGCAAGCCGGTGATCGCCGCCGTCGAGGGCCACGCCGTGGCGGGCGGACTGGAGCTCGCCTGCTGGTGCGACATGCGCGTCGCAGCCGAGGACGCGGTGTTCGGCGCCTTCTGCCGCCGGTTCGGCGTGCCGCTGATCGATCTCGGCACCGTCCGCCTGCCTCGCCTGATCGGCCAGTCGCGCGCCATGGACCTGATCCTCACAGGGCGGCCGGTCGGCGCGAAGGAAGCGTTCGAGATCGGACTCGCCAACCGCCTCGCAGCGCCTGGCCAGGCGCTGGCGGCGGCGCTGGAGCTGGCGGCGCAGCTCTCGGCCTTCCCGCAGACGACCTTGCGCAACGATCGTCTCTCGGCGCTCGACCAATGGAGCCTCGACTGGGAGACGGCCACGCGGCATGAGGCCGAACTCGGCCGCGCATCGCTCGCCACGGGCGAGAGTCGCGCCGGCGCGCAGCGCTTCGCTGGCGGCGAGGGGCGGCATGGCGCATTCGGAGGCGCAGGCGCATGAAGCTCGGGGTCTGCTACTATCCGGAGCACTGGCCGCGCGAGTGGTGGGCCGACGACGCGGCGCGGATGGCCGACATGGGCCTGTCGCACGTGCGCATCGGCGAGTTCGCCTGGAGCCGCATCGAGCCCGACCCCGGCCATTTCGACTGGGACTGGCTCGATGAGGCGGTCGAGACGCTGGGCGCGGCGGGGCTCTCGATCGTCATGGGCACGCCCACCGCGACGCCGCCGAAGTGGCTCGTCGACGCCCATCCCGACATCCTCGCCTGGGACCAGCAGGGCCGTCCGCGCCGCTTCGGTTCGCGCCGTCACTACTGCTTCTCGAGCGAGACCTACCGTGCCGAAAGCGCACGGATCGTGAGCGCGATCGCGACGCGCTACGGCCGCCATCCAGCGCTCGGCGCCTGGCAGATCGACAACGAGTTCGGCTGTCACGACACCACGCTCAGCTACTCGCCGAACGCCGCCCGGCGCTTCCGCGAATGGCTCGCCCAGCGCCATCAGTCCGTCGACGCCCTGAACCGCGCCTGGGGTCTTGTCTTCTGGTCGGAGGAGTTCCGCTCGTTCGACGAGGTGGATCCGCCGAACCTCACCGTCACGGAGCCGAATCCGAGCCACCGGCTCGACTATGCGCGCTTCGCCTCCGACGAGGTGGCGAGCTTCAGCCGGCTGCAGGCGGATATCATCCGCCGCCTGTCGCCGGGTCGCCCGATCACCCACAACTTCATGGGCTTCCACACCAGCTTCGACCACTGGAAACTGGGGCGCGATCTCGACTTCGCGAGCTGGGACTCTTACCCGCTCGGCAACCTGCAGGAGGCGTGGTTCCGGGACGACGAGAAGCTCCGCCACCTGCGCCAGGGCCACCCCGACGTTCAGGCCTTCAACCACGATCTCTATCGCGGCGTCGGGCGCGGCCGCTGGTGGGTGATGGAGCAACAGCCCGGGCCCGTGAACTGGGCCAGGTTCAATCCGGCGCCGGTCGACGGCATGGTTCGCGCCTGGACATGGGAGGCGTTCGCGCACGGCGCCGAGGCGGTGACCTACTTCCGCTGGCGTCAGGCCCCGTTCGCCCAGGAGCAGATGCACGCGGGGCTCAACCGTTCCGATCGCGTGGAGGACCAGGGCGGGCGCGAGGCGCGCCAGGTCGCCGCGGAGCTGAAGGAGATAGGCGCGCTCGATCCGTGCGGCCGCGCCCCGGTGGCGCTGACGATGGCCTCCGAGGCGGAGTGGCATCTCGCCATCCAGCCGCAGGGCCAGGGCTTCCACTGGGTCCCGCTGGCGTTCGAGATGTACGCGGCGCTGCGCCGGCTCGGCCTCGACGTCGACATCGTCGGCCCGGACGGCGACCTCGCCGGCTACCGGCTCGTCGTCTGCCCGAGCCTGCCGATCCTTCGCGAGGACACGCTGGCGCGGCTCGACGCGTCGGGCGCCCGCGTGCTCTTCGGCCCGCGCACCGGCTCGCGCACCGTCGACGGCCGCACCCCGTCGGACCTGCCGCCGGGCCCCCTGCAGGCGAGACTGCCGATGAAGGTCACGCGCGCCGAGAGCCTGAGGCCGGGCGGTGGGCCCACGGTGCGGATCGGCGCGGCGACCTTCGTTTCGCGGCTGTGGCGCGAGCGCATCGAGACGGAGCTGGCGCCGCTGGCGACTTTCGAAGACGGCGGCCCGGCCTGGGTCCAATCCGGCCGCTGGAACTATCTGGCCGCCTGGCCGGAGCGGGGGCTGGCCGATGCCGTGGTCGGCCGGCTCGTCGCGGACGCCGGGCTCGCGACGGTTCCTCTCGAGGAGGGCGTGCGGCTGCGCACGAGGGGCGGCCTCGCGTTCGCGGTCAACTATTCGGACGCGCCGCGCCGCGCGCCCGCGCCGGACGGCGCACACTTCGTGCTCGGCGGACCCGCGCTCGAGCCGGGCGGGGTGGCCGCCTGGAGGCTCGGCTGATGGCGCGCCAGCTGCGCCTCGACGGTGGCGGTGACACGCTCGTGCTCCAGGTCGACGGCGGGCCGCCGCAGCTCATCTATTGGGGGCCGGCCCTGCCGCCCGCGGCTGAGACCGGTCTCGCGGTCCTGGCGGAGCGCGCGATCGGGATCGGCACGCTCGACGACGGCGAGGCGCTCAACCTCGCGCCCGAGGCTGCGTGCGGCTTCACCGGCCACCCCGCCGTCGAAGTCTTCCGTCCTGGCGGCGCGTTCCTCACTCAGCTGGCGGACGTGGAGGCGCGGACCGTCGCCGAGGGATGGGAGATCGCGCTCGCCGATCCGCGCGCCGGCGTCGAGCTCGTGCAAACCGTCACGCTCGATCCGGCCACTGGCGTCGCCGCCTTCCGCGCCCGGCTGGTCAACGCCGGCGACGAACCGCTCGCCGTGAACTGGCTCGCGCCGGCCGCGCTGCCGCTGGCCCACGACGAGACGCTTGCCTTCGACGGCCGCTGGGGCCACGAGTTCCAGCAGACCCGCCAGCGCGTGGCCACCGGCCTCTTCGTCAAGGACAACCGGACGGGCCGCACCTCGCATCACGCGCCGCCGTTCCTCGTCGTCGGCGAGCCGGGGTTCGGGGAGCACGCAGGCGAGGTCGTCGGGCTGCACCTCGCCTGGAGCGGCGATGCGCGGATGCTCGTCGAACGCCTGCGCGACGGGCGTTTGCAGGCCCAGGCGGGCGAGCTCCTCCTGCCCGGCGAGATGATCCTGGCGCCCCGCCAGGCGTATGAGACGCCCATCCTTTACGCCGCGCGCTCGTCCGCCGGTCTGAACGGGCTCTCCGGCCGGCTCCATCCGTTCGTGCGCGACCGTATCCTCGGAGGGCGGCTGAAGGGCAAGGCGCGGCCGGTGCACTTCAACACCTGGGAGGCGGTCTACTTCCGTCACGAACTTGCGGAGCTGAAGGCGCTGGCTGAAGTCGCCGCCAGCGTCGGCGCCGAGCGCTACGTGCTCGACGAC
>JAKAZA010000172.1 GCA_021816155.1 Pseudomonadota bacterium | reverse complement strand
GACGACTCGAGCCAGCGAGCGAGCTGCGTGAAATCGCGCGTCCGCATGAAGGCTGCTCGCGGGTCGGCGTGCGTCTGCGTTTCGGGTCGGCGGCCGAGGTCACACACTACCTCCGCGCACTCACGAGCCTACTCTTCGGCGCGAGCACCAGGATCACCGCGACGCTGGTGACGGGCGCGCCTCGCGAAGATCTCACCGCCGAGGAGATCGCCGAGCGGCTCACACGCGGTGCCGTCCACAAGCTCCGCTTCGCGCTCCGGCTCGGCGAGCACGCGATCGCCGTCGAGCTCGCGCTCCTGGCCTCAGAGCCGGGCACCGTGGCGATCCGCGCGCCGTTCATGAGCGGCCTCGTCACCTCGCGCCTGTGGCTCCAGTCCGACGCCGACGTCCTCGCGCCCATCCCCCTGCTGGCGCTCCCGACTACCACCGAGGGGCTCGCCGTCGACGCCGCGCACGCACTCGTCGGGCTCGCGCTCCGCTGCGATGGCTTCAAAGAGGCCGAGTTTACCGGCGAGCAGCCGCTTTCTTGGAACACGACGAAGCCGAGCGACGACGCCCAGCCGGTGCGCAGCACGCTCCGCGACGCCGTTTGGAGCGCCGCCACCACAAAGGGCGCAATCACCCCTCTGTGGGTCACGGGCTTGCCGCCGCCGCCTTCGCCGCGCAGGCCCGAGCCCGGCTGGTGGGAACAATACGACGTGCTCACGCGCAACCCGCGCGAGGCGCTGAACGAGCTGCATGCCCACCTCGCCGCGCACTTCGATATCCCCTTCGCGTGGACTATCGCCGACAAGACACCCGCCCCCGAGGGCTCCTTCGTCGTGCCGCCAGAAGCGAGTGCCACCGCGCGGCTCGTGCCCGAAGCTGACCGCGTCGTCGTCGCCGTCGACCTAGAGCAGCCCGCCTCGCTGATCGCCGAAATGCTGCTCCACCTCTGCGCGCACCTCACGCTCGGCCACGTTCGCCCGGGCGATACGTGGGGCCATTGGGACACGCCGGCCTCGCTCTCGCCGACGCCCCATCGCCAGTGGGATCGCGAGGCGCGCGCCTTCGTCGACGCCCACTTCACGCGTTCCGTGCGCCGCGTCTCGACGCTCGAGGAGTGCAGCCCGCGCGAGAAAGCATGGCTCGTGCTGCTCGACCACATCGGGCGCATGGTCGGCCAGCAGCGCACATTGCACTCGAAGACGGAGACCTACCAGGCCGCCGCCTACCAGCGGCAGGCCGCGCAGCGCCTCGTCGCGCAGCTCGAGGAATACGGCGGCGCGATGCTCTGCGACGGCGTCGGTCTTGGAAAGACCTACGTCGCGACCACGATCGCCGTTCACTACGCGAACCAGTGGCGGGACCAGCTCGCCGATACGAAGCGCTCGACGACAGACGACCCGTTCCGCATCACAGTGCTCTCGCCCAACTCGGTGGTCAGCACCTGGCAACGGGAGGCCATCGCACCACTCGCCGCGTACGGCGTGCCGCTCGCCTCCATTCGCGTCATCTCACACTCGAAGCTCTCGCGCATCGTACCGTCGAGCGACATCCTCGCGCGCGGCCGCACGGGCATAAGCGACATGGAGCACTTGCTCCTGTCGGACCTCGTGGTCGTCGACGAGGCGCATAACTTCCGCTCCGTCGGCGCGCGCCGTACCACGGTGCTGCGTGACCTCCTGCGCTTGCAGCCGCGCAAAGACCTGCGCCGCAAGGTGCTGCTGCTCACTGCCACCCCCGTGAACAACAGCCTCGAAGATCTGCGCCAGCAGGCGGCGCTGATGTTCGGCAAGCCGCTCTACTTCAACGACAACCTCACGCCCGACAAGTACCGCACGCGCGTCTTCAAGGATGTCGAGGAGCGCGTCGCGAAGGCCACCAAGGGTAAGGGCGCGGCCGACGTCGCGGCGCTGCTTATTCACGGCGACGCCTCAGCCAAGTTCGCCTACGCGCCCGACTTCCGCGACGATGTGCAGTTCGGCGTGCAGGTGCCCCGCGTGGGCGACTACCTCAAGGAGCAGGAGAAGCGCCTCACCGCGCAGCAGGCTTCGGTGCGCGCCGCCATCCAGAGCGGCCAACCTCCGGCCGAAGCGCCGGCGCGCATTGCGGGCGAGCTGCTCGACCGCATCGTGGTCCAGCGCTCGCGCGCGCTCTGCAAGCAAATCGAACGCGAGCAGGGCTCGAACGCGCGGCTCCTCTTCCGGCCAGACGCGGCCATGCCCGAGAAGCTCGTCTACGAGGACGTCTACGACGATACCCGCGACGTGCTCGCGCGCTTCCTCCCGCTCTTCGAGACCGAGGGCGAGGTCACCGACAAGGACACGCCGCCCCTCTCGCTTAAGGTCTACATGTGGGCCGACGTTCGCGACGGCGTCCGCGACGCGGGCGAGGTCTCGTCGGTGGTCGGCCTCCAGCGGGTGCTCGTGCTCAAGCGCCTTGAGTCGTCGCCCGTCGCGTTCCTCATCACCGTGCTCCGGCTGCTCGCGCTGCACGCGCATCGGCTCAAGCAGCTCGGCGAGCTGTGCCGGGAGGTCGGCGACAAGAAGCGCGAGAAGGCGCTCGCTACCGAACTGGCGGACCTCGTCGACGCGGTGAAACCCGTGGACCGTGACCGCATCGACACGCTGCTCACGGCGGGCACCAAGTCGAAGACGCGCGCGACCGACCTCCTCGAGCGATGGAGCAACGCGCACATGAGCGCGAAGGCTGCCGCTGACACCGACGACCCGCTGCCGCCGCAGCTCGACCTCTTCGGCGCCGATGACGAGCAGACGAAGGAGCGCAAGGAGCAGCTCGATCGACTCTGGGGATTGCGCGAGCACCTCACGCGCGATCTGGGCACGCTGCTGCGTGTCGCTCCCGGTCTCGCCGACATCATCTTCGGGCGCTTCGCGCAGAGCGATTGGCCGCAGCGCTTCATCAACGGCGGCCAGGAGGTCGACTGGCCGACGTCGGCAGCATGGGCGATGCGCATCGTCACCGACGCCAAGCTACAACGACTCGTGACCCGTCTGCTGCGCGCACGCAGGGACGGTCAGAAGTGCATCGTCTTCTCGCAGTTCACCGACACGCTCGCATACCTGGACTCGGTGCTGCGCGCGGCCCCCGTCCTCGAACGCAGTGAGTGGAAGACGGTGCTGCGCGACCTGTCCACGGGCGCGGGGCACATCGTGTCGAAGGAAGAGGTGCTCGACCTCATCGGGCGCATCGCCGTCGTGAGCGGCGAGACCGAGGAGCGCGACGCCGTTATTCACGCCTTCGCGCCGTTCTATCGGCTCGGCCCCTCGCGCCCGCACCTGGCTGGTGCGTCGACGCTCGAACAGCAGCAGCTCGATGCGCTGTGGACCAACGGCTGGACGCAGGCGCTCAAGCAGCCCACCGACATCCTCTTCGCTACTGACGTTCTCGCCGAGGGCGTGAACCTGCAGGACGCCGCGCTGCTCATCAACTTCGATGTCCACTGGAACCCGGTGCGCATGATCCAGCGTGCGGGCCGTATCGACCGCCGCTTGAACCCTGCCATCGAAGAGGCGACGAGCTTCCCCGATCTAGAAGCGCTCGCGCGTGACCTCGGCGTTCCGCCGCCGCGCTACTGGTGGCACGAACACACCGGCGCCGCGCCCGTCACCGTGAACCTGCTTCTGCCCGACGAGCTTGAGAAGGAGCTCCAGCTCCGCGAGCGCATCGCCAACAAGACGCTCGCCATCGACTTCACCCTCGGCCTCGAACAGGGTACTGGCGCCGAAGCCGACTGGATGGCCGAGTACCGCTACCAGGGCATCTCGGCGCTCAACGCTTGGTCGGGCGACCGCGCCATCGAGCAGATCGCGGGCTACCAACAGCGTCTGCGTCGCCTGATGAGCGAGCGCGGCATCGACGCCGAGTGGCTCGCCGCGTGGAACGGCTGGCTTCGTGAGGTTGGCGGGCGCGAAGACGACCGCATCCTTGCGTGGGCGCAGCTTGGCCGTAAGGGAGGCGAGGCCAAGGAATACACGCGCCAGCTCCAACCGCGCGTGGTCGATGGTGTTCCGCACTGGCTGTGGACTGCAGAGAAGCCCGTAAAGTGGAGCAAGAATTTCTGGCTCGTGCTCGATAGCAACACGCACCCCGCCGCGACACGCAGAGACCTCGGCTTTGCGGAAGACGCCTCGCGCCCCGTTGCCGCCGAAGATCTGCTGGTCGCCTCCCAGCGAATCGTCGACGGCGACATCCTTCTCGAAGAGCTTGGACGCGAAGTTGGCCGCCCCTTCCAGCAAGGGGCGACGGCCATTGCCGCCGGCATCTTCAGCGAAGAAGACCGCCGCGCCATTCAAATCCGAGGGTTCCGAATTCTCCAGTTGCGTAACGACGACGCAGCGCCTGCCACCGTGAAACCCAGCGAGGAAGCATGTTAACCAAGGACGATTTCATCCGCCACGTTCTTGGCGAAGCCCCGCGCACGACGGCACGCGCGGCGACGAACGACACCGGCCACATCGAGGGCTTCGACTTCGCTGACGACGCGCCGGACTCGGAGGCCACTGAAGACACGCGCTTCGTGACGCCGCTGCTCCAGGCCGGCTTCGGTGACGGCCAAGCCATCCCGCGCGCCACCGTTATTCGCAGCACCGATGCCGTCGCGAAGTACATCCCCGACGAGGTTCGCTACTGGCCCAAGACACCGACGCGCCCGCACCACACGCTGCTCATCGAAGCGAACCTCACGCACTGCGAGCTACTCGCCATACCGGCGTTCAAGTCCCGCCAGCTCGCCCACCTCGACATCGCCGAAGACGCCGTCGCTCGTCTTGTGGCCGAGGCGTTGGAGGGCTTCCAGCGGGGAGCCGAGGGCCTCGACGCTTCGGCCTTGAAAGGCCAGAAGCAAGAGACCCTGTGCGTCGTGTCGATCATCGACGAGCGCGAGGGCCACGCAGGTCGTCTCGCGTGCTTTGGCACGTTCAACGCCAAGACCGAAGGACTCGAGACGTTCTTCCTGACCGAGCATGCGCGAACGTGGGACCGCGCCGATGCGCGTGAACGGCTGGGCCTCATCTATGAGAGGCAGTTCAAGAAGCTCGGCGAGGCCTCGTGGCAGGAAGCCTTCACGACGACCGATGAGCGCAAGCAGGCAGAGAAGCTACTTGAGGTCTGCACGAAGAAGACCGTCGCCGAGAAGGACGTGCAGGAGTCGATCCTCGATCTCCTCGATACCATCGCGCGTGGGTTCGGCCTGCGGAAGAAGGCCGACGCGGCGCGACGTCTGCGCGCGTTCCCGCTGCCCAGCGACCACGACATCGGCATCGACCCGGAGGAGCGTGAGAAGAAGTACGGCGGCATCAACCCGTTTAGCGGCGTCACACTCCGAGACGACCGAAGCCGTCTCCTTGGCTACATTGTCTATCCGCTCAAGGCGAAGTCCCAGGCGGAGAAGCTGCGGCAGCACCTCGAGAAGCATAACCGCTTCCACAACGTGCTCGTTGTCTACCCCGACACGAACCAGGCCAGCATCGAGCTGTGGCAAGGACGCGAGCAGCTCACCGGGAAGTTGCGCAAGGGCCAGAGCCACAAGGACGCCGCCGACGTCGTGAACCTGCTTTCGCGCTTCTTCGTCGTCAGCAAGGCGAAGGTGCGCAACCCTGCCGAGCTCGCGCAAGAGCTCGCGTACCGCGCCCGCTACCTCAGGCGCCTCGCTCTCCGTCAGCTCGAAGACGAGCCGGAGAAGGGGCCGCTGCGCAACCTGTACAACGCCTTTAAGGTCGCGCTGGTGCATGACCAGAAGGAGGACGAGTTCGCCGACGCGTTCGCGCAGACGATCACCTACGGCCTCTTGACCGCGCGATGGCTTGGCAACGACCAGCTCGCAACGACGGGCGATCGGTTCACGCGGCAGAGCGCACTCAAGTACCTCCCGGCGGCGAGCCCCTTCCTGAACGATCTCTTCAAGTCGGCGCTCTCGCTCAAGCTTGATGAGCAGCGCGGACGACTGCTCTGGCTGGTCGACGACGTCGCCGATCTCCTCGACCGCATCGACGTGACCTACGTGTTTGGTGCGGGCGATAAGGGCTCCGACACAGCGACCGATCCGGTCATCCACTTCTACGAGCCGTTCCTCGCGGCCTACGATAGCAAGCAGAAGATCCAACGCGGCGTCTTCTTCACGCCTCGCCCGGTCGTCTCGTACATCGTGCGGAGCGTGCACGACCTACTTCAGAAGGAATTCGGACTAGAGGATGGTCTTGCTTCCACGGATACTTGGGGTGACGTCGCGAAGCGAATCAGGGGCCTCAAGACCCCCGGTGGAACCAAGCCCAGCGATCCTTTCGTGTGCGTCCTCGATCCTGCGACGGGCACCGGAACCTTCCTCTACGAGTGTATCGAGGTGATTGAGCGCACGATGAAGGAGCGCTGGTGCCGCGAGCTAGTGGAGCGAATCCAACGCTTGGTGCCCGCGTCTGACGGCGGCGATGATTTTGTCGGGGTCCTTGGTCCAGCGGAAGGGTTTTGGATTTTCGTTTGCCTCGACAAGGAAGCGGTGGATGGCG
>JAKAZA010000171.1 GCA_021816155.1 Pseudomonadota bacterium | reverse complement strand
TTTGCTGATCGTCCCGCAGGACGTTGTGCGGGCGCGCGCGCCGACACCAGGGCGTCGTAGCTGGCCGGCTGCGCTCGCCCTTCCGCCGCGAGGCGGTCGAGGTGCTGGCGGATGTGAGCCGCCTGCGCCGGCGTCTGGGCAAGCGCGATGGCCTGGCCGAACGCCTCGCGCGCTTCGGCGGCGCGGTCGAGCTGCATCAGGAGGGCGCCCTTCGCGCCGAAGAAGTAGAAGTAGCCGGAAAGCCGCGCTTCAAGCGGCGCGATCATATCCAGCGCCGCCTCCGGCCCGCTGGTCCTCGACACGGCGACCGCCCGGTTCAGGGTCACGATCGGCGAGGGTTCCAGCGCCTCCAGCGCGGCGTAGAGGGCGTCGATCTGGGGCCAGTCGGTCTCCTCCGGCGTCGCGGCGCGCACGTGCAGCGCCGCGATCGCCGCCTTGACCTGATAGGGGCCGCGGCGGCGATGCCGGATCGCCTTGTCGATCAGGGCCAGCCCCTCGTCGATCATGCGGCGGTCCCACGCCGTCCGGTCCTGGTCTTCCAGCAACACGACTCCGCCGGCGGCGTCGTAACGCGCGCCGGCGCGAGCGTGCTGCAACAGCATCAGCGCGAGCAGCCCCATGATCTCCGGCTCGGCGGGGAACAGCCGCAGCAGCAGTCGCGCCAGCCGGATCGCCTCGCCCGCCAGCGCGCCGCGCGCCTCGCGCGGCCCGGCGGAATAGCCTTCGTTGAAGACGAGATAGAGCATGGCCGCCACCGAGGCGAGCCGCTGCGCGCGCTCCACCGGGCCGGGCGTCTCGAACGGCGCGCCGGCCCGGGCGATGCGGCCTTTCGCCCGCGTGATACGCTGCTCCATCGCAGCTTCGCCGACGACGAATGCGCGGGCGATCTGCGGCACCGTCAGACCCGAGACGATGCGCAACGCGAGCGCGATCTGCTGCGTCGCCGGCAAATCCGGATGGCAGCAGACAAAGAGCAGGCGCAGCACGTCGTCGCGATAGTGGGCGCCGTCGAGACGCTCGGCCAGCGGCGTCTCGACGTCGTCGAGGTCGGACAGGGCTTCCTCGTCGGGCAGCGTCTGCTGGCGGGATCTGCGCCGCACCTGGTCGATGGCGGCGTTGCGTCCGACCATTATCAGCCAGGCCGCCGGATCGCGGGGCGGACCCTTCTCGGGCCAGTTCTTCAGCGCCCTCAGGCAGGCGTCCTGAAAGGCCTCCTCGGCCAGGTCGAGATCACCGAAGTAGCGCAACAGCGCGCCGAGCGCCTGGGGCCGCGCGGCGGTCAGCGCGCCGTCGATCCAGGCAAGGTCGCTCATCGCGGCAATGTTCCCGGCAAGAAGAGGCGCAAGGGGCGCACCTCGTACGCGCCGCCCGGATTGGCCTCGGCCAAGTCCCTTGCGACGGCCAGCGCCGCTTCGAGGTCGTCGCAGTCGATGACGTAGAAGCCCAGCAACTGCTCCTTGGTCTCGGCGTAAGGGCCGTCGAGCACGACCGGCGGATCGGAATCCTTGCGCAGCGTGGTCGCGGCCGTGGTCGGCATCAGCCGCACGGCGGGCCCGAACCGCCCGGCCTTCTCCAGCGGCTCGTGCGCCTTCGCGAGCTTGGCCATGACCGCGTCGTCTTCCTCCTGCGTCCAGGAGAAGACGGCGTCCTCGTTGTTGTAGCAGAGGAATGCGTAGAGCATGCGGCCGGCCTCCTTCGGCGGAACGACGGACGAGCCATCGCCGCGCCGACACGAGAGGGAGCCGAATTTCCGCCGGTGGCAATCCCCGGCGGCGTCAGAACTTGCCGTTGCGGAAGTCGTCGAACGCCTGCATCAGTTCCGCTTTCGTGTTCATCACGAACGGGCCGTATCTGGCGACCGGCTCGCGCAGAGGCATTCCGGCGACGAGGATCAGGCGCGCGCCGGCCTCCGAGGCCAGACGCGCCTCGCCGCCGGTGGACAGCACGCCGATACGGCCGACCGCCAGCGCCGTGCCCGGCTCACCCACGCGCGCCTCGCCCTCGAAGACATAGGCGAACGCATTGTGGTTCTCCGGCAAGGCGACGCCGGTCGCAGCGCCAGCGCCGAGCGTGATGTCGAGAAAGATCGGTTGCGTCGCGCCGGGATCAACAGGCCCACGCACGCCGCCGATTTCGCCGGCCAGCACCCGCGCGCTCCCGCCTCCGCCGAGATCAACGGTCGGCACCTTGTCGGCCGCGATGTCCTGGTAGCGCGGCGCGGTCATCTTGTCCTTGGCGGGCAGGTTCACCCAGAGCTGGAAGCCCTGCATCAGTCCCTCGGACTGCTCGGGCATTTCCGAATGGACGATCCCGCGCCCGGCGGTCATCCACTGGACGGACCCGGGGCCGAGCAACCCTTCGTTGCCGGCGTCGTCCTTGTGACGCATCCGCCCAGCCAGCATGTATGTGACCGTCTCGAACCCGCGGTGCGGGTGGCTGGGGAAGCCCGCAATGTACGCGGTCGGATCGTCCGAGCCGAAGGCGTCCAGCATCAGGAACGGATCGAGGTCGGGCAGCGCGGGCTGGCCGATGATGCGCAGAAGCTTCACGCCGGCGCCGTCGGACGCGGGCATGCCGGCCCCGGTCCAGACGATCCGGCGGGGGCGGGCGGCGGCGAGGGTCTCGATCATGGCGGGCAAGGTAGGGATCGGACGCGGTCTTGGTAAGGGCCGCGACCTCCGTTGCCTCGCGACGCCGGTTGGATCATGCTCGTCGGTGAGGGAACCAATGATGCTTAAGGGAGGCGCATCATGAAGCTTGGTATTCTCGTCGGCGCGGTCGCGATCGCGATCGGCTGCGCCGGCTCGGCCTCGGCCGCGGTCACCGTGCTCGGCGACACGAGCGCCCAGCAGTGTTCGGAAGCGGCGTTCCACCAAATGGCCGACCAGACCTCGCTGCAGTTCTGCACCACCGCCCTCGCCGAGGGCACGCTCAACCGTCGGGACGAAGCCGGCACCTACATCAACCGCGGGGTCATGCACATGATGCGGCGTGACTATGAGGCCGCCCGCCTCGACTTCGATCAGGCCATCGACATCGACCCCGCGCTCGGCGAGGGCTGGATCAACCGCGGCGCGGTCGACATCATCGACAAGCGCTACCAGGCGGGCATCGCCGACATCGACAAGGGCCTCACGCTGGGCACCGAGGAGCCGGCCAAGGCCTACTACAACCGCGGCGTCGCCGACGAAGGGATGGACGACGAGAAGTCGGCCTACCTCGACTACCAGCAGGCGCTGGTGCTCGAACCGGGATGGGATCTGCCGCGCCAGGAACTGCTGAGGTTCACCGTCACACGGCGGTAGCAGGGCGTGTGACGGTCGGGAAACCGTCGCCCCGAAGCATCAATCGAACCGGTCGCCGAGGTAGACGCGGCGGACTTCCGGGTTGGTCAGGATTTCGCGCGGGGCGCCTTCGAACAGGACCTGCCCGGCGTGGATGATCGAGGCGGTGTCGATGATGTCCAGCGTCTCGCGCACGTTGTGGTCGGTGATCAGGATGCCGATCCCACGCCCTTTCAGATAGCCGATCACGTCGCGGATATCCGCGATGGCCAGCGGGTCGATCCCGGCGAACGGTTCGTCGAGCAGCATGAAGGCCGGGTCGCTGCCGAGCGCGCGCGCGATCTCCACCCGCCGCCGCTCGCCGCCCGACAGAGAGATGGCCGGGGCGTCGCGCAGATGCGCGATGTGCAGTTCCTCGAGGAGGCCGTTGGCGATTTCTCTGGCCCTTCGGGGCCGCCGCTCGCGAAGCTCCACCACTGCGAGCACGTTCTGCTCGACGGTCATACCGCGGAAGATCGACGTCTCCTGCGGCAGATAGCCGAGGCCAGCGCGGGCGCGCTGGTACATGGGCAACGCGGTGATGTCCTCGCCGTCGAGATAGATCGCCCCGTAGTCCGCGGCGATCAGGCCCGTGACCATGTAGAAGCACGTGGTCTTGCCAGCGCCGTTGGGCCCGAGCAGGCCGGCGACCTGGCCTCGGCGCAGCGTCAGGCTCACGTCCTTCACCACCTGGCGGCCGCCAAAAGACTTGCCGACGCGTTCGACGACCAGGCCCGAGAGGTCGGACCCGTCAGCCCCGGGCTGCTCGCGCGCGGCGGCGGAAGCCGTGGGGACGGCGCGCGGCCGCGGGTAGGCGCCGGCTCCCAGCAGGGACCTGGCGTTCGCGCGGTTCATCGGGGTCGAGTCGTTGGCCACGTGCGCCCCGAAGCCTCAGTGCGGCGCGACCGGCGCCGGCGGCGCGGGCGCTGCGGTTGGCGCCGACGTAGCGGGGGGCGAGCCCGGCGCGGCCTGCGCGCCCGCCGCACCCTGCGTCGGGCTCTGGTAGAACACGCCACGCACCCGGTTCGGCGCGCCACGTCCTTGCGCAGTAGACTCCATCTCCGCGGCGCGCGTCTGGGTGTGGATGGTGAGCTTGTCGCCGTGCACCACGTTCTTGCCCTGCACCAGGATGACGTCGCCGGTCATAACGATCAGGTTGTCGTCGGCGCTGTAGACGGCGTGATCGCCGCGGGCGTGTTCGTCGGGTGTGACGTAGAAGACGTCCCCGTCCGCCTCGACCCGCTCGGCCGCGCCGCAAGCCGGCTGGTCGGCGCCCGTGGCAGGCTTATGCTTGAAGAAGGCGTGGATGACATGCGCTCGAAGCCGCGTGTCGCCCTGCAGCACCTCCGCCGAGCCGCTCCAGGTGCTCTCGCAGTTGGTGTTGTCGTAGGTGCCGCTGTCGGCGACGATGTCGAGCGGGTCGCGCGATTGGGTGGACAGTCCAGGCATGAGGTCGATGCCCGGCGCCTGCGCACCGGCCGAAGCGGTCTGGGCGGCGGCCGCGAACAGGGGCGCCAGCAACGCCAGCCCCGCCGCCGCGGCGAACCACAGGATATTGCCGCTCCGACCCATTCCGCTCTCAATGCCCATTCAGCACCGCGTGGACGCCGCCGTGCATCACGACCAGGCCACGCTTCTGATCAGCGGTATAGCTGCGTGCTTGCACCTGGCCCATGGGTCCGATGCCGGAAACGCCGGACACGCCGCTGACCGTGCCCGCCCGGGTGTCGATGAGGGCCTCCTGTGTCCCGACCGTCGAAGCCGCGGCGTCGTCGGCCCGAACGTGGCCGAACAGCTGCAGGAGGTGCGTGTTTTCGTCGAACACGCCCGAATCGGCGGTCAGCATCTGGGGATGCGGGCTGTCGACGTCGAGCTTCATCACAGGGTCGACGAGGAAGATGCGCTGCATGTCGGCGTCGTCGCGCCGGGCGCTGCGGGCGACGAGGTCGAAGGCCCGGCCCTGGTCGTCGCGGCCGACGACGTGCGGCGAGACCATTCGTATCTCCGTCGGCGCGACATGGGCGTCGGCGTGGGCCGCGCGCATCGCCTCGACGACGACGAACGCGCCAAGCAGCCCCAGCAGCGCGAGAATCAGCGCCGGCAGCAGCCAGCGCAGGAGCCGCACGAGCCGGGTGTGCGCCCGCGCCTCGCGCCGATGCCTTGCTCGCGCAGGGCTCGGGGCCAGCTCGGAAGACGGGGCGAAGGTCAAGGCGTGGAGCCCTCAGCTATGGGCGAAGATGTCGACTTCCGGCCAGCCGGCCACGTCGAGCGCCGCCCGGTGAGGTAGGAACTGGAAACACGCCTGCGCAAGGCCCAGGCGCCCTTCCCGCTCCAGCATCGCATCGAGCTTCGCCTTCAGCGCATGCAGGTAAAGCACGTCGGAGGCCGCGTAGGCCACCTGTTCGGGTGTCAGTCGCGCCGCGCCCCAATCCGAGCTTTGCTGCGTCTTGGAGATGTCGACGCTGAGCACGTCCTTGATCAGGTCCTTCAGCCCATGCCGATCGGTGTAGGTGCGGACCAGGCGCGAGGCGATCTTTGTGCAGTACACGGGCGCCGTCATGACCTGAAGATGCAGCAGGAACATGGCGATGTCGAAGCGGCCGAAGTGGAAGATCTTGAGGGTCGCCGGGTCGCCGAGCAGACGCTTCAGGTTCGGCGCGTCATAAGCGGGCCGGTTCAGTCGCACCACGTGGGCGTCGCCGTCGCCGGCGCTCAGTTGAACCACGCAGAGCGGGTCACGCCCCAGCATCAGCCCCATCGTCTCGCTGTCGACCGCCACGGACGCAGCGCCCATCAGAACGCCGTCAGGTAGGTCGCCTTCATGCAGATGATTGGCCAAGGCGAGCAGTAGCTCCTGATTCGGTCCGCCGAGGCCCGTGCGGGCTGCGGCGCGACGGCTTTCGCGCTGGATCGAGGCCGGACCGCCGAGCTGCGGCGCGATGCGCGAACGCTGGTGCCCAGGAGAGGACTCGAACCTCCACGGCTATTAACCACTGGTACCTGAAACCAGCGCGTCTACCAATTCCGCCACCTGGGCGCGCCTTCGGCGCGAGGGCGCGACGCATAGGGCGCCGCCCCGGCGCCGTCAATGCGGACGCGCGCTCGACGATTCCGTCGTCAATCGAAGGCTTCCGCCAGCGGAGCAGACCTGACCGCCCAGTGCGGTTCCGCATCCTGGCTGAGATCGG
>JAKAZA010000032.1 GCA_021816155.1 Pseudomonadota bacterium | reverse complement strand
TCCGATCTCGAGACCGCCGTCCCCGGCCGCTAACCGGCCTCCAGACCGGCGTAGTCGGGGTCGACGTCGGCGCCCCTGAGCGGCGTCTCTTCGGCCATGGCGGAGGCGACGAGTGCGTCGAAATCAGGCTCCTCGGCGGCGGCCGCGGCGAGGGCCAGATCGAGCGGGTCGGCGGGGTCGCCGCCGGGCCGCAAGGGGAGGGGCGCGTCGCCCAAAAGATCGCGCACCGTCAGCCGATCGCGCGCCGAGCCGACGCGACGATCGAGGATGTCCAGGGTGAGCGTGAGGAGTTCGCGATCGCCGGCAGCGACGGCGTCGATCAGCTCGGCGAGCAAGGCGCCGCCGATTATGATCTTGCCGCGGGTTTCGCGCTTGCGGAGGCTCACCGACCAGAGCGCCTCGAGCCGTTCGACCCGCGCTTTCAGCACGGCGAACCGCTCGGCCTCGTCGGCGATGTCGCCCAGCGGACGGACGTGCCGGCGCTTGTGGACGCCGTCCTGACCGCCCTCGCGCAAGGCGGTCTCCAGCGCCTCATAGCGGGCCAGCAGGTCGGCTTTGAGGTCGAGGCGGCGACGGTCGGCGCGCTCCTCGGCCCGCGCGTCCCACAAGTCCCGGCGGCGGGTCTTTTGGGCCTCGGTCCGGGGCCGGTACTTTGACGGCCGGGCGTTTCGACGTCGCTTATCGACCATGGGCCCGCTCCTTCGACCGGGCCCCGTCCCTCGCGGGATGATACGATCATCGCGGCCCGATGCGGGATATAACTACCATTTCAGCCCGGACTAGGCCAAGATGGTGGAAGCGGCAGATTGAGGACAATGGCGCATATACCAGTCACGTGGGCTACGCCCCGTGACTGCGCGGTCAGGCGGCGCCCGACACCCTGAATCCCCGCTTCGGTGAAGGACCTCCTCGCGGATGGGCCAAGGGCGTTGCCCTTAGCGATCCCTGCGGCCGGAGGCCGAAGGAGAGAGCGGGTAGGGCATGGCCTCGTTCCTGTGCCAGGTGCAGACCATCCAGCGGAGCGAGGGCCGCTCGGCCGTCGCTGCGGCCGCCTACCGGGCCGGCGAGCGCCTGGTCGACGAGCGGCTCGCCATGGAGTTCGACTTCGCCGCCAAGGCCGGCGTCGAGTTCAGCGAGGTCCTGACGCCGGCGGGCGCGCCGGCGGCCTTCAGCGATCGCCAGGCGCTCTGGAATGCGGCCGAGCAAGCCGAGCGGCGCAAAGACGGCGTGCCGGCGCGCGAGATCCTGCTGGCGCTGCCGCACGAGCTCGACTTCGAGCAGCGGCGGGCGCTCGTGCGGGCGTTCGTCGCCGAGCATGTCACCGGCCTCGGCATGGTGGCGGACGTGGCCATGCACACGCCGGGGGCGGACGGCGACCAGCGCAATTTCCACGCCCACATCCTGGTCACCACACGCCGGCTGACGCCCGAGGGATTCGGGGCCAAGGCGATGGACTGGCGCAGCCCCGCGCAGCTGCGCGCCTGGCGCGAAGGCTGGGCCGACCTGCAGAACGAGCACCTGCGGCGGCATCTGGGTCCGCAGGCGCCGCAGGTGAGCCATCTGAGCCTTGCCGACCAGGGCCTGGCGCGCGACCCGACCGAACACCTGGGGCCGGCGGCGACGGCGCTGGAGCGCAAGGGCCAGCGCACGGATCGCGGCGAGCGGAACCGCGACGTCGAGGCGAAAAACGGGGCCACCGACCGCTCGCGCCGGGACTACTCGGAGAGCGCCGACCGGATCGCCGCGAGGGCGCCGATGGTCGAGGCGCCGATCGAGCAGCTGATCGCGGAGGCGCGCCGCGTGCGCACGTCGCTGCAGGCCGATCGCGACGCCTGGACGCTTGAGCGCGAGGGCCTGGCCGGCGTCCGCGTCCCCACGACGGCGCAGGTCGAGCGCGGCCTCCTGGACGAGGACCGGGCGCGTCTGGCGCGGGCGCGGTTGCGGCGGCAAGCGGTCGAACAGCGGGTGCGGCGCACCCGCTCGCGGCGGCTCGGACTGGTCTCCTGGATCCGCAATCCCGCGCGGATGATCTGGGCCAAGCACGCCGAGCTCAACGCCATCCGCCGCGCGCGCCGGGGGGAGCGGGAAGCGGCGCTTCGCCTGCAGATGCGTCAGGCCTGGCTGCGGTCGGCCGCCGGTCAAACCCTGGTGGCGGCGCGTCGACAACCCGGGCTCGACGCCGCGGCGGATGCGAGCCGCCAGCGGCGCACCTTGGCGCGCAAGATCAAGCGGATGGAGCGCCGGATCGAGGCGGCCTCCGGAACGCTGAACGCGCTGCGCGTCGCCCAGGAGCTCGGCGAGACCCGCCTGCGGGCGCCGGCCCACTCGCCCGACGCCACCCGCTTCATCCGGGACGTCGGCGCACCCGCCCGGGCCGCGGTGGCGCGCTATCCGGCGCCGGCCCGCCAGCAGGCCATCGAGCGCCTCAACCGCGGGCGGGGCCGCGGCCTCGCCCAAACCCTCTTTCCCGGCCTCTAGGAGCCCCGCCAATGCCCAGCCAACGCGCCCGCGTGGTGCTCCCCTTGCTGATCCTCGCCATCCTCGTCGGGCTGGTCGTCGCCGGCCAGCAGGTGGCCGCGGCCTTCCACTATCCCCGCGAGTTCGGCGGCGGCCTCTTCGACGTCGGGAGCGTGCGGATCTATCCGCCGTGGGCGATCCTGATCTGGTATGCGCGCTACGCCGGGCGCTATCCCCACGCCTTCGATGCGGCGAGCCTCTGGGGTCTCGGCGCCGGCCTCGTCCCGCTGATCCTCGCCATCCGGTTGGCGCGCCGTTTCCGGCGCAGTCCGCCTGCGTTCGGGCGCGAGGCCTGGGCGAAAGCCGCGGACGTCCAGCGCGCCAAGCTGATCGACCCGAAGGGGGAGATCCGCGGCCGGGTGCTTGGACGGTTCGGCGGGCGCTACCTCACCTACCAGGGGATCGAACACGCCATCATCGTCGGCGCGTCGCGGAGCGGGAAGGGCGCCGGGCATGTGGTCCCGACCCTCATCGCCTGGCCGCGGAGCGCCTTCGTCTACGACCGCAAGGGCGAGCTCTGGCACATCACTGCGGACCATCGGAAGCGCTTCAGCCACGTCTTCTATTTCGCGCCGACCGACCCGGCGACGGTGCGCTGGAACCCGCTGTTCGAGGTGCGCAAGGGGGTGATGGAGATCGCCGACATCCAGAACGTGGTCGGCATCCTGGTCGACCCCCTGGGGCGCAAGGCCGGCGACCTCAGCTTCTGGGACCAGAGCGCCACGGACTTCTTCACGGCGGTGATCCTGCACGTCCTCTACAGCGAGCCGGACGAGAAGAAGAACCTGGCGGAGGTGCGCCGGCGGCTGATCAACATCGAGCCGACGCTGCACGCCATGATGCACACCCTGCACCGACATCGGCCCGACCCGCGGTCGCGCGACGGGCTGGCCTACGATGACCACGGCGAGCCGATTGCGGAGGCGCATCCGGAGGTCCTCTTGGGCGCCAAGGCCCTCAGCAGCATGGACGAGCGGGTGCGCTCGAGCGTCCTGGCCACCTGCCGGGCGTCGCTATCGCTGTGGGCCGATCCGCTCGTCGACTACGCCACCAGCTGGTCCGACTTCTCGATCGGCGACCTGGTGTGCTCGCCGGCGCCGGTCAGCTTCTACATGATCACCCCGCAGGCCCACGCCGACCGGCTGGCCTTCCTGGTCCGGGTGTTCACGCGCCAGACCATCAACAGCCTGATGGAGAGCGAGCACCTGGACAGCCGCCGGCGGCGCAAGCTGCACCGGCTGCTGTTGCTGCTCGATGAGTTCCCCAAGCTCGGCAGCCTGCCATTCCTCGAGAATGCCATGGGCGAGATGGCCGGCTACGGCATCACCGCCCACCTGATCTGCCAGAGCTTCAACGACGTCTTCTCGAAGTACGGCGACAAGACCCCGCTGTTCGACAACATGCACATCACCGCGGCCTTCGCGACCTCGGAGCCCACCAGCATCGAGAAGGTGACCCGGCGGGCCGGCAAGGCGCTGGAGCTCCGCGACAGCTTCTCCGATCCTAGGACCCTGTTCAGCCGCGCGCACCGCTCGACCTCGCAGTCGGAGCAGCAGCGCTACATCCTCTCGGAGGAGGACGTGCGGGGCCTGGACGACCGCAAGCAGTTCCTGTTCGTCAACAACTGCAAGCCGATCCGGGCCGACAAGATCCGCTACTACGAGGAGCCGTTCTTTCGGTCCCGCACCGGAGACTACTTCCATGGCCACCCCGCGGCCTATGTGCAGCAGCCGGGCGCGGCCGACCTGCCCGGCCGGGCGAGGATCGACTGGGCGGGGGTGCGCGCGGTCAGGGCGGCCGAGCCGTTCGTCGGGGTCAAGGCGCCGGCGGCGTCGGACGGCGCCATCGATCCCAGTGCGTTCCTGACGGCCGAGCCGGTCGGGGGTCTCCGCGCCTTCGCCGACGATGGTCTGGCCTGAGGCGGCGATGACGCAGCATCATCCTATCGTCGCCGACCGCAAGGTGGCGGCCCTACGCCAGGCGCTGGGCCCGGTGATCGCCGCGGCGCTCGCCGATCGGCAGGTCGTCGAGGTCATGGTCAACCCCGACGGCAAGATCTGGGTCGATCGGATCGGGGAGGGGAGGGCGTTCACGGGGGAGCGGCTGGCGGCCGCCGACGCGGACCGGATCCTGCGCCTGCTGGCCGACCACGTGGGGGAGGTGGTGACCAAGGATCGCCCCCGGATCAGCGCGACCCTCCCGGAGACGGGCGAACGCTTCCAGGGCGCATTCATGCCGATCGTGGCCAGTCCGGCCTTCGCGATCCGCAAGCGGCCGGAGATCGTCTTCTCGCTCGACGACTATGTGCGCGCCGGGATCATGACCCCGCCGATGGCGGCGGCGCTTCGACGGGCTGCGGGGGCCCGGCAGAATCTCCTGATCGCCGGCGGCACCGGCTCGGGCAAGACGACGCTGGCCAACGCCATCCTCGCCGAGCCGGCCTTCGCACAGGACCGGGTGGTGCTGATCGAGGACACCGCCGAGCTGCAGTGCACGGCGGCAGACAAGCTGGAGATGCTGACCAAACGCACCGACCCGCCGGTGACCATGACCGACCTCGTCCGCGACACCCTTCGCCTGCGGCCGGACCGGATCATCATCGGCGAGGTGCGCGACGGATCCGCGCTCGACCTCCTCAAGGCCTGGAACACCGGCCACCCGGGCGGCCTCGCCACCATCCACGCCAACAGCGCCATGGAGGCGCTGACCCGGCTGGAGGACCTGATCGGCGAGGTGACGCAGCGGATCCCCTATCGCGCCATCGCCCAGGCGATCCACCTGGTGGTGTTCATCGAGCGGACGCCGGCCGGGCGGGCGATCCGCTCGGTCACCCGGGTATTGGGATGGGACGAAGGCGCCTATCGGACCGAGAGCCTGACCGCATGACGCGCGGCCAGCCACCTAGTGGGCGATGGCCCTGCCGACGGCCGCGGCCCAGCTGCCGAGGATCTCGGCTTCCTTTGGTTCGGTCTCTTCGACGGTGGCGGCGAAAGTCGCGAGGAGCGCGGCGAAGTCGGTCATGGTGGCGACGCCGCCCCGCTGCAGAAGGCTGGCAAGGAATACGACGAACTTGCCTTGGGCGTTCACAACGTCGGCAATCGGAAGATCGCTCATCTCACGACCTCCCTGGCGGTGTGCGGCGACTATGAGCGTCCGCCGCGCTTCCGGCCATTCGCGAGGGGCGGCGGCTTGACCGCGCCGGGCTCCGGTTCCGCCAACAGCGCGCCAACGGGCACCTCCAAGGCTCGAGCCAAGCGCTCAAGAACGTCCAGCGTCGGATTGACCTTCTCGCGCTCGAGCTGGCTCAGGTACCCGCGCGCGACATCGGCATCGATCGACAGGCGCTCTTGCGAGAGGCCCAGTCGGGTTCGGATCATCCTTACATTGAAAGCCAGAAGCGCCCGTCCGCCCATGGCGAAACGGGACCACTGCCGTCCTCGATAAAACCACTCTCTATAGAGAACAGATTAAATCGACAAGGGCCGCCGATCTCCGCTCTTGATCCGTGGCCGCCGCGTGTCGCCTGACAATGTCAGACCCGGAACAGCCTTCAATTGACATTGTCGGGAGAATCGGGCATCGACCCTGACATTGACGGAAGCCAGACATGAGCGACGGCCCCTACAAGACCCTAAAGATGAGCTCCAAATGGAAGGCCCTGGCGAAGCTCGCCGGCAACACTGCGCATGCCGCCGAAGAGGTGGCTGAGGCGGTCCCGGTGGCGCTGGCGGCGGATTGGGGTGAGATCGGGCAGCCGTTCCTGCGCCAGCTACGCGCCGCGCTCGGCGACGACGATCGCGGCATGCTGTTGCCCGAGGTCGACAAGCTGGAGGTGCAGCGCCTGCGCGCGCAGGCCACAGGGATGGCCGCGCTCTTGGCGGACAACGCGCAGGACGTGCTGCGCGACGGCTACCGCGGCGCGGAGGCGTTCGAGGAGGCGACCCTCGCGACCCTGGCCGAGCGCGCCGACCGCGGCGTGCGCCAGGTCGAGGAGCACTATCGCCGCGAGGCCTCGCTGGGTAGGGCGGCGGACATTCGCGGGCGCCTGACCGACTCGATCGCGGCCGCAAACCTTCGGGGCCTCGCGGTGGGGCTCGCCGCCGGGGTTCCAACTCGCGACCTGACCGTCTCGACCGATCGGTCCGGCCTCGATGAAGGAGTGAGCCTGTGACTACGCCCGTCATTCGCCTGGTGGACGAGCCCCTGTACGTCGATGTCGTCGATGCGGGCGCGCGGGTTCGCGATGGTGCTGATCGGGCGGAGCTGGGCGTCGCCATACAGTTGTCGACGGAGGGGCTGGAAAGCTACTTCTTCGCTGACTGGCGCCCGATCCTCTTCGACCTGCTGGTCGTGGCGGCGGCCGCCGAATACTGCGATGCGGCCAAGGCGCGCTCGACCGTCTCATGGACGCGGGTCTTCGACGTTCGTGTCGCGGTGCACGACGTGAAGCTCTGGTCGTCGCCGCCGGTCAAGGCGTCGCTGGAAGAAGCTCTGACCTTCCTGACCGGCGACAACTGGACCTTCAGCTTTTCGGCCCGGCGACAGAGCGCCGATAGCGTCCGCCAGGCGAGCCTTCACCTTCCGCCGGCGGCCAAGGCGATCATGCCCTACAGCGATGGTTTGGATTCTCGCGCCGTCCACGCCCTCACCGCTCAAGCCGCCGGCGGCGCCGGCCTCGTGCGAGTACGCCTGGGCTCCGTCGGGTTCGATGAGCCGCAGCGCCAGCGCCGTCGCGCGGCCTTCACGCTCGTGCCCTACAAGGTCAAAGTTCCGCGGCGCAAGGAATCGTCCGCTCGGCCCCGCGGCTTCAAGTTCGCCGTGGTCACCGGCGTGGCGGCCCAGCTTGCCGGCGTCGCGCGGATCGTGGTCACCGAGAGCGGGCAGGGCGCGTTCGGGCCCATGATGGCGGTCAGCGGCCAGATCTATCCCGACTATCGCGTCCACCCGCTGTTCACCGCCAGGATCGAGCAACTGTTCGAGGCCCTGGTGGGGTCGACGGCGCGCTACGAATATCCACGCCTCTGGTCCACCAAGGGCGAGACCCTGGCCGAAGCGGCGGCGCTGCCGAACCCGCCGTCGTGGTCCGACACACGCTCCTGCTGGCAGCAGTCGCGCCACTGTTCCGTCGACGAGCATCGGCGCCAGTGCGGTATCTGTGCGGCGTGCATGTTGCGGCGCATGAGCATGTTCACCGCCGGTCTGCCGGAGCCGGCCGACACCTACGTCTGGGAGAACTTGTCAGCGCCGAGCTTCGAGGCCGGCGTGGCCGAGGGCTTCACCGCCATCACCGGCGCGCTGCGCGAACACGCCATCGCCGGTGTCCTGCACATGGATCATCTCGCCGACCTGGCCACTGCGCCGAGTGCGGCGCGCGCCGTGCGCCGCATCGCGCGCGAGACGGCCGAGGTTCTGCGTGAAGAGCCGATCGAGGTCGAAGGACGCCTGCGCTCGCTGCTGGCCCGCCATGCGGCCGAGTGGCGGCGGTTCCTGGAATCCTTGGCGCCGGACTCCTTCGTGCGGGGCCTAGCGGCCGTTCAGCCATGACCGACGCGCTGTCACCTCAAGACGTCGGCGAACGACTGCGCATCGCGCGCGAGGCGGCGAAGATTACCCAGGCGGCCGCGGCCGCCGCCCTGGAGGTGGCGCGCACAACCGTGGTCGCCATTGAACAGGGGCAACGCCGCGCCAAACTCGACGAGCTGCAGCGCCTCGCCTCGTTGTACGGCGTCTCCCTCAATGCCCTCCTGCGCCGCGAGGCGGTTCAGGTCGACCTCAAGCCCCGCTTTCGTCGACTTGGCGAGCCGGATGCAGGTGTCGAGGACGCCGTCACCCTCCTGACGATCTTGGTGCAGGCCGAACTGGAGCTCGAGGATCTGCTCGGGGTGCGCCGAGCGCGAAACGATCCCCCAGAGCGACCGCTGATGCCGGGCGATGTTGTCCTGCAGGCCGAGCATGACGCGGCCGAGCTGCGCCAGTGGCTTGGGATCGGCCAAGCCCCGGTGCACGACATCGTCTCCCTGCTCGAGCTACAGCTCGGCGTCAGGGTGTTTGTCCGCCGCCTGCCAGCTAAGATTTCGGGCCTATACGCCTATGACGAGGCGGCCGGCGCTTGCATCCTCTTGAACGGCGCCCACCCACGCGAGCGCCGCGCGCAGACGGGCGCCCACGAGTTGGGCCATTTGGTGTCGACCCGGCGCGCGCCGGACGCCCTCTATGACGGGTCTCCGGAAGCCAGCCGCGAGGAACGCTACGCCAACGCTTTTGCGCGGGCCTTCCTGACCCCCGCGCGCGCGGTCATGGCTATGTTCCGCGATGTCACCGCCGGCGCCTCGCAACTCACCCGGCGCCACGTCATCGTCCTGGCCCACGCGTTCGGCGTGGCGCGCGAAGCCATGGTTCGCCGACTGGAAGAACTGGGCCTGACCAAGGTGGGAACCTGGGATTGGTTTGAGCATCACGGGGGGATTACCAACGATCAAGCGCGTCAGGTCCTCGGCGAGGCTTGGAGTGTTGACGCCCGGACGGCCGATGCGGCTCGGCCGGTGTCACTGCGCCTTGGGATGCTGGCCCGCGAGGCCTGGGCGAAAAACCTTCTCAGCGAAGGCCAGCTGGCCGGATTGCTAAAGCTGGATCGCATCGAGGTCCGCGACCTGATCGACGCCTTCGAGGACGAGGAGGTCGACGACGCACCTTCCCGCCCGATGATCTGAGGCGCCGATGGCCGTCGCGGACGCCAGCGTGTGGATCAATCTTGCGGCAACGGGCTGCGCAGATCGGATTCTGGGCTTCTATGGCGCCGCCTTGGAAATCACCCACACGGCGTTGTCCGAATTGGAGGGCGGTCGCCTAAAGGGGCGGCAGGCCGCCGACGAGGTCGCAGCCCTGCTCCACGTTGGCCTGACGCAGGTCGTCGACCTTGATCCGGAGGATGAAGACCTGTTTTTGAGCCTGGTCGCCGGCGACGCGGCTCAGACCCTCGATGATGGCGAGGCGGCGACCCTGGTCCATGCTCACCGCGTCAGGACGATGGCCTTAATTGACGAGCGCAAGGCCACGGCGCTCGCCGCCGTCCGCTTCCCGGACCTCATGATCGCTTCGACCGTCGATCTGCTGTTCGACCCGGCCGTGCGCAACGGCTTGGGCGAGGCCGGCTTGGGCGATGCGCTGTATGGCGCGCTTGCGGACGCCAAGATGCGGGTTGCGGCGCATCACGTGGATGAGGTCATCGCCTATGTCGGCCGAGCACGCGCCGAAGGCTGCGCAAGCCTTCCTGCCAGCGTGCGGCGGGCGCTCAAAGTGGGGTGAGCGACATGCCTTCGGAAGCCGGCGCGATCTGGAACGACGATGTCACGCGGCGGGCGAGACCGTGGTGACCGCTGCGGCCATGGGTTCCGCCGAGAGTCTTTCCCCGGCAGACCGGGCGACTGCGCGAACAGCGAAAATCGTCTATCTTGACCAGAACAAGTGGATCGACTTGGCCCGCGCTGTCGCGGCGCCTGCGGAGCACCCGGACAACCGCAAGCTCCTCGAATTCCTTTGCGCCAAGGCGGAGGCGGGCGAGATCCGCCTGCCGCTGACGGCGTCCAACCTCTATGAAACCCACAAGCTCAACGATCCAGCGCAACGCTTCAACCTCGCCTACACGCAGGTGACGCTGAGCGGGGCCGAGGTTTTCCGTGGCCACCGACGTCGTCTCGAGACCGAGGCCGCGCTCGTCCTCAGCAAGTTCTACGATATGGGGTGGAGCGAGGACGATCCGAACTGGGTGTTCTCGAGGCTGTTTGTCGAAGCCCATCTGGACGCCGATGATCCTCGGCTGGAATCGCCAATCCCCGAGCCGGTCTTGGCCCTGATGCGCGCGTATCCGCAGAGGGCGATGTTGGATCACCTCGTCGGCGGCCCGGATGACCTGCGGCGCGCAGCGATCTCCAAGTTCGAAGCGGGCTGTGAAGCTCTGAGGTTGGACATCGAGGCCCGACGGCAACGCCACAAGGGCGAGAGCGAGTCGACACGGCGCAAGATCTACAGCGTGCTATTGGTGCTCAACGAACAGCAATTCCTGATCGCCGCCGCGGACCGAGTCGGCGTTCCGTGGGAGCGCCTCAAGGAAAACAACGGCTCAGCAGTGCGAACCCCGGCCCGCGAAACGCCGACACTTCTCATCGAGCGGGAGATCGCCTTGAAGCTGGAAGCGCAGGCGCGCGCCATCCACGTCAACGACATGCGCGATCTGCGCAACTTCGCCACTGTGCTGCCCTATGCCGACATCGTCGTTGCCGAGAACCAGTTCACTAACCTGGCGCGCCAAGCCGGTCTGGGCGACCGGTTTGGCGTCCGCTTGGAGACCGACCTGCAATCTTTGGTGGGCCTGCTCTAGGCTGGCCGTCCGTTGTCGGCCCAGCGCTAGAATCCGGCCGTCGGCTCATCCGCGGCGTCGCTGATCTTAGGGTCGACGTCGAAATCTGGGAGTGTCGGATGAACGCAGGGGTCGGCGAACGCCCGAATAGCTGTGAGCGCCAGCCCGATCGACCCGCGGTGCTGACCGACCAGCAGGATGGCGGTTTGGCTGTCGAGGCCTGCGGGATCAATGCGATCCATGACGCGGGAGAGGCGCCCGACCGCCAGCATCAGCCTCGCGTCGGGCGGGGCGGCGCTGCGGATCGGTTGCAACGCTTCGTGCAGGTCCGCCAAGCGCTGGCCGAAGTTGTAGACGATCCCGTTCGGGGCCGCCCCGGCGCGCAGCGCAGCGTCCGCCTTCTCCGCTTCGAACAGCGCCTCCCCAGCGAGGGCCGAGACCGCCTCGATGAAGTCTGTGCGGGAGGTTTGCCGCAGGCGGTCCGCCTCGCGCTTCTGGTCGGCGGCGATTTTCCAAGCCGCCCACAACGATGCGCCGGCGGCGACCAGCTGCAGGATCGCCATCAGGGTGGACACCACGGCGCAGCCCACCGCGATCCTGACGTCTAGGCTCCATTTGGCGATCTCGGCGGGGAGCATGGCTTCCTATCTGTGATTCAAATCCTATATTTGCTGCACAGTAAATATGGACATTTTTTCGAATGTTTGATATCGAGCACATCTTTCCTGCGCAGCAAATATGCCCACCTCTCTCGAATCCGAACCAGCCCTGATCGACGCCTTCGTGGAAGCTATCGCTGCGGTCCCCGATTCGGACGCCCATGTCGCCGCGCGTGAAGCCGCCGCTGGCCCGCAGGGCGAGATCGACTACGTGGTGGACGCGCATGTGGCGGGCAAGCCCTTGGTGATGCTGGTCGAAGTCAAACAGACCGCCTTTCCAAGGGACGTACGCGATGCGGTCTGGCGCCTGCGCAACTTCCAGGCCCACCAGCGGCCGGAAGGCCGCAAGCCAATGGTCGCCTTCGTCATCGCACAGGCGATTTCGCCGGGCGCCCGGGAGGTCCTCCGGTCTGAAGGGGTCGGTTACTTCGACAGCGGCGGCAGTCTCTTTGTGCCGACGCCCGGCGCGTTCGTCCTCATCGATCGACCGCCGCCAAAGAACAAGGCTCGCGCCCTTGGCTCAATCTTCCATGGTCGTAAGGCCCAGGTGCTGGTGGCGCTGTTCGAGCGCCGCGACCAATGGGTCAGCGTCAAGGAGCTCGCCGACGCAAGCGGGGTGTCGCCGCCGACCACCTCTCAAACGCTCACCGAGCTGGAGCGGCGAGATTGGGTCCAGGCGCGCGGCAGCGGGCCGGCCAAGGAGCGCCGCCTCACCGAGCCGGCCGCCATGGTAGACGCCTGGGTCCGCTACCTCGGGACCCAGAAACCCCCGCGCCGGCAGCGCTACTACGTGCCGTCCGGCGACGGCGGCGATCTCACCTGGCGATTGGCACGCGCGTGCGACGAGACCGGGGTCACCTACGCCATCACCGGCGAGGCCGCCGCACAGCTCTACGCGCCCTACCTCTCCGACGTCAGCCAGGTCACCTGCCGGATGCTGGCCGGCGCGGAGGCGGGGAGGGCGCTCGCTCGCCTCGATGCGCGCCGGGTCGACCAAGGCTGGAACCTGGCCGTCCTTGAGGCCGCGGCGCTCACCGAGCTGAGCCAGGCCGAGACTCTCGACGAGCGGCGCCTAGCCAAGCCCCTGCAGGTCTTCCTCGACCTTCAGAACGGCTCGGGCCGCGCCAAGGAGATGGCAGAGCACCTGCGGCGAGAAAGGCTGGCGATCTGATGCTCAAGCCCGCGACCATGGCCGGCTATCAGTCGCCGGTCACCGAGGCCTGTGAGCGCGTCCTGGTCACGCTGCTGCGCGGTCTCGGCCCTTACAAGAAGTCGATCTACCTGATCGGGGGCTTGACCCCGCGCTACCTGATCAGGGCCCGCCCGCCGCGGGTGCCGCCGCATGCCGGCACTGGCGACGTCGACGTCGTCGTCGATCTGGCGATCCTAGCGGACACCGACGCCTACCGCACGCTCGAGGACAATCTGAAGCGCATGGGGTTCGAGCGGGCGACCAATGAGAAAGGCGCCAAGCTCAGCTGGCGCTGGCAGGCCAAGGTCGACGCCAAGACCACCATGATCCTCGAGTTCCTCGCCGATGCGCCGGACATCGCTGGCGGGAAGGTGCAGCCCTTGCCGACCCAAGGCGAGATCTCGGCGCTGAACATTCCCCATTCCTCCATCGTGTTCGACCTGCACGGCGAGGCGGAGGTGACCGCCGAGCTGATCGGCGACAACGGGCGGGCGACCGAGACAGTCCAGTTCGCCGACCTGGTCAGCTTCACCTGCCTGAAGGCCTTCGCCTTCGATCAACGCTGGGAGCGCAAGGACGCCCACGATCTGGTCTACTGCCTGGAGCACTCTGATGGCGGCGCGGCGGCCGTCACGGCGGAGTTCAAGGCCGCCCTCGTCACCAAGCACGGCCCGGTCGTGCGCTCCGCGCTCGAGGTTCTGGCGCGCCGGTTCTGCGATGACGATCGCGCCGAGGGCTATCTGAAGGACGGACCGGTCGCCGTGGCGCGGTTTGAGGCCGGCGACGGCGACGAGGACGGGGCGGCACGCGACCGGCGTCTGCTGCGACAACGGCGGGTGACCGAGATCGTCAGTCACCTGTTGGTGAGCTTGGAGGAGGGGGGCTCACAATGACCGATCCCGCGCCGCCGTCATTCCAAATCGTCCGCAACGGCGTTTCGGCGCCCGCCGACGTCGATTGGTCCGGCGGTCTGGAAGGTGTCCAGAAGGGCATCTCCGATGCGCTCAGCGCGCGCAATATCGCCTTCCTACTCGGCGCGGGCTGTTCTTCGCATCGGTCGGGCGGTGAGGAAGACGGCATCGCCACGATGCAGCCGCTGGCACGCGAGTTTTGCTCCACCAGCCTCGAACGCGTCACCTCCGAAGCAGAGGCGGAAGCGGCGATCTGGGACGTCGCCGGCGACGCCGAAGACGATCCCTCGGCCGTCGAGGACTGGGAGGCGCCAGACGACGAGCCCGGGCCCCCACCATCCTGGGCCCTCACCAAAGCGGAGATCGACTACCTCGGCCAGGTCGGGGTTGAGCTGACAGGCGACTACGCCCGCAATCTCGAGCGCTTGATGGAGGTCTTGCACAGCCTGAGGTTCGTCCTGGCCAGGAGCTCGAAGGATGCGCACCGTCAGCGCGCGGAGCTCCTGACCGGCGTGATCGCCAAGATACAGGCGTTCCTCTGGGAGCGATGCACAGCGGGCGCCTTCGCCAAGGGCGACGGGACCGTGCTCGGCTTCTACGAGAAGTTTTACCGAAAGCTAGTGCTGCGCGACCGCACGCTGCCGCGGCCCTGGGTGTTCACCACCAACTACGACCTGTTCAACGAGACGGCGATGGATCGCCTCGGGATCCCCTACGCCAACGGGTTCTCCGGGGTGATCGAGCGCCGTTTCAACCCATCAACTTTCCGCTACGCGCTGGCCGAGCAACTCGACGTGTCGAGCCGTAAGTGGTCGGCCGTCGACGCCTTCGTCTACCTCTGCAAACTCCACGGCTCGATCAGCTGGACCGAAGATGACCACGGTCTCTTCCCCATTCGCGAGACCTGGCCCGGCGCCGGAGCCGGCGCCAAGATGATGATCTTTCCGACGCCGGCCAAGCAGAACGCCAGCCTTGCCTCGCCCTACGCCGACCTGTTCCGCGAGTTCCAGTCACGGATCGTCCGCGAGCAGAGCGTCCTCATCACGGTCGGTTATGCCTTCGGCGACGAGCACCTCAACAACATCATCTATCAAGCGCTGACCATCCCAACCTTCCGCTTGATCATTTTCGCCTCGCCGGACGTCGGCGGCGAGATCGTTAAGCTGCGCGATCTCGGCGACCCGCGCATCTGGATCATCGGGGGCGACGGTCCAACGCCCGGGACGCGCGCCCACTACTTCGACACCGTGGTCGAACATTTCATGCCGCAGCGACCCAGCGAGCGGATCGACGAGGCGGTGCGAAAGGTGATGGAGACGATGGGGCCGGCCAAGGAGCCTCCCGGTGAGCCATGACGACCGCAAACGGGCCGTGGGGAAGGTGGTCTCCGTCGCCGCCGATCGGTTCGTCGTGGAGATGCACGCGGGCACCGACAACTTCACGGTCGTAGGCTTCGACGATGTCCACTACGTCGCGCGGCTTGGGTCATTTCTGATGATTCCCGCCCAGTCCGAGTATGTCGTCGCCGAGGTCGTTGGTCTGCGCGAGCGCGACTTCACCTCCAATTCCCGAACCGAGGGCGAGCTCGACAAGGCCGGCTCGGCCAAATTCCTCGACCTGGTGCCGGTCGGCATGCTGCCGCGGCAGGGCGGCGGAAAGTTTCGGTTTGGCGTGTCGGTGTTCCCTTCGCTCTACGCCGACGCTCTCTACGCCTTGGATAGCGAACTCGACCGCATCTTCGAGACCGACGCGGCCGTTGTGCCGGCCGTGGGGCAGGGGGGTGGCCCCTGCGCCCCGGCGGACGCCACACGCCTGCGAGTGCTTGGCATCGGTCAGTCGGTGATTTTCGAGGACTATGCGGTCAAGGTCCGTTTGGACGACTTCTTTGGCGGCCATGTCGCGGTCCTCGGCAACACGGGCAGCGGTAAGTCCTGCACGATCGCCGCCATCCTCCAGGCCCTGTTCGAGAAACCGGACGAGCATCACGCCCGCGGCGCCACCTTCGTGGTGTTCGATGTCAACTGCGAGTACCGCGAGGCCCTGGAACCGCTGGCGGCCGAGGGCTCCATCGGCGTCGACCGCGTCGTCCTTGACGGCACAGTCGACGGCTTTCGGCTGCCGCACTGGTTCTTGGATCTTTCGGAGTGGGAGCTGCTGCTGCAGGCGAGCGAGCGGACGCAGGTGCCGATCCTGCGGATGGCCCTCGGGCTCTCCACGATGTTCTCGCAAGCCGGCGCCGCCGACCTCAACGGCGTCAAGAACCACATCCTCGCCAAGTGCATCACCCAGATCATGCGCGACGACTCCAGCAGCCCGTCGAAGCACGATCGGATCCTCGGCATCCTCCAGCGGTTTCAGACCCAGCAAATCAACCCTAAGATCGTCCAGAAATTCATTCGCATCGACTTCGGTAAGATGGTGGACGTGCAGGGCCTCGACGCCTTTCTCGTCGGCGAGAATGGGTTCGTCATCGATGATCTCAGGCTCCCCGACTACGAGAACATCCCATTCGACTTCGGCGAGCTCGGCGACGCCATAGATCTGGCGATCCTTTACGAGGAAGCCCACGGCAACCGGCAAATCCGGGACTACTGCTCCCAGATGGTCACTCGCTTCAAATCGCTCGAAGAGCGGCGTGAGTACGCGTTTCTGCGGCACGAGGTGAAGACGGCGGCTGGCCCGGGCGAGAGCCAGCTGGATTTCCTGGCGCGCATCCTTGGCCTCGCGCCGCATTCGGACGGCCTCACCAAGGCCAGGCAGATCGTGATCGTCGACATGAACGTCGTCGAGGACGAGGTCGTCGAGCTGGTAAGCGCGGTCCTCGCGCGCATGGTCTTTCGCCTGCTGCGACAGGCCGATCCGCGCAACCGCTTTCCGGTCCACCTGCTCCTCGAGGAGGCCCATCGCTACGTCGCATCCACCCCGTCGCGGTACGCGATCGACGCTGCCAAGGTGTTCGAGCGCATCGCCAAGGAGGGCCGGAAGTACGGCATGTTCCTGCTCGTGGCCTCGCAGCGGCCGAGCGAATTGTCGAAGACGGTGCTCTCGCAGTGCTCGAACTTCGTCGTTCACCGCATCCAAAACCCCGACGACCTGTCGCAGATTCGACAGATGACCCCCTTCATCTCGGACGCGGTCCTAAAGCGGCTGCCGTCCCTTCCAAAGCAGCACGCCCTGGTTTTCGGCACCTCGGTCAACCTGCCGACCACGTTCCGCGTCCGTGATGCGAACCCGCGGCCTTGGAGCGACGACACCAAGATCGTCGATCTCTGGTTCCACGAAGAGGGGCGTCGGGCTGACATCCGCTTGGGACCGCCGCGGCCCGAGCCATCGCCGGCGTTCGACGACGAGATCGAGTGTTGACCGAGCCCGCCGCCTGGGACGCAATGGCCAAGGCGCTGGAGGAAACCGGTCAGTTTCGGGTCCTGCGCCGGCTCGAACCGGGTCGTGCGCTCGTCCCGGCGGACGGGGCGCCGACGCGGACCGGGCTCTTCGTTGACGTCGAGACCACGGGTCTCGACCCGGCCCGCGACGAAATCATCGAGCTGGCGATGGCGCCCTTCACCTACGGCCTGGACGGCCGCATCTTCAGCATCGGCGAGCCGTTCCAAGGGCTTCGGGAGCCCTCAAAGCCCATCCCGACCGAGATCACCGCCTTGACGGGGATCGACGACGCTATGGTCGCCGGCAAGTCGATCGATCCCGCGGAAGTCGCCGCATTCGCCGCGCCGGCGGCCGTCGTGGTCGCGCACAACGCGAGCTTTGATCGCCGGTTCTTGGAGCGCCTTTGCGAGACATTCTCGACCAAACCCTGGGCCTGTTCGATGACCCAGATCGACTGGGCGCAGGAGGGCCGCGAGGGGGTCAAGCTCGGCTACCTGCTCAACGAGGCCGGCTTCTTCTTTGACCGCCATCGGGCTGTACACGACTGCTTGGCCGCGATTGAGCTTTTGGCTCAACCGCTGCCGCGCAGCGGCGCGTTGGCGTTCGCGAAGCTGCTCGAGCGCGCCCGGGCGCCGACCTGGCGGATTTGGGCGGAGAACTCCCCGTTCGAGCTGAAGGATGTCCTGAAGGCGCGGGGCTACCGCTGGAATGCTGAGGGGACCGGCGCACCGCGGGCTTGGTTCATCGACGTCGCGCAAAGCGAGCAGGAGGCCGAGCTCGCTTTTCTCAGAAGAGAAATCTACCAGGGTGAAATCGAACTATTGGTTCGAAAGATCGAGGCGCACGATCGTTTTTCCGATCGGTGTTGATAGTTGAGTCTAATACATGAGCTCGGATCAACGGTTGATTAGTCGGAGTGCGTTGCCACCATTGTGGCTTTTCTTAATCCGTGGAGGCTGTTCCCCAGCCATACCGGGTGTGAGTACAGCGCGTCTGGATCGAGGTCCGCTTCGATGGCTTCGCCGCTTTCGATCAAGAGTCGTCTCAGCACGCCCGGGAGTACCCCTGCTGATAGGGTAGGGGTCACGAACCGACCGTCCCGCTCAATGAAGACCGAATTACGCGACGCCTCGGCCACCTGGCCTCGACGGTTCAGGAAGATCACCTCGTCCAGACCAGCTGATTGTGCATCTTGGAAGGCGCGCTCGAAAATGTCGCGGCGCGTCGTCTTGTGATGGAGAAACGGATCGCCGGGATCGATCCGATGGGTCGCCAAGCTGACCTGAAATTGCGGTTTCGCGGGCACGAACCTCCGATGACCGATCTCGGCTCGCCCGTCGCGGGTTAACAGCAGCCGGACGCGCTGATCGCTCTCCGACTTGTCCCACTGCGAGATGTAAAGACCTAGGGCCGCTTCGATTGCCGACCGATCGAACGCGAAACCAAGCAGCCGCGCCGAGTCCGCCAGTCGATCGAGATGTAGCGTCAGCCGGACGAAGCCATGGACGCGCGACCAGCGGAACGTCTCGATCAATCCGTAGTCTTCGGCCAAATCCGTCAACACCCGCGCCTTGAGGACAGCCTCGTCGTATTCGCTGCTCGGATCGGAGTCCGCGACGATTCCCCCTCCAACCCCGTAGCGCCCCTCGCCATCACTGTTGATGACGGCGGTCCGAATGGCGACGTTGAACCGCATGTCGCCGTCCGGCGCGATGGCGCCAATGGCGCCGGTATAGATGCCGCGGGGTCCAGCCTCGAGCTTCCGGATGATCTCCGCCGCGCGGATCTTCGGTGCGCCGACGATCGAGCCGCAAGGAAAGAGCGCGGCCATTTGTTCCCGCAGACCTAGGCCTGGCTGAAGTTCCCCAACGACGGTTGAGGTGAGAGTGTGGAAGCTTGGATAGGTCTCGACTGTAAGAAACGCGGGCGTCCGAACCGTACCCGATCTGGAAATGCGCGCCAAATCGTTGCGCAGCAGATCGACGATCATGAGGTTTTCGGCCCGCTGCTTGGGATCGGCGACCAATGCTGCGCGTCGTGCTTCATCAGTCCCGGCGTCTACACCGCGGCCGCAGGTGCCCTTCATCGGTTTGGCCGTTGCTCGGCCGCTAGTGATCTCGATCCAGAGTTCTGGCGAAACCGACAAAATGCTCTGGCCGCCGAGGGCGATCATTCCGCCGTGAGCGACAGGCTGGCGCGCGCGCAAAGCGCCGTAGAGCCTAAGTGGGTCGCCGCTGTAGCGGAAGCGGATCGGGAAAGTCAGATTAACCTGATAGATGTCGCCAGCCGCGACCAAATCGAGCGCCTCCTCCACCTTGGCCATGTGCGCCACGCGGCTTTCGACCCACTCCAAATGAAGCGGCGGAGGCGGCCCAACGGCCGCGAACGCGGCATCGAGCGCCGCTGCATCGAGGTCCGCCGGCGGATCGAACAGGCCGAGCCAGAGCAACGGCGCGTCCAGACGCGGGGGTATCAGCCGGGTCAGTTTCGGCTCCAGAGCGTAGCCGAGCTCGTAGGCGAAGAAGCCTGCCGCGTGGAGCCCCTGCGCCAGACCGCGCTCGATTTGGCGGAAGGCCAGGTCGATCTCAGCTGGTTCGTCGCACCGGATGATCGCGTGCGGCTTGGCGTAGAGCCGCCCGCCGATCCTTCCCTCGATCACCCGGTCTTCCAGCAGCACCCACGGTGGGGTGCACTGCGCCAGCGCAAAGGTCGTCACGGAATCCTCACTGCTGCCGGGCGCGTCGAGATCGGGACGCAATCCTAGGAGACAGCCAAACCGGGCGCCTGAGCATCAAGGCGTTCCATGGTCTGTTACCCTCGGAATACACGTATAGGGCGCGGCGCACGTGTGTTAAGCCTTCGCTGAACGGACATTCGCGGGGGATGCGATGGGCGCCACGGCCAATCTCTTCGTCGACTGGGGCGGCGAGTTCCACAATCCGCCTTGGCAAGCTAACGATGCCTTGGAGATCCAGCCGGGCGTCACAACCGTTTTTGACCTGTTCGCGGCCGCCGGCGTGGCGCCGCCGCTCGACGTCCAAACCCAAGGCGCCGGACAAGGCGTGTATGTGACGGCCATTGATGGCGTCGTCCAGAACCAAGACGGCAACGGATTTTGGTGGGTTTATTTAGTCAACGGCTCCGAACCACCCCTAGGCGCGAACGCCTATGTTCTGCAGGGTGGCGAGAGCGTGGCCTGGGATTACAAGCACTTCTCCAGTGGACTCAAACAGGCGTCACATCCTGGGCTGTAGAACGAGGTTCTCAGGCCCGTATGCCCGCGATCTCAACATGAATATAGTGCAGAATATTCTATATAGAGAAGCCATTCGACGATCGCGTCTAATCTATCTTATCGGAAATTTGTATCTGTGCGCAGAACTTCTGATTGTCGGATTTCCAAATAGACGCGACTGGTTGAGACCCCTCGGGTTTTGCCGCCTCGAAGCACGCGACTATTCGATCCGGCGATCGAAATAGCTGCGACTGAACTAAGCAAGTCCCGGCCTTTCCCGCTTTCCTGGTCAGGCGGCCTTGGCCACATGCACTTCAACGTGGAGGCCCGCGGCAGCCAGCATGTTCACCAGGGTATCGAGACCAAACAGATCGATCTTGCCGCGCATCAGGTCGGACACGCGAGGCTGAGTGACACCGAACACCTTGGCGGCCTGGCCCTGGCTCAAGCCCTCGCTGGCGATGTGATCCTTGAGCGCCATCATCAGCGCGGACCGCAGCTTCATGTTTTCGGCCTGCGCGGGCGTGTCTTCGATCGCATCCCACACGCTGGTGAAACGTTCGTTGCCCATCAGCCTAGCTCCTTCAGCAAATCCTTGTAGCGCCGCGTGGCAAGAGCGATGTCTCCTCGGCTGGTTTTCTGAGTCTTCTTCTGGAAACAGTGCAGCACGTAGATGGCGGTTTCAAACTTCGCTACGTAGATTACGCGAAATGCGCCGTCAGCATCTCGGATGCGTATCTCCCGAACACCTGGCCCAATGGTGCTCATGGGCTTCCAATCGTCAGGGTCGCGACCCTGCTGCACCTGATCGAGCTGGTATCCAGCCTCGCGGCGGGCGGCAGCCGGAAACGCTCGAAGATCGTCCAAGGCGCCCGCCCAGAACTCCACGGGTTTGACGCGCGCCTTCATGAGGTTGAGCTATACAATATTTTGTATACGCTCTCAAGGCCATCGTGCGAACAGCCCGGAACCATCCGCCACGGTGTAGCCGATCGCCGAATAGCCGGCGGCGCGCTTGGCCGCCATGCGGGCGAGGACCGGCACGTCGCGGTCGACATAGTCATAGATGAGGACGTTCCGCTTGGCGTCGTGAAGCCTGTGAAGCCGGCCGGCGTACTGCGCCAGGGTTCCCCTCCAGGCGATCGGCATGGTGAGGAAGAGGGTGTCCAGGCGCTCGTCGTCAAAGCCTTCCCCAAGGTAGCGCCCGGTCGCCACGATCACCCGCTCGTCCTGCTCCGGGATCGCCGCCAGGCGGTCTATTGCCTCGCGCCGCTTCCGCTCGCTTTGCCCGCCGCGCAGAACGATGACGTTCTTGGCGAAGCGGGACAGCCGATCCGCCATCGCCTCCAGGTGATCCGTCCGTTCGGTGATCACGACCGGTGAGCGCCCAGCCTCGAGCGCCGCCAGCACGTCGTTGAAGATCAGCGCGTTGCGGTCCTCGTCGCCAGCGAGGGCGCGGTAGACGTCCTGGATCGGAACGGTCGCTGCCATCGCCTCGCTGTCCGGCAAGCGAAAGGTCGTCGGCCGAATGCGCACATGGTGATCGAACGGACGTCTCGCGGCCTCCGCTCGCGCGTCGACACGTTTACGGACCGGCCCGCACTGCATGAAGATGATCGGGTGGTGGCCGTCTTTTCTCGTCACGGTCGCCGAGAGCCCGAGGACGTAGCGCGCTTTTGCTCGCCGCGCGACGAGCTCGAAGCTCACCGCGGACAGGTGGTGACACTCATCGACGATGAGATGGCCATAGTCGCCGACGATGTCGTCCACCTCGCCCTTTCTCACCAGGCTCTGGATGAGGGCGATGTCGATCAGGCCCGAGGGCTTGCGTTTGCCGCCGCCGATTTTCCCGATCGTTCCGGGCGACACATCGAGAAATGCGCCCAGACGTTCCACCCACTGATCCATCAGCTGGCGACGATGCACGAGCACCAGCGTGTTGACGCCGCGCGCCGCGGCCAGCTTGGCCGCGACGACGGTCTTTCCGAAAGCCGTGGTCGCGGCGAGCACGCCGATGTCGTGCGGGAGCAACGCGGCGACGGCGTCTTCTTGTCCTGGCCGCAGCACACCATTGAACGCCACTTCGATCTCCGCGCCACGGCTGCGCCGATCGTCGAGCTCGACGGTGATGCCCAACGACGAGATGAGTTCAATCGCGACGTCCAAGCAGCCTCGTGGCAGTCCGATGTGGCTCGGGGTCAGTTCGGCGCATGACACGATCCGCGGCTTGTCGTGGGTCGCCAGCCGCATCGCCTGGGCGGCGTAGAACTCCGGGTTCTGAAACGCCGCCAACCGCATCAGCCGCGCCACCAGCCCAGGCGGTAAGGCCTTGCGGGGGATGTAGAGTTGGTCCGCCATGACCAGGGTCAGGCTGCACGGCAGCGCGCCGGAAATTTCGGGTGGAGGCCGGCGCCGCGATGGAGGCGCAAGCCACGGCTCCTCGTCATCGTCATCGACGGGGATCCTGACCCCCAGGATCCGGCCGGTGGCGCTCGCCGCGTCGACCAGCGCCTCCAGGGCTTCTCGCTTGAGGCGCGGGATGCTGGCCAGATAGGCCCATTGGTCGGCATGGGGCGACAGGCCATCGTCCAGAAAGACGCTATTGCCCGCCTGACGCGCCAAGCCTTGCAACGGCAGAGCGATGAGATTGCCGAAGCCCCCGGCTGGGACGGTGTCCTGGCTCGGAAACAGCCGATCGTAGGACGCGAAACCGATGTCGGGCGCCCGGTCCAAAGTCTCGGTGATCAAGGCCGATCCGAGGCGCCGCGCGAGCGCCGCCGAAACCGGCTCTTGGAAGAAGATCCAAGCATGGGCGCCGTTTCCCGAACGAGATCGCTCGATCGCGACGGGCACGTCCCAGGCCCGGCAGGTCTGGGCGAAGGCGGTGACATCGCGTCGCCATTCCGCCTCGTCGAAATCAACGGCCAGGAACCAACAGGTGTCGTCGGGCATAACCGGGTAAACGCCGGCGACGAACGCCGCGCCGCTGAGGCCCCGCCCCCTTAAGTGGGCCGCGATCGTCTGGTCGGTGACCGGCACGAAGGCCTGGTTTGGGCAGGCCGAGCACTTGACCTGCGGCTTGCCGCAAAGGCCGCGTTTCCACTCATTCGCGCAGGCCGGCGCATAGCCGCTCTTGCCGGTCTTCGGATTTTCCCAACGCTGCGGGAAGACGTCGTCCCGCCCCCGGAACAGGCTGCGAAAGAGCCCGACCTTGGCGCGATTGTCGAAGGGCTGATCCGGCGGCGAGTGAGCGTTTGCGGCCTCTCCGGCACCATTGGCGACGATTTCAGCGATCTCGAGCTCAATCGCCGCCCGCTCCCACTCCAGTTGTCGAAGACGCTCCTCGAGACGCCGCACCTGTTCCTCTCGATCGGGCATGCAGATCAGCTTTCTTCAGCCGGAATCCGCCCGATCGTCGCCTTACTGACTCCCAGCAGGCGAGCCAGGTGCCGTACGCTTTCACCTTTGGCGCGTTCAGCGGCGACGAACCGGCGCTGATCCGCCGAGAGCTTGGGACGTCGTCCGAGCTGCACCCCGCGGGCTTTGGCGCGAACGCGGCCTTCGCCAGTGCGCGCCCGGATCAGCTCGCGCTCAAACTCCGCCAAGCCGCCCAGCACCGTAAGCATCAGGCGGCCGTGCGGCGTCGTCGTGTCTGCCCAGACATCGCGCAGCGATCGGAACTGCGCTTTCTTCTCTGAGACCGCGGCGAGCACGTTGAGCAGATCCCTGGTCGAGCGGGCCAGCCGATCAAGGCGGGTTACGATCAACACGTCCCCCTCCCCCAAAACGGAGAGCGCCCGCTTCAGTTGGGGCCGGTCGGTTCGGGCTCCGCTGGCGGTCTCGTTGAAAACCTTGGAGCAGCCCGCCTCGGTGAGTTCGGCGACTTGCGCCGTCACGCTCTGCCCGTCCGTCGAGACCCGCGCGTAGCCGTAAATCATGCGGTATATTTGAGACTATAATATGAGACATGCAAGCCATTGAATTCGCCGACTTCGTAAGATGTCTCAGAATTCACGATTTCTGAGCCCCTCGCGCATAGGCGTGACGATGCAGCCGGGCCACGAGCCCAGGCGCTGAGCGATTGTCGCGCGCTGAAAACGGTCGAAGGGTTCGATCAGAGAGTCGAAGGCGGAGGGCCTGCCGCGCCGGTTCCAGCCGAGCTGATCCGCCATGGGGTGGTCGCAGGCCTCAGGCCGGGCGAGCAGCGCCGCCACGGCCGTGAGGACATTGAGGCGATTGCGCACGCCCTGAGCGGCGAGGAGGTCCAACACCGAGCGTCGCTGGGGAACGGCGGCGACGGACAAGACGCCGCGTCCGTTGGTGCGATGCTCCTCGAATTCGTAAGCGAACGGCACCTGGCCTGACGGGCGCCAGAGCACGAGCTCCATTAAGATGGCGGCGCTCGCTAAAAAACTGGCGGCCGTTCGCGCTCGCCAGGCGGGACCCGGCGGTCGGTTCGACACCGCCAAGGCGACCGCGTCTTCAAAGAAGAGCGCGAGATCACAGGGGCGAGACACGCCCGTGAGGCCGAGCGGGAGGCGGCTCTCCTCGCGCATGAACAGCGCCCGCTGATCCAGCAGCAGCAGCCGGTAGCCCTCGAGCCCCGTCAGGCGCACCCGATGCGTCGGGCAACTGATCCGCCAGAGGCTGGCGCTGGCAGGCGACACAAAATGATCGCCGCCGAACCCGGCGGCCTCCCGGCAGCACACCGGGCAGGCCGCCCCGCGGATTCCAGTCGGCTCGCTCGCCGCCAAGGGCGCCGCGGCCGCAACCGCGTCGGCCTCAAAGCGGCGGCGTAGTTCTCTGGTTTCCAAGCAGGTCATGCCGGCCAAGCTCGCGATGAGACGGCTGTCGGGCGCAAGATCGTCATCGTCGCCACAGCCGATCCAGGCCTTGAAGTAGCTCGGGGTGACGAAGTTGTGGACCGCCAAGCGCGCGACCCACGACGACAGACCCTCGCCAGCCAGGGGCCGAGGTGCGAACGGCAGCGGCGGCATCTCAGCTCGCCACCCTCGACCTGCGCCGCATCGCTCCGGCCGTCCGGACATGACGCGTGACATCGTCGAGACGCAGGATCTTCGGCGTGATCTGCTCGTCGCCTGTATCGATGGCGTGCACGGCGGCGGCGTTGAGCAACCGGAAGGTCTTGCCGGGACTGCCGGCGGTCAGGTCATGCACGCAGTCGACGAGCGGCTGATCGACCGTCGAAGTCCGGCGAAGCGGGTAGAAGGCGATCACCGAGCGCACGATCGTGGCGTAGTTGGAGTCATTGCTCAGCCGGGTGAGCTGAAACGGCTGTACACGGCCTTCCACCTGGGGATCGGACGTTAGCGCGTGGAGCGCTTCCATGGTGCCGAAGCAGGCGAGCGACAGATGGAGCTGGTTCGAGAGCCGGCGCAGCGCCGCGAGTGTCTTGCGTTGCGCCGATCCGCTGCCGATCACCAGGTTGTTGGTCTCATCGATGATCAGCAGACGCACGCCCAGCCGGCCGAGCTGAAGGTGGACGATGCGCTCCAGATCGATGAGCCGGCCGCCGCCCGCAGGCGCCCCGATGGCCTGCAGGATGGCGGCGTAGAGCCGCGCTTCATCGGCTTCCGGCGGCGCCTCGATCGCGACGACCTCGCTTGTGGTCCGGCCCGTCTGGGGATCGAAGTTGGGCGTGTGGCCCCGCATGAATTTCTTCAGGATCGTGGTCTTGCCGACGTCGGGCTCGCCGACCACCAAAAGCGAGGGCATGCGTGTGCGCCGCGCGCCGCGCAGCAACTCGGCCATCCGGCTCAGCGCGGCCTCGCCTTGCGGATAGTGAACCCAGCGATCGGCCAGAATCCTGGCGACTCGCGTCTCGTTGTCGAGACTGGCGTCGCGGCTGCTCACCATGGCTCGATTTCTCCGACGCGGCCGCTGATCGGCGCCAACGGCGCGCAGGCTGGCTCCAGATCGGGCTGCGGCGGCGGATCCTGAATCTTTGCCGCCGCCACATAGCCGCGGTCGCGACGTTCGGCGTCGCGGCGTTGTCGCCGGGTCTCGCTCTTCGCGCCGGCGACCAGCTCGGCATTGCGCCGCCGGGCCTCGAACAAGGCATCCTCGTTGACGTGGGCCGCCCCTTCGGCGGCGAGACGCCGCCGTGCCGCGCGGAGCTCCCATAGGCTCATCGGCGGACGCGCGAGATTGCTGTAGCGAACGGATTGAACGCCCTGCGCTGTGCAGACGTAGATCCGGGAGAGGTCGCGCGGATCGTAGCGGATCGACAGCTTGCGATCGCCGAACTCGAACAGCGGCTCCAGGAACGGCTCATAATAATGTATGCGATTGAAGACGACGCTCTGGCGCGTGATGGTGCGCGCCACCGCGGGCAGGAATTCGAAAGCGAGACGCTCCGGATCGCTGGGCATCCGTGGCGCGAAACCCTGGCGACGCCAGGCGACGAGCGGCGGGAGTCCGGTGGCGGAGTGAATCCGCGCGTTGTAGTCGCCGGCGACAAAGCGCCAAAGCCAGGTCTCGAGCTCGTCCAGGGTCAGCGCCGCCGATCCGTCGCTGTCGTAGTCCCCGCGCTCGGCGATGTTGGAGAAGGTCGTTCCCGGCAGCAGGTGCATTTCGCGCTGCGCGGTGCCGATGAGGCGCTCGATGTGGCCGCCGTAACGCGGTGCGCCCAGCGGCCGGTAGTCGATCGCGATGCCGAGATTGGCGCAGGCTCGCTGGAAGGTTGCGCTTTGGAAATCAGAGCCGTTGTCGCTATGGACGCCGTCCGGCAATCCGAAGGCCGGCCATTCCGCGTCCACGGCCCGTTCCCTCAAGGCGTCGGCCTTGTCCAGGATGGCGTGGCGCAGCGCCATGCCGACGGAAATGACCGACGGCGCTTCAAGCGAGATGTGCAAACCGGTGATCGCGCGTGACGCGACGTCGATCACCAGAGTGATCCACGGCCGTCCGATCGGCGCCCGCGTTTCGACGTCCACGATCACGACATCTGCGGGAGAGTGGTCGATTTGCCAGAGCGCATTCGGCTGATCGACCCGTAGGGCGCCGGGCCGCATCGTCTGAGCCTCGGCCGCTCCCCGCCCCTCGCGCCTCGCGGCGACCACCTTGCGGCTGAGTTTGCGGAGCCGCCTTTGGACCGTCGACGTCGCAGGAACCGGCAGATTCTCGGCCCGGCAACGTTGCGCGATCTCTCGATGCAGGGCCGCCACGGACGGCGCCTCTGGGGTGAGGAAGAAATCCTGAATCGCCGCATCGATAGCGTCGTCGACGGATGCCGGCAGGCGAGTCCGCCCCCGACGCCAGCCTCGCGCCTGGCCTGTGACCGCGTCCGCGGTCTGCTCAAGCGCGAAGCGTCGCAGCAGCCGGTAAACCGTCGAAGTGTGGAGACCAAGACGGCTCGCGGCAGCCTCCACATCCGCCCGGCCGCGCCCGGGCGCCCCGATGAGCTGTCGCAGCTCCGGTTGGCGCTCAACCGCCTTCAGCCAGCGCTGGTCGGCGCCGCTGCTCGGTCGCAACACTGGGTCATCGGTCATCGACGATCATCCTCGCGAGCGGACGTCCCGCAGCAAAGACGCCTGAGTCTGTGACGCTGGAGCGAAATTAACGCGAATGCGCGGGCCCCGTCCGGCACCCACCCGTGATCGCGACTATGCGATCAGTCGCGCCTATTGCGAGTTTGCTGAAGTGCATGAATTCAGCGACTTACGAGGGAACCCCGTCGCGTCTATTTCGCTCTCTGACACTGATGTCAGTGCTCGCATTCGACGCGAGTCGCACTCTGAAGCGACATTTTTGTTCGAATTGGTTGCGACTGGCGCCTTCGCTTTAGTTGAGATGAACGGCGCGAGCATATCGCGGAATATATGCACACCGACATCGACGGCATCCGCAGAGCGGTTCCTGAGCGGTCGCCCTTGACTTCAAGCCGGCCGCAGCATGTTTGAGAGCGCGGTCGCAAGCGTTCCGCGCCAAACGGCATAGTCGTGGCCGCCGGCGAATTCGCTGTAGGTCGGGTCGTAGCCCTTGGCTTCCAGCGTCGCCCTCATGCGGCGGTTGGGCTCGATCATCCGATCGTCCGGTTCCATCAGTCCCACCTCCATCCAGACGCGCAGCGGAAGCCGGGGTGAGTTGGCGTACTGCTGAACCAGCCACTCCGGCCGGTAATCTTGTGCTAGGTTGGGCTTGTCGAGGTCGTATCCCGGACCCCACCAGAGCGACGCCGACTGGCTGATCACGTTGCCGAACTGGTTTGGCAGCCGAAGGCCGATCCAGAACGAGGCCAACCCTCCGTAGCTCGCGCCGGTGACGTAGGCGTCGCGCGGGTCGTGCGAGACGGCGTAGCCGGCCCGCACCCAAGGTACGAGTTCCGCCTGGATGAAGCGTACGAAGTCCTCGTTGCAGGGCAGTTCGACGTTCCGAGAAGTGTCGGTCGCATTATCGACGAAGACCGCAACCATCGGCGGAATCTGGCCGTCCGCCGTGAGGTTGTCCAAGAGACGGTGGGTGGGCGTGAGCGAGAGCGCTGCGCCTCCATCGAAGGCGAGGAGCACTGGATAGCCACGTCCGCCCGGCTCGTATCCTGGCGGCGTGTAGACCCACACCCGGCGTTCGTTTCTCATCACCTCGCTGCGGAACGCGTGGCGCTCGAGCCAGCCGCGCTTGATGCCCGCCCGCTTCTCGATAACGGATTGATCCGGCGCATCGGGCAAGGCCAGCACCGAGGTCACGGTGTCGGGCAGCCCTTCGCCGGCACGGCTGACGAAAAACTCGCGATGGTTGGGATCAGGCGACGTTTTGCGCGCGCGAAAGAACTCCAGAAACGCGCTCCACGCCTCTTCGTCCGCGCTGCGCCAGGACACCACGGGCAGATCGGGTCCGAAGCTGTAGCTGGTGCGCACGTCGTTGCGATAGCGGAAGGATGCGTGGCAGACGTTCGTCCCGGCAACGCGATCCATGACATTGCCCGGGGTTTCCCCGGAGCCAGGCTGCACAACCACGTGCCGCGCGTCGCCCTCGACCGGGAACACATAGGTGACAATGCTGTGGCCAGGCCGCTCGAGGTCGGGCTCGATCAAGGGCGTCCGTTCGCTCGCCATGCGTTCCCAGAACGCGGCTTCGTCTTGTGGGTCAGTTTCCAATGCGACAAGGAGCGGATGAACGTAGTCGGTCAGGCGCTCGGCGATCGTCATGTTGGGCACCTCCGGTTGACGGAGTTTGCCACGCGCACAAGATGGCCGCCATCTTCGTCGACAGCGCCGTCGGGTGGGTTCCCGCATAGCCCACTGGACTTGCCCGCCAACCGAAGATTGACCGATCGCTGACGCTCACGGCGTCCTCGCGCGGGCAACGAGGCCGAAGGCCGAGTCAGATCGGCGCGACCTCGATCACAGTCCTGGGTGAGGAAGGAAATCGCCTGATCTCTCTGACATCGAGGCCGGCCGCACGAAGAATTCTTCGAAGCTGCCCTTCGGTTCGGCTCTTGCCGCCGCGCTGAGCCATAATGCCAAGTTCAACCAGAGCCGCCCATCGCGACAGCGTCTTGCCCGGTTCGCGCAGGGATTCCAGGATCAGGAGCTTGGACTTGGCGCCCATTGCGGCGCGGCAGTTCGCGAGGAGGCGCGCTGCGTCCTGGTCACGGCAGTTATTCACCACAAAGGCCAGGACGTAGACGTCCCCACCCCCCGGAACGTAATCGAGGAAGTTCGCGGGGACAAATTCGCAGCGCTTCGATAGCCCCGCCTCACTGATCCGCTGACGCGCGCCTTCAATCACCTCCGGCAGGTCAACGATGGCGGCGGTGAGATGCGGTTGGTCGGTGAGCAGGCGCACGATCAGGCCGTCTTGACCCCCTCCAACATCTACAATTCTTGAAACTCCCTGGAAATCGAACACCGATGAAATGCCGGCGTAACGAAGCGGCGCGTTGCGAACCATCTGATCGTTGAAGAACCCACCAACATCAGGATTGTGCGCCAGATATTCATAGAAAGTGCAGCCGAAAACCCGATCGAAAGCTGTGTTGCCTGTTCTCACAGCCTCGACGAGGCCGCCCAGCGGCCGACAAATTGTCTCGAAGAACGCGCCCGCTTCGTCTGAAAGGCCAGGCGCCGAGCGTCCGATAAGGTCCACGGTGATCGGGCGCAGTGCGCCAAGACAGGACCTCGGCGATCTCTCCTTCGAGGCGCGCCGGCTGGCTCAGCAGCGCCGCCAGCGCTGAAAGGACGTTGCGGCGAGACCGGGCGCTGCAGCCCTGCAGGGCGTCCAACCCCTGGACCGGATTGGAGGCCTGTAGGCTGAGGATGAGGGCCCGCCGATGCGTTCGGGCTCGAACAGCCATGCGAAGGGCGTCTGACCGGAATCCTTGTAAAGGACCAGGTCGATCAGAATCTCGCTTGCCAGCAACAGGCTCCGGGCCGATCGAACGCGCCACCCGGGCCCGATAGGCACGCGCGCCAAAGCGCACGCCACCCTGCGCGAGGACCGCCGGATCAAGACCGCGCTGCGCATGGGGCGGCTGGGGACCATCAAGACCCTGGCCGGCTTCGACTTCTCCTTCCAGCCCTCGCTCGACCGCGAGCGCATCCTGACCCTCGCCCA
>JAKAZA010000170.1 GCA_021816155.1 Pseudomonadota bacterium | reverse complement strand
GGATCGCGTCATCCCATCGATGCTCTAGCCCTCCGCGCCGCAGACCGGGCAGCCCGGGTCAGGGCCGATCCGGACCGTGCGCGCTTCGGCCGCGAGCGCGTCGTAGATCAGCAACCGCCCCGTCAACGGCTCGCCTGCGCCGACAATCAGCTTCACGGCTTCCAGCGCCATCATCGAGCCGATGACGCCGGCGAGCGCGCCCACGACCCCGACCACCGCGCAGGTTTCGGCGTCCGGCGGGATCTCCGGAACGAGGCATTGGTAGCAGGGTCGGCCCGCGAACACGCCGACCTGTCCGGTCCAGCGGCCTATGGCGCCGGAGACCAGCGGCGCGCCCTCCGCGACACACGCGGCGTTCACGGTGAAGCGGGTGGCGAAGTCGTCGGTGCCATCGAGCACGAGGTCATGGCCCCGAACGAGCTGGCGCGCGTTGGCGCCGTCCAGCAGCACCGGCGCCTGCGCGATCTCGACGTGCGGATTTAGGCCGGCGAGGCGCTCCGCCGCGGCCGCCACCTTGGCGCGGCCCCGGTCGGCGCCGGCGTAGAGCACCTGGCGCTGCAGGTTGGAAAGGGCGACGACGTCCGGATCGACCAGCGTGACGCGGCCCACGCCAGCGGCCGCCAGATAAAGGGCCGCCGGCGCGCCGAGCCCCCCTGCGCCCACGATCAGCACCTTCGCCGCCTTCAACCGCTGCTGGCCCGGTCCGCCTATCTCGCGCAGCACCAGGTGGCGCGCGTAGCGCTCGACCTCCTCGTCCGAAAAGCTCATGTCCGCGACCTCGGCTTGACCCGGCGCCCGCGCGCCGCCACATCGCGGCCCATGCCGAATTTCCCCGACTGGCATGGGACCACCATTCTCGCCGTGCGCAAAGGCGGTTCGACCGTCATCGCCGGCGACGGGCAGGTGACCATGGGCCAGACCGTGGTCAAGAGCGCCGCGCGCAAGGTGCGACGCCTGGCCGATGGGCGCGTGCTGGCGGGCTTCGCCGGCGCGACCGCCGACGCTTTCACGCTCATCGAGCGGCTGGAGGCCAAGCTCGAGCAGTATCCGGAGCAGCTGGCCCGGGCCTGCGTCGATCTCGCCAAGGACTGGCGCACCGACCGGTATCTGCGCCGGCTCGAGGCGATGCTGCTCGTCGCGGACAAAGGCTCCATATTCACGGTCACCGGCGTCGGCGACGTCCTGGAGCCGGATATCGGCGTCGCCGCGATCGGCTCGGGCGGCAACTATGCGCTCGCCGCCGCGACCGCGCTGATGGACACCGACCGCACCGCCGAGCAGATCGCTCGCCGCGCCATGGGCATCGCCGCGGATATCTGCGTCTACACGAACCGCGAGCTGGTGCTGGAGCGTCTGGACGGATGACGGAGCTTTCCCCCCGCGAAATCGTCTCGGAACTCGATCGGTTCGTCGTCGGGCATGCGGAAGCCAAGCGCGCCGTCGCGATCGCGCTGCGCAACCGCTGGCGTCGGCAGCACGCGCCACCGGCGCTGCGCGAGGAGATCACGCCCAAGAATATCCTGATGATCGGGCCCACCGGCGTCGGAAAGACCGAGATCGCCAGGCGGCTCGCCCGGCTCGCCCAGGCGCCGTTCCTCAAGGTCGAGGCGACCAAGTTCACCGAAGTCGGCTATGTCGGCCGCGACGTCGACCAGATTGTGCGCGACCTCGTCGAGATCGCGGCGGGGATGATCCGCGACAAGCGCCGCGCCGCGGTGAACGCCAGGGCCGAGGCGGCCGCCGAAGAGCGCTTGCTCGATGCGCTGGTGGGGCCCGCCGCGGGCGCGACGACCCGAGAGGCCTTCCGCAAGAGACTGCGCGGCGGGGAGCTGGACGACAAAGAGGTCGAGCTGCAGCTGGCCGACACCGCATCGCCGCTGCAAGGCCTCGACATTCCCGGCGCGCCGGGCGCGTCGATGGGCGTGCTGAATCTGTCCGACATGCTCGGCAAGGCGTTCGGCGGACGCACGAGGCCGCACAAGACGACGGTGGCGGCCGCCTGGGCGCCGCTGATCGCCGAGGAGAGCGACAAGCTCGTCGACCAGGACGCCGCGGCGAGGGAGGCGATTGAACTGGCCGAGCACCACGGCATCGTCTTCATCGACGAGATCGACAAGGTGGCGGCGCGGTCGGAGCGCAGCGGCGCGGACGTGAGTCGCGAGGGCGTTCAGCGCGACCTGCTGCCGCTGATCGAGGGGACGACCGTCTCGACCAAGCACGGACCGGTGAGGACCGACTTCATCCTCTTCATCGCCTCAGGCGCGTTCCACATCGCCAAGCCTTCCGACCTGCTCCCGGAGCTGCAGGGTCGCTTGCCGATCCGTGTCGAGCTGAAGGCGCTCACCCGCGACGATTTCCGCCGCATCCTGACCGAGCCCGAGGCCAACCTGATCCGCCAGCACCAGGCGCTGCTCGCAACCGAGAACGTCGCTGTCCGCTTCACCGACGACGCGGTCGACGCCATGGCGGACGCGGCCGTCGCCGTGAACGGCGCCGTCGAGAACATTGGCGCGCGGCGCCTGCAGACCGTGCTCGAGAAGGTGGTCGAGGAGATCAGCTTCTCGGCCGCCGACCGGGCGGGCGAGACGATCACGATCGACGGCGATTACGTGCGCCAGCGCGTCGGCGAGCTGGCGAAGAACGCGGACCTCTCCCGGTACATCCTGTGAGGCGGGCGGCGAGGAAGCCTGCGCGCCGTCGGCGCTCGCCCGCCGAGATCGTGCGGATCGCCGAGATCTTCGCCCGTTTCGAACAGGCGCAGTCCGATCCGCGCACCGAGCTCGCGTACAACACACCCTACACCCTGCTGGTGGCCGTGGTGCTGTCCGCCCAGGCGACCGACAAGTCGGTCAACAAGGCGACCGAGCAGCTCTTCCGGGTCGCCGACACACCCTGGAAGATGCTCGAGCTCGGCGAGGCGGGGCTGACCCCCTACATCGCCTCGATCGGCCTCTTCCGCACCAAGGCGAAGAATGTCGTCGCGCTGTCGCGCATCCTCGTCGATCGGTATGGGGGCGAGACCCCGCTGAACCGCGCTGCGCTTCAGGAGCTGCCGGGCGTCGGGCGCAAGACGGCGAGCGTCGTACTCAACGAACTCGGCATCGAGCCGGCCATCGCCGTCGACACCCACGTCTTCCGCGTCGCTCACCGGCTGGGGCTCTCGAAGGGCAAGACCCCCGAGGACGTGGAGCACGACCTGCTCGCCATAGTGCCCGAGACCGGCAAGACCCGGGCCCACCACTGGCTCATCCTGCACGGGCGATACGTATGCGTGGCGCGCAAGCCCCGGTGCGGGGAATGCCTCGTGGCCGATCTCTGTCCATCGCGGGAGCTGTTCCTCGGCGCGTGAGTCCCGTTTGACATCGAGGCCGGGCCGCCACATACGCCGCGCGCATGACCCGGACCGCGGACGTGACCCGCAACACCAAGGAGACGCAGGTGCGCGTCGCCGTCGACCTCGACGGGACAGGCAAGGCGCACGTCTCCACCGGCATCGGCTTCTACGACCACATGCTGGAGAGCTTCGCACGGCACGGCGGCTTCGATCTGACTGTGGAGACCCGCGGCGACCTGCACATAGACATGCACCACACCGTCGAGGACACGGGGATCGTGCTGGGCCAGGCCGTCAGGGAGGCTCTGTCCGGATTCGCGGGCGTGCGCCGCTTCGGCCACGCGTATATCCCGATGGACGAGACCCTGACACGCTGCGCCATCGACCTTTCGAACCGGCCGTACCTGATCTGGCGGGTCAGCTTCGCGCGGCCGAAGGTGGGCGAGATGGACACGGAGCTCTTCAAGGAGTTCCACCACGCCTTCGCGATGAACGCGGGGGCCTGCGTCCACCTGGAAACGCTCTACGGCGAGAACTCGCACCACATCGCCGAAAGCGGGTTCAAGGCCCTGGCCCGGGCGCTGCGGATGGCCGTCGAACATGATCCCAAGACCCTTGGGACGGCCCCCTCCACCAAGGGCGTGCTCTAGGAGAATCCCACCCCATGCAGAGCGTCGCCCTGATCGACTACGGGTCGGGCAACCTGCGCTCGGCCGAGAAGGCCTTGCAGAAGGCCGCCTCGGCCCTCGGCAGGCCGGCCGAAATCGTCACGACGAGCGATCCTGACCGCATCGCGCGCGCCGACCTGGTTATCCTTCCCGGCGTCGGCGCCTTCGCGGCCTGCATGAGCGCGCTCGCGGCGCGCTCGGGCGTGATCGAGGCCATGGCGGCTGCCGTAAAGGGTCGGGGCGCGCCGTTTCTCGGTATCTGCGTCGGGATGCAGCTCCTGGCCACCCGTGGCCTCGAGTTCGGCGAGACGCCCGGCCTGGGCTGGATCGAAGGCGACGTGCGGCGCATCGAGCCGGCGGATCCCCGTCTGAAGGTGCCGCACATGGGCTGGAATTCGCTCTCGGGCGCCCTGCCCGGCGCGCTCTTCCACGGCCTGGGCGAGGCGCCCCACATGTACTTCACACACTCCTTCGCCATCCACCCGACGCACGGCGACGACGTCGCCGCGGTGACCGATCACGGCGGGCGCTTCCCAGCCGCAGTGCTCCGGGACAATGTGGCCGGCGTGCAGTTCCACCCCGAGAAATCCCAAGCCGCCGGCGCGCGGCTCCTCCTGAACGCGCTGGAGTGGCGGCCGTGATCCTCTATCCCGCCATCGACCTGAAGGACGGCCAGTGCGTGCGCGTGAAGCACGGCGACTTCGCCACGGCCACGGTGTTCAACGACGATCCAGCCGACCAGGCTCGCACCTGGGTGGCGGCCGGCTTCGAGTGGCTGCATGTGGTTGATCTGAACGGATCGGCCGAGGGACGCCCGGTGAACGGCGCCGCCGTCGAGGCGATCCTCAACGCGGTCTCGATCCCGGTGCAGCTCGGCGGCGGCGTGCGTTCGCTCGAAGGGATCGAGGCGTGGATCGAGGCCGGGGTCAGCCGCGTGATCCTGGGCACGGCCGCTGTGCGCGACCCCGAGCTCGTGAAGAAGGCCGCCCGCGAATGGCCAGAGCAGATCGCGGTCAGCGTCGACGTCCGGAAGGGGCGGGTGGCCGTGCAGGGATGGCTGGAGGACTCGGGGCTCGACGCACTGACCGTGGCGCGGCGCTTCGAGGACGCCGGCGTCTGCGCGCTCATCGTGACGGACATCGATCGCGATGGGGCGCTCGCCGGCTTCAATGTCGAGGTGTTCGGCGCCATGGCGGACGCCGTGACCATCCCCGTGATCGCGGCCGGCGGTCTGGCGAGCGTCGCCGACATCGAAGCGCTGCGGGCGCGGCCCGGAACGCCGATCGCGGGCGCTGTGCTTGGCCGCGCGCTCTACGTCGGGGCCATCCGACCAGCCGAAGCCCTGACGGCGGCGGCCTGACATGTTGAAGGTCCGGGTGATTCCCTGCCTCGACGTGAGGGACGGGCGCGTGGTGAAGGGCGTGAAGTTCCTGGAGCTGCGCGACGCTGGCGACCCCGTCGAGCAGGCTCGGGCCTATGACGCAGCCGGCGCCGATGAACTGATGTTCCTAGACATCACGGCGAGCCACGAAGGCCGCGACGCGATCTTCGACGTCGTCGCGCGCACGGCCGATGTCTGCTTCATGCCGGTCTCCGTGGGCGGCGGCATCCGCACGGTGGAGACCGCCCGCCGCCTGCTCCGTTCCGGCGCCGACAAGATCTCGCTCAACACGGCCGCGGTCGAGGACCGCGACCTCGTCAGCCGCTGCGCCGATGCTTTCGGGGCCCAGGCCGTCGTGGCGGCTATCGACGCCAAGCGAAGCGTAGGCGGCGGCTGGGAGGTGTTCACCTACGGGGGCCGCAAGGCGACGGGCCTCGACGCGGTCGAGTACGCCCGGGAGGTGACGGCGCGGGGCGCGGGCGAAATCCTGCTCACCTCGATGGACCAGGACGGCGCCAAGACCGGCTACGACGTACCGCTGCTGGCCGCCGTCTCCGCGGCGGTCAGCGTGCCGGTGATCGCCAGCGGCGGCGCCGGAAACGCGGCGCATATGATCGATGCGGTCAAGGCGGGCGGCGCGGACGCGGTGCTCGCGGCTTCGATCTTCCACTTCGGCGAAGTGACCATCGGCGAGGTCAAGGCCGCCATGGCCGCCGCCGGCGTGCCGATGCGTCCCCTCGAGTTGGTGAGCGCATGAGCCGCTTCACCGAGACCCTGGAGCGGCTCGCCGCCGTCATCGAGTCGCGCCGCGGCGGCGACCCGTCGTCGAGCTGGTCGGCCCGGCTGCTGGCGGACACGCCACTCGCCGCCAAGAAACTCGCCGAGGAGGCGGTGGAGGCGGCGCTCGCGGCCGTGCAGGGCGATGCCGAGGCATTGGCCGCCGAAAGCGCCGACCTGGTCTACCACTGGCTCGCGTTGCTCGCGGCGGCGGGGGTCAGCCTCGACGCTGTGGCGGCCAAGCTGGAAGCGCGCGAGGGCGTGTCCGGGATCGCCGAGAAGGCCGGGCGTCCGAAGTAGCCGGCTACGGCCTTCGCTTCAGCGCCACGTAGAGCGCGCCCTCGCCGCCATGATGGCGATGCGCCTCGGAGACGCCGGCGACGTGTCGACGGATCGGCGGCTCCGCCAGCCAGTCGGGGACGCGTCGTTTCAGCACGCCGTCGCCGCCCACGCCCTTTCCGGTGATGACGAGCACCGCGCGCCAGTCCTGCGCCACGGAACGCTCGATGAACGCGGTCAGCGCGCTGCACGCCTGGT
>JAKAZA010000031.1 GCA_021816155.1 Pseudomonadota bacterium | reverse complement strand
GTTCAGGGCCGGCGTCGCGGCGGGCCGTTCGATGCGGCCAGTCCGGACGAGCAGCGCCAGTCCGAAGGCGCGGCCGGCGGCTGTGACGGCTTCGTCGGCCGCGGCCGGGTCGAGAATTGCAGCCGCCAGCCGTGCGACCGATCCCTGCACCGCGTCAGCCCAAGCGAGCGCGGCGTCCTCGGCCAGCCGCTCCACTTCGAGTGCAGCGACATGCCCGTCGATCATCGCCTCCAGGGGTGCGCGAAGGAGCCCCCGACGGCGGACGGCGGCGGCGACGGCCAGCGCCGTGGGATGGCGACGCACCGCCCCCTGGGCGAAGATCGCGTCCAGGACCTCGCGCCACCACGCCAGACGGATCTCCGCGAGAAGCGGCGTCGAGGCGGCGCGCCGCGCCCGCCCGAGCTCGTGGTCGTAGAGGTACAGCGCGGCGAGGTCGGACCTTGCTTCGCGGTCGGCGACGAACCGACTGGTCAGCCAGCGGTCGGGATCAACCCGGCGCAGCTGGCCGCCAAGCCCCTCAGGCGAGTCGGTTCGCGCCAAGCCGCGCTCAGCTGCTCACGCCGTACAGCGTCTCGTACATCGCCATGGCCGTGAGCATCGGGATCGACAGCAGCGTGTTGACCCGCGAGGCCATCCCGGCGATGCGGGCCGCCCTGGCCTTTGTGTCGGCGTCCGCCTCGACGAGGCCTAGCACCCGCTTCTGGTTCGGCCAGATGAGTCCCCACACGTTGAGGAACATGATGATGGCCATGTAGATGCCGATGCTCATCAAGGCGTAGCCGCCTCGATAGGTGCCATGCGCGCTGACAAGACCAAAAGTGAAGACGTTCGCTGCGTAGTCTTTGCCGTGCAGAATCGCCACGCCAATGCCCGCCAGGACGGTGAACAGCGCCGCCCACCGAAACCAGAACAGCGCTTCCGGCGCGATATACTTCGTTATCGCAGGTCTAAGTTCAGCCGGAATCTCCGGTGTTTTCCGCGTCTGCACAAAGTTGAAATAATAGAGAAGACCGATCCACAGAATGCCGAAGACGACATGCAGCCAGCGCAACACCGCTTGCCACAGCAGCATGTCGAAGCCGCCCTCGTGCAGTGCGCCGAACGCTATGATCATGATGATCGCGAGCACGAATCCGGCGACCACCGTGTTACGCAGATTGCCCAGAAATGCGGCCATTCCCGCGCCCCTTCCCTCTCCCGAACCCCTTTACTTGGTATAGACCGATAATTTACGAGTGAAAACGCCTCCCGCTCATATCGCGATGAGGCCGCTGACGAAGCGCCGGCCCTGCGAGGCGAGCACGTTGTGCATTCGGGCGGCCGCTTCCGTGGCCATGAACTCGAGCCCGACGCCGGCCGCGCGGAGGCCCTCACGGACGCTGGCCGGCGGCAGACTCTGCGCGACGCCCGTCCCCAGTAGCACGAACTCGACCTGCCCCCTCGGCGCGGCCATGGCGGCGGCGAAGTCGGCCGCTGTCAGGTCGGCGCAGCTTGCGGGAGGCCAATCGTAGGCGATGTCGTCAAGGATCATGAGCGAGCCCGCTCGCCAGACGCCGGCGACACGAAAGCCGCCGCGGCCGAAAGACTCGATGGCGAGCGGCTGGCGCATGCTCCGGGCCCGCTAGCGCTGCGCGGGCTGCATCCGGATGGGCGTCGCCTCTCCGTCGTCGCGGCGAACGCCCCAGAGCAGGATCACTGGCAGGGCGACGTAGATCGACGAGTAGGTGCCGACAAGGATGCCGAAAGCCATGGTGGCGGTCAGCGAGAAGAGGGCCGAAGCCGGGTTGGCGATGGACCCGGACAAGGCCAGCAGCGCCGTGGTGCCGGTGATGATGGTGCGGCTGAGACGCTCGTTCTCCGAGAGATTGATCACCTCCCTGAGCGGCGTCGTCTTGTACTTGCGCAGGTTCTCGCGCAGCCGGTCGAAGCTGATCACCTTCTCGTTCATCGAGTAGCCAATCACGGTGAGGAGCGCGGCGATCGACTCCATCGACACCTCGATGCGGGTGATCGACAGGAAGCCGATGGTCAGGATGATGTCGTGCGCCAGGGCGAGGATCGCGCCCAGACCGAATTGCAGCTGGAAGCGGAACCAGATGTAGATCAGCATCAGGCCGAGCGCGACGCCGAGCGCGCCGAGGCCGTTCCAGATCAGCTCGCCGGAAACCTTGGCGCCGACCTCGTTCACCTGCGTGACGCGAAGGCCTGGAACCGCCACCGCGAGCTTGCCGCCGACGAACGCCGGAGCCGCCGCTTCGCCTTGCCCGTTCACCGAGCGGAACTGGACCGAGGCGCCGCGTCCGGGCACCGCCTGGACCTCGGCGCCCACGACGCCGTTCGAGTCGAGGGTGGCGCGGATCACCGACAGCGGCGCCGGGCCGTTGGTCGCCACCTCCATCTCGGTGCCGCCGACGAAATCGACGCCCCAATTCACCTGCTGGACGCCCATCGAGACCACCGAGCCGATCACGAGCAGCGCCGACAGAACGGCGGCGAAAGGGGCGAGCCCCACGAAATTGAAGTGGGTCTGCCGGGGGACGAAATGGATGAACGGCCAGTATTTGCGCATGAGGCTGTTTCTCGCTGCGTCCCTCAGGCGATCGGCAGGGTCTTGGCCCGGGTGATGCGGAACCACCACCCGATGAGCAGTTGCGTCACGAGGATGGCCGAGAACACCGAGGTGACGACGCCGATCGACAGCGTCCAGGCGAACCCTTTCACCGGACCGGCGCCGAAGGCGAACATGATGAGCGCCGAGATCATCGTCGTGACGTTGGCGTCGAAGATCGACGTCAGCGCGCGCTGGTAGCCATGGTCGGCGGCGGCCATGGCGCCGCGCCCCGCATTGGCCTCGTCGCGCATCCGCTCGTAGATCAGCACATTGGCGTCGACGGCGACCGCCAAAGTGAGGATCAGGCCGGCGATGCCCGGCAACGTCAGCGTCGCCTGGGTCATCGACAGGGCGCCCAGCATCATCAGCATGTTAACGATCAGGGCGAGGCCGGCGAACACGCCGAAGAGGCCGTAGGCGAGGATGATGAAGGCGAAGATCAGCGCGCCGCCGATCGAGAGGCCAACCACGCCGGCCCGCACCGCGTCGGCGCCCAGATCGGCCCCGACCGTTCCCTCCTCGATCACCCTCAGCGGCGCTGGCAGAGCGCCCGAGTTCAGCAGCAGGGCGAGCTGGTTGGCGCTGTCGATGCTGAAGTTGCCCGTGATCTGGCCCTCGCCGCCGATGATCGGAGTTTGGATGACGGGCGCGGAGATCACCTTGTTGTCGAGCACGATGGCGAAGCGGTGGCCCACGTTCTCGGTGGTGACCTGACCGAAGCGGTGAGCGCCGGCGCCGTTCAGACGGAACTCGACGACCGCGCTGCCGTTCTGGTCGAAGCCCTGCTGGGCGTGGGTCAGCATCGCGCCGTCGACCGAGATGCGCTTCTTTACCACGAGGTAGCCGGCGCCTCCCCTGTCCTCGTCGGGCAGGATGACGTCGTCCGGCGGCACGATGGTGGTGGCGTCGGGGAGCTCGCCGTTCTGGCCGATGGTCTCGTCGACCATCTGGAATGTCAGCTTGGCGGTCTGGCCGATGACGTTCTTCAGCTTCTCGGGGTCGCTTTCGCCAGGCGCCTCGATGGCGATGCGCGCCGCGCCCTCCTGACGGATGTCCGGCTCCTTCGTGCCCAGCAGGTCGATCCGGCGCCGGATGATCTCGATCGATTGGGCGACGGCGTTCGTCGTCTCCTGCTGCGTGGCCTGCGGCGTCAGCGCGATCTGGAAGTCGCCGGTCGCGTCGTGAGTGACGATCACCTCGCGACCGCCGCCGGGCAGCATGCCGCCGACCTTGGCGAGGGCGGACGAGGCATCGCCCATCTGGCTGGGATTCGACAGCCTGAGCGAGACCACCCCGTTCGCCGTGGTCAGGCCCTGGAACTGGACCTGCGCATCTCGCAGCTCCTGCCCGGCCTCCTCTCCGAGGTCGGCGAGCCGTTCCTTCTTCAGCGTGGCTGTGTCGACCTCATAGAGCAGCCGCGAGCCGCCCTGCAGGTCCAGGCCGAGATTCAGCCGCTGGTGCGGCAGGAACGTCGGCCAGTGAGCCAGCACGCTCTCGGGCAGCACGTTGGGCAGCGAGTAGAGGATGCCGAAGATGATCGACCCCAGCACGAGGACGATCTTCCAGCGGGAGAGCTCCAGCATGGGCGGCCCTGGGTCTCGCGGCCGTCAGGCCTTGGCCCTGGCGTCGTTCGCAGGGGCGGGCTCGCCCTTGGCGCGCACCTCGGCGACCATCGACTTGATCACCTTGATGGTGACGTTCTGAGCGATCTCGACGCCCAGCTCGGCCTCCTCCACCCGCACCACCTTGCCGATGACCCCGCTGGACAGCACCACCGTGTCGCCGCGCTTGATCGCCGTGATCATTTCGCGCTGCTGCTTGGCGCGCTGCTGCTGTGGGCGGAACAGCAGGAAGTAGCCGGCCACCACGATCATCAACAGGGGGCCCATGTTGATCAGCGTGTCGGCGATGCCGCCGCCGCCCGGCGCGGCGGCGTTCGCCGCGGGAGTCGCGGCGGCCAGGACCAGCGCAAGCGAAGCGTTCATCTAGTCTCCGAGGAATCGCAGAAAGGCGTTGCCTCCGGGAGGCGCCGGCCGAAAAGTCGCCGGAAGCTAGTGGCTCGCCCCAGCTTTTGCAATGAGAGCCGCTTCGCTTATGGAACGCGACATGGACGACGACGCCAAAGCAGTGCTCGAACGCATCGCCGTGGCGCTGGAGCGGCTGGCGCCGGCTCCGGCGGCTGCGCCCGATTTCGCCGCCGCGCGGCTGTTCCGCCACGATCCTGCCAGCGGCGCATTCCTTCCAGCGCCGGATTTTCCGTTAGCCCTCGATCTCCTTGTCGGCGTCGAGCGGCAGAAGCTTCGCTTCGCCGAGAACCTGGCGCGCTTCGCCGACGGACTGCCGGCCAACCACGTGCTGCTGTGGGGCGTGCGGGGCGCCGGCAAGAGTTCGCTCGCCAAGGCCGCATTCATGGCCGCTGCGGCAGACGTCGCAGGCCTGCGGCTGGTGGAGATCGACCGTGACGACGTGGCCCACCTGCCGGCGCTGTTCGACGCGCTACGGCGTCGCCCGGAACGGTTCGTGGTGCTCTGCGACGACCTCTCCTTGGAGCAAGGGGCGCAGGCGGCCAAGGCGCTCAAGTCGGCGCTGGAAGGTGGCGTGTCGGGCCCTCCCGCCAACGTCCTCTTCGTGGCCACGTCGAACCGACGCCACTTGATGCCACGCGATCACGTGGAGAGCCGCGGCGCCATCGCGGCGGCGGAGGACGCCGAGGAGGAGGTCAGCGTCTCCGACCGCTTCGGCCTCTGGATCGGCTTTCCGCCCATGGATCAGGAGGCGTTCCTGTCGGCCGTCCGCGCCTACGCCGTCCGCTTCGATCTGATGGCGTCCGACCTCGACCGCCGCGCCTTGCAGTGGTCGCAGCTGCGCGGCGCCAGATCGGGCCGCGTCGCGTGGCAGTTCATACGCGACCTGGCGGGCGAACTCGGCAAGCCCCTGCCGCTCTGAAGGGCCACGCGCGGCGTCGCCGGCGCGCCGGCGACGCCGCGCATCCGACTCGGTCAGCCGGCGGCCGGCAGCACCAGCACAGGATCGACCGGCTTGGCCTTGTCCTCCGGCGAGGGCGCGTAGCGGACCTCGAAGTGAAGCTCGGGCTCGGCGACACCGCCGGTCACGCCGACCGTGCCCACCGCCTGGCCCTGACTCACCTGCTGGCGCATCTGCACGTCGATCTGGTTGAGATGGGCGTAGGCTGTCACCCACCCGTCCGCGTGCTTGATCAGGACCAGGTTGCCGAAGCCCGGCACCTGGTCGCCGGCGTAAACCACCTCGCCGGGGGCCGCCGCCTTCACCGGCGTCCCCGACGGCGCGCGGATGTCGACCCCGTCGTTCCTGCGTCCGATCCCCTGCGGGCCGAAGCGCGAGAGGATATCGCCGCGCACCGGCCAGACAAACCGGCCGCGCGCTGCCTGGGCGATCTGCGCATCGGTCATGGCCGGCGCCGCCTGCGCCGCCCCCGGCGGCCGGCTGCCGGCGTAGTAGCTCCCGCGATCAGCGGCTGGGGCCGGCGGCGGCGCCGCCGGCTGCGCCTGGGTGACCCGGTAGGTCGGCCCTTCCGGCGTGGCTGAGCTGTAGCGGTAAGTCGGCTCCTGGGGCGCCGGCGGAGTGTAGCGTTGCGCCCGCTCGCCGGATGCGTGTTCCGGGTATTGCCGGACGGGACCGGTGTCGCGCATCGACGACGGCAGGCCGATCTCCTGGCCGGCCCGGAGCGAGGAGCGCTCAGAGATGTGGTTGAGCTCCGCCAGCTCTCCCACGTTGACCTGGAAACGGCGCGCCACGCCGGACAGCGTGTCGCCCTCCCGCGCCACGTAAGCCTTGGCCACCGGCACCTTGATGATCTGGCCGGGCCGGATGACGTAGGGCCGGCGCAGGTGATTGGCGTCGAGCAGCACTCGCGGCGTCGTCGAGAACGCACGGGCGAGAGCGTCGATATGGTCGCCGCGCTGAACCTCGTAGTTCTCGAAGACGCCGTGCGCGTCGACGACCCGGCCGGCTGTCGTATAGCCCGCTCTGGGCGCGGGCCTCTCCCAGGCGGGCCGCATCGGCGACGGCGAGGCCGGCGGCGCCGCTGGCGCTGGCGCTGGGAGCGGCTGATCGTGGGCGACCGTGCCCGGCATCATCGCGGGTTCCGCAACTGGCTGGCTCGGCGCGTTCACGGCGGACGTCGCGGCCGGAGCTGGAGCTGGAGTCGGCGATGGCGCAGCGCTCGCGGCGGGTGGAGCGGCGCTCGCGGTGGGCGCGCCGCCGGCCGGCGGCGCCAGCGGCTGGCTCTGCACCGCGCGGACCGGCGCGGCCAGCGGCGCAGGCGCAGCCGAGGGCGCGGCCACCGCTGGCGCCGCAGCCGCGGCCGGCGCGCCGGCCGTTTCCGCCGACGGCGCTGACGGCGGGTTGATCGGGTATTGCGGCCGGGGCGCTGTCAGCGGCGGCGGACCGGGGGTCTGACCCGCTTCGATCGGGTAGTGGGGACTGACGCAGGCGCTCAGCCCGCACGCCATCAGCGCGACCGCCGCGGCTCCAGACCAAAGAGGTCTCATCGGTCCATCCTTATGTCGCGTAGCCGAACCAGTGGCCGGTTCGCTCCTAATCATTCGTTAAGCCTCTTGAACGCCCCCGTCACAGCGCCTGCGCCACGCCTTCGAGCAAGGGCACAAAGCGGACGTCACACAGCACCTCGGAGTGGAACGCGCCGGCCCCGTCGCCGGCGTAGCGGATCAGCCGCTGAACCGGACCCTTGCCCACCGGCGCCAACAGCACGCCGGAGGGTTTGAGCTGAGCAAGCAGCGTCGTCGGCTCAGATTCAGCCGCCGCTGTGACCATAATACGGTCGAAAGGCGCCTGCTCGGGCCAGCCGAGCCCGCCGTCGCCGAACTTGGTGATCACGTTGGTGAGGCCGAGCGCATCGAATCTGGCTTCGGCCTCGCGCTTCAGCGTGCGGTAGCGCTCGACCGTGTAGACGAGGCGGGAGAGTCGCGAGAGCACCGCCGTCTGGTAGCCGGAACCCGTGCCGATCTCGAGCACGCGGGCCCGGGGCTCCAGCGTGAGCGCCTGGGTCATCAGGCCGACGATGAACGGCTGGCTGATCGTCTGGCCGCACGCGATCGGCAGTGCTTGGTCCTCCCAGGACCGCTCCTTGAAGAGGTCCGGCGTGAACAGGTCTCGCGGGGTGCGCTCCATCGCCGCAAGCACGGCCGGATCGGTCACGCCCTGCGACCGCAGCGCCAGGATGAGACGCGCGACCTGGGTCTCGGGGGTTTCGGCTTGCCGCGCCGACTCGGTCATGCGTGGGCCCGAAGCTTCGGCGGAGGTCCGCCAAGCACGCCTTTTAGGGCGTGAACGCTGGGCATGTGGGTCAAATCGATGTGCAGTGGCGTGACGGATATTCGGCCCGCCAGCACTGCGGCGAGGTCGGTGTCGTCGCCGACGGTCGGACGGCGCGCGGTGAACCCCATCCAGTAGTAGTCGCGGCCCCTGAGATCCGTGCGCTTCTCAGCCTTCATGTTGGGCGCGTCACGGAGCCCCTGGCGCGTCACTTCCACCGCTTCGACCTCCTCGGGCGGCCGGGCCGGGAAGTTGATATTGATCACCACGTCCTTCGGCCAGCCCGCCTCCAGCAGACGCTCGACGATGCCGGGCGCGTAGGCCTCGGCCGTCTCGTAGTGCGCAACCACATCATCCTGGAGCATGGCCAGCGCCTGCGACAGCGCGATCGCTGGAACGCCCAGAGCCATGCCCTGAATGGCGCCCGCGACCGTGCCAGACATGGTGACGTCTTCGGCTGCGTTGTGACCGCGGTTGACGCCCGACAGCACGAGGTCGGGCCGCCTGCCCTTCAAGAGTTCCTCTATTCCCAACATCACGCAGTCGGTGGGCGTGCCGCTCACGGCGAAGCGGCGCTCGCCGGCTTTGCGAACCCTCAGCGGCTCCGACAGGGTCAGCGCCCGCGAAGCGCCCGACTTCTCCACTTCCGGCGCCACCACCCAGACCTCGTCCGCAAGCTGCGCCGCGATGCGCTCGAGCGCGGTCAGGCCCTCGGCATGGATGCCGTCGTCGTTGGTGACGAGAATTCTCAAGGGTCACCGATATGGGCCATGCCCGGGAGGTAACGGTGCAGCGCCTGGGGGATCGCAATCCGGCCGCGTTCGTCCTGATAGTTCTCCATCAGCGCGACCAGAGTGCGGCCGACAGCCAGGCCGGAACCGTTGAGGGTGTGGACGAAGCGCGTTCCCTTCTCGCCCGCCTTCTTGCAGCGCGCGTCCATTCGGCGGGCCTGGAAGTCGCCGCAGTTCGAGCAAGAACTGATCTCGCGGTAGACGCCTTGGCTCGGCAGCCAGACCTCGATGTCGTAGGTCTTGCGGCTCGAGAATCCCATGTCGCCGGTGCAGAGCAGCACGGTGCGGAAAGGCAGCTCCAGTCGCTTCAGCACGGTCTCGGCGCACTCCAGCATGCGCTCATGCTCGGCCAGGCTCTGTTCGGGCGCAGTGATCGAGACCAGCTCCACCTTGTAGAACTGGTGCTGGCGGATCATGCCGCGCGTGTCGCGGCCCGACGCGCCGGCCTCGGATCGGAAGCAGGGCGTCAGCGCAGTCAGCCGCAGAGGCAGCTCCTCCTCGGCGACGACCTGCTCCCTTACGAGGTTCGTCAGCGCCACTTCCGCTGTGGAGATCAGCCACCGGTCGTCGGTGGTGTGGAAGAGATCTTCCGCGAACTTGGGCAGCTGGCCGACCCCGAAGACCGCGTCCGAGCGCACAAGCAGCGGCGGCGAGACCTCGGTGTAGCCGTGCTCCTGCGTCTGCAGGTCGAGCATGAACTGGCCAAGCGCGCGCTCGAGCCGGGCCAACTGACTGCGCAGCACCACGAACCGGGCGCCGGACATCCGGGCGGCCGCCTCGAAGTCCATCATGCCCAGGGCCGCGCCGAGATCGACATGGTCCTTGGGCGCCTCGATGCGGTGGGGTTCGCTCCACCGGCGCACCTCGACATTGCCGTGCTCATCGGCGCCGATCGGCGCATCGCGCGCCGGGACGTTGGGCAGCGCGGCGAGCGCCTCGCGCAAAGCCGAAGCCGCGTCGGCCTCGGCGGCCGATTCGGCCGCGATGACGTCCTTCAGGCCCTCGATCTCCGCCATCCGCGCGGCAGCCTCGGCCTCGTTCTTCCTGGCCCTCGCCTGGCCGATCAGCTTGGAGACCTCGTTGCGGCGGCCCTGCGCGGCCTGCAGCGAGGTCTGGGCCGCACGCAACCGCTCGTCGAGCGCCAGCAGGATCGCGGCCTGAGGCTCGAGGCCGCGCGAGGCCCAGGCGCGGTCGAACGCGCCGGGATCGTCACGGATGGCCTTGATGTCGTGCATGGGTGAGCCGCCAAGTCGGAAGGGCCCACCCCTTAAGGCGCGTCGCCGGCCGCGCCAAGGTGCGTGGTTCGAGACGTGGCCGTAACGAGGAGGCTGGCGCCGCCTGCATCGCCGGCGCCAGCCTCAGACCGCCTCGGCCTCCTCCTTCGCGCGCCTGCCCTCGATCACCTGAACGCAGACGATCGAGACGCCGTAGAGAAGGCAGATCGGCAGCGCCAGCGACATCATGCTGATCGGGTCCGGCGGTGTGACCACAGCGGCGACCGCGAAGACGCCGACGATCGCGAAGCGCCAGCCGGCGCGCAGCATCCTGGAGCTGACCAGGCCGGCCATGCCCAGGATCGAGAGGACTACCGGCAGCTGGAAGCAGAGGCCGAACGCCAGGACGAGCGTCGTCACCAGCGACATGTAGTCCGAAAGCCTGGGCAACAACTCCACCGAAACGTCGCCCGGTCCGTTGCCCAGGATCTGCTGGTTGAGCGAGAACCACAGCACGAAGGGCAGCATCACGAAGTAGACGAGCGCGGCGCCAAGGCTGAAGAGGATCGGCGACGCGACGAGGAACGGCAGGAACGCCCTGCGCTCGCGCCGGTAGAGACCGGGTGCGACGAACCGGTAGAGTTGCCAGGCCAGCACCGGGAATGCGATGATCACCGCGCCGAACCCGGCCAGCTTCACCTTTCCGAAGAACACCTCCAACGGCTCCGTGGAGATGAACTTCAGATTGCCCACAGTATGCTGGCCGAAGAGATCGAGCAGCATGTCAAAGCTGCCGATGTGCCCGGCTCCTGCCTTGCGCGCCTCCGCGAGGGTGGCCGCGACTGCGAACGGGTGGAGCAGGAAACGGATCAGCGGCGTCGCGAACACGAAGGTGACGGCGAAGCCGACGACCAGCGCCACGGCGCACACGATGAGCCGCTGGCGCAGCTCGATCAGATGCTCCATCAGAGGCGCGCGAGACGCCTCGATCTCGGCTTCGTCGTCGAGGGCAGTCACTCGGCCGCAGCCTTCGGCGCGGCGCTGGGTCCGAGGTCGGGCGAAGTCGTCGGGGGCGGCGGCGGGGGCTCCGGCGCCGGATTCGCATGAGCGGCCATGGCGGCGTTCGCGGCGACGAGGTCGGCGTTGATCTCGTGAAGGATGTCGTCTGCGCCTGCCTTGCTGGCGACGTAGTCGAGCGGCCGGGCATCGCGCAGCGCCTGCACTTCCCGACGCAGCTCGTCGAGCTCCGACTGCCGCGCCAACTCATCGAAAGACGCGCGGAACTCCGCCGCCATGCCGCGCACGCGGGCCATGAACTGGCCGACCTTGCGCATCAGCATGGGCAGGTCCTTTGGACCGACCACGATGAGCGCCACCGCGCCGACGATCAGGAAATCAAAGAGCCGGCCTTCGGGAAACATCGGTCTGGCGTCTTGGCCCTTCTGCTAGAGGCGCCCTGCGGCGGCGGCGGCGGCGGCGAGCAGGGCCGACGGCCGGCTAGCGGACCACTGTATCCTTTTCCGGCGCGGGCGAAGGCAAGGGCTGGGCGGCGGCCGGCGTTTCGCTCTTCTCGTCGTCGCCCTTGAGGCCCTCGCGGAAGGCGCGCACGCCCTTGGCCGCGTCGCCCATGATGCTGGAAAGCTTACCGCGGCCCCCGAAGAGCAGCAGCACGATGGCCCCCAGGATGATCCAGTGAATGGGACCGAATGTGCCCATGGGTCTCAATCTCCAACGCCGGCGACGCTCTGCCTGACGCGCGCCGGCTCCTGCAATCTGTACGCCTCTATATAGGCCGCGCGCCGCACATAAGCCAACCGAACGGGCGCGGCAGGGCGTCGCTCAGGGCTCCTGCTCGCCAATAAAGTCGGTGTGGAACTCGACCGGCGTATCCTCGTCGAGCGGCAGATCGTCTGAGACGACCGTCGCCGGGTCCGGGACGGCGAAGTCGGGCGGCAGGTCGAGGTCGAGAAGACCGGCGGCCTTCATCTCCGCCGCCCCGGGCAGATCAGCCAGACTCGCGAGACCGAAATGCTCGAGGAAGGCGTCGGTGGTGGCATAGGTGACCGGCCGTCCGGGCGTGCGGCGTCGGCCACGCGGCCGGACGAACCCGATCTCGAGCAGCAGGTCGAGCGTGCCGCGGCTGGCCTGGACGCCGCGGATCGCCTCGATCTCGGCGCGGGTCACCGGCTGGTGGTAGGCGACGATGGCCAGCGTCTCCTGGGCGGCGCGAGACAGCCGGCGCGGCTCGGTCCGCTCCTCGGTCATCAGGAAAGCGAGGTCGTCGGCCGTTTGGAAGCGCCAGCGGCCGGCGACCTCGACCAGGCGGACGCCGCGGGCCTGGTATCGGGCGGCCAGCGCGGCCAGCCCCGCCTCGACGTCCGCCCCTCCGGGCAGGCGGCGGCGGAGGTCGGCGAGGCCCAACGGCTCGGCCGCCGCGAAAAGCAGCGCCTCCAGCATGCGCTCGACCGCCACTTCGTCCTGCGGCGAGGCGCCAGGAGCGGCGGCGCCTTCCGAATCAACGTGCGCCGGCCCGGGGAAGCTGGTCCCGTCCATCGATCTACACCTCCACACCGGCGTCTCCCCGCGAGGGGCGCGCGACCCTGCGGCGGCGAAGATAGATCTCCGCGAAGTGGTCGAGCTGCCTGGCCTCGAGATCTCCCTCGCGCACGAACTCCAGCGTCGCCGAGAGCGTCGAGGCGAGGTAGGATGCGCGGCTCGGCCCCTCCCCGATCCGGCCCATGGGCGCGATGCCCGTGAGGGGGGTCCAGCGCTGCAGCTCGCCCAGCACCTCGCGCAGGCGCTCCCGCGCCTCCTCAAGGGGCCAAGCCTGCGGCGGCGCCGGCGCGTAGCGGCGACGAACCTCCCGCTTGCGCTGGCCCACATAGGCTTGCATCAGCTCGTAGAGGTCGCCGGCGACGCGGGACGAGGACACGAGCCGGGCCTCCTCCGGATCGCCACGCCCGAAGACATCGCGCCCCAGCGCCGGCCCCGACAACAGCGTCTCCGCCGCCTGGCGCATAGCGGCGAGCTTGGCGAGGCGGAAGGCGAGCCCCTTGGCTTCCGCCTCGGGGCCGGGCTCGTCCTTGTCCCGGCTGGGCCTCGGCAGCAACAGGCGCGACTTCAGCCAGGCGAGCCAGGCGGCCATCACGAGGTAGTCGGCGGCCATCGAGAAGCGGCGGCGGCGCGCCTCGCGTACGAAGGCGAGGTACTGATCGGCGAGCCGCGAGATCGAAATCTGCAGAAGGTCCACCTTCTGGGTCCGCGCCAACGCCAGCAGCACGTCGAGCGGGCCTTCATAAGCGTCCAGGTCGACGATCAGCGCCTCGCCGGTCTCCGCCGCGGAGCGTGTGGCCTCGAAGTCGAGGTCGGGCTGAAACGACTCGGTCATGACGACCATCTTCCCGCGAACGCCGCATCGAATCTCGCCCGCGCTTGCAGGGCGTCCACAGGTTCCGGCGCACGTCGGCGCGCCAGCGCAGCATCGGCGCGCCGCGCGGCGTCGCCGACCAGCGTGCGCGCGCCCGCCGCGACCTCCCGCATCTCCCCGATGTCGCCGTTGCAGTGCAGGACGACGTCGCAGCCGGCGTCGAGCGCACGGCTGGCGCGCCCGGCGAAGCCGCCGCCGAGCGCTTTCATCGACAGGTCGTCGGTCAGCAGCAGCCCGTCGAAGCCGATGTCTCCCCGGATGGTCCCGCGGATCACCTTCGGCGAGGCGGTGGCCGGCGCGTCGGGATCGATTGCGGCGTAGACCACATGGGCTGTCATCGCGATCGGCAGCTCGGCGCAGGCCCGGAACGGCTCGAAATCGCGCACCAGGTCGGCGTGCGCGGCCGTCACGACCGGCAGTTCAGCGTGACTGTCGGCCTGGGCGCGGCCGTGACCAGGGATGTGCTTGACCACCGGCAGCACGCCGCCAGCCATCAGTCCCTCGGCGAACGCGAGGCCGAGGTCCGCGACGCGCTCCGGTGTCTCGCCGAAGGCTCGGTCGCCGATCACCTCATGCGCGCCGGCTTCGGGCGTATCGAGGATCGGCGCGCAGTTGACGCTGATCCCGGCCGCAGCGAGGTCGAGCGCGATCAGCCGGCCGCCGATCCGGGCCATCTCGCAACCGAGCGGCGACGGCAACGCCGAATAGGCCCGCGCAGCCGGATAACGCCGCCAGTGCGGCGGGCCGAGGCGCTGGACGCGCCCGCCCTCCTGGTCCACCAGCACCGGCGCCGCCGGATCGTCCACCGTCCCGCACAGCGCCGCGGCGAGCGCGCGGACCTGATCCGGCGTCTCGACGTTGCGGCGGAACAGGATGAAGCCCCAGGGCTGCACTGCGCGGAAGAACGCAGCCTCGTCCGCGGTCAGGGAGGGACCGGCGCAGCCGAAGATGGCCGCCAGACGGCTCAATGGGCGATGCAGGGCTTATGGGCGGCGGTGAGCTTGCCGCAGAAGGCCCGCGCCGCGGCTTCGCTCGCAAACCCCGTCACGATGGCGCGGTAGTAGGTGCGCCCGCCGCGGATCGTGCTCTGGATCTCCCGGCGCTTGCCGGCCATGTCGCGTCGATCGGAGGCCGCGACGTCGCCCCAGCCCTTCTCGGCCAGCGCCGGGGTCGAGAACGCACCTACCTGGGCCCAGAAGCCCGTGGGCGTCGTCGCGGCGGCCGCGTCGGCGCGCACCGCCGGGCGCAGCGGCGCCGGCTGCCCGGCGACGGCGGCGTCGGCGATGCTCGCGATGGTGAGCGGTTTGGCGGGCCGGCTCGGCGCGGTGGACCGCGCCACGGGCGCCGTCGGCTGCGCCACGCCCGCACGGGCCGGCGTCGCGGCGGGCGTCGTCGCCGCGGCAGGCGTCGGAGTTGCGGCGGACGTCGTCGGGGCCACCGGCGGCGGGCCCGCGACGGCTGCAAGCGGCGCGGCGTTCGACGCCGGCGGGGCGCTCGGAAGCGCGGCGAGCGAGTCGTCGCTCTTGTCGATCGTGAGCTGCGACGGCGCGGCCACGTTGGCGGCCTGGGCTATCGGCGCTGGCCGGCCGACCGTCTCGGCCGAACCCGGCTTGTGCTTCACACCGGCGTGATAGACCACGAAAAGACCGCCGATGATCGCCGCCAGGATGACGGCGCTGACGATCAGCGTGACTGGCGCGGGACCGCCGGAGCGCACCGGCTCCCGCGGATCGAACGCCAGGCGGTCGGAGGGCGGCGTGTAGGGACCGCGGTCGTAATCGGACATTGCAACACTCTTCGCGAATCAGCGCCTTGAGGGCGGAGACTAGCGCGGTGGCGCTTGAACCGCCCGATCAGCTCCATGCGTCCAATTGGAACAGCTTACGGTGCTCTTCTATGGCGAAGCGGTCGGTCATGCCGGCTATGTAGTCGCAGACGATCCTCGCTCGCGCGGCCTCGCTCGCTGCGCCCATGACGCGCCCGCCCCAGTCGCTGCGCAGCACCTCAGGTTCGGCGACGAACAGCGCGAACATTTCGGCAAGAATCCGGCGCGCCTGACTGCGCGTCCGGTTGACGCGCCAGTGCCGGTACATGCGGTCATAGAGGAACTGGCGCAGGAGCGAGAGATCCTCGTTCATCTCGGGCGAGAAGGCGACGAGCGCGCGGCCCAGACCCCGCACGTCTTCGACGGACGTCACCTTCGCCGCCTCGGCGCGCCGCGTCGTCTCCGCGATCACGTCGCCCACCATGGCGCCGATCATGCGGCGCACCGCCTCGAGCTTTGTCAGGCGGTCGTCGAGATCCGGCCAGTCCCGGCGGGCGCTCACCAGGATCGGACCGATCAGCGGCACTTCGAGCAGCTCCTCCAGACGGAAGAGGCCGGCCTCTAGACCGTCATCGACGTCGTGGTTGTTGTAGGCGATGTCGTCGGCGATGGCCGCGACCTGGGCTTCGGGCGAGGCCCAGCCGCCAAGGTCGAGCGGGAAGCCGAGATCGAATTCCGAGATTGCCCGCCACGCCGGCCGCTCCAGCATCGCGCTGACCGGGCCGTTGTGCTTGACCACGCCCTCCAGCGTCTCCCACGTCAGGTTCAGCCCCGGGAAGGCGGGATAGCGGCGCTCAAGTTCGGTCACGACCCGGAACGTCTGGACGTTGTGGTCGAAGCCGCCGTGCTCGGCCATCTGGCGCTCGAGCTCGTCTTCGCCGGCGTGGCCGAACGGCGGGTGTCCGAGGTCGTGGGCCAGCGCCACGGCCTCGGCGAGGTCGGCGTCCAGGCCCAGGGCCGCCGCGATCGAACGGGCGATCTGCGCCACCTCCAGCGAGTGCGTCAGGCGCGTGCGGTAAGTGTCGCCCTCGTGGGCGACGAAGACCTGCGTCTTTTCCTTCAGCCGCCGGAACGCCGACGTGTGGATGATCCGGTCGCGGTCCCGCGCGAACGGCGTGCGGGTCGCGCTGGCGTCCTCCGGGTAGCGTCGCCCCCGGGATGCGCGCCAGTCGGATGCAAAGGCGGCGCGGGGTGCGGGCATGGGCAGCGCCTCATCTGATCTCGCCGGACGCCTAGCAGGTTTGCCGGCGCCGGCCAAAACGCGGCTCGCCGGCGAAAGAGGGGCGCGAGCCGCCTTTGCCCCTGGCGTCTCGCATCGCTATATCAGGCGGGCAATGAGTGTGACTCTGTCCCCCGCCGCAGCCGAACGCATCCGCGCCATCTCGCAGGCCGAGGGCCGGGCGCTGATGTTGCGCGTGGCGGTCGAAGGCGGCGGCTGCTCCGGCTTTTCGTACCGGTTCGACCTCGTCGAGGCGCCCGAGGACGACGACCTGAAAGTCGAACGCGATGGCGTGGCGGCGGTGGTCGATGTGGTGTCGCTGGCCCTCCTCGACGGCTCGGAAATCGACTTCGCCGACGAGTTGGCCGCGGCCGAGTTCCGGGTGAAGAACCCGAACGCCAAGTCCAGCTGCGGCTGCGGCGTCAGCTTCTCGATCTGACGCGGTTTCCCGTTCGGCCGGAGGCCGTCGCGAGCGTATGACGCGGGCCACGGCCGACTCGGGGGAGTTGTCATGAAGCTTGCGGGAGCGATTGTCGTGGCTCTGTCGGCGATCGCCACAGCGTGCGCAGCCCAATTGGCGCCGGGAGAAAGCATCGTGCAGACGCAAGGGCCGACCGGCGTGCTCAAGGGCGTCATGCAGGCCCCGTCGACCGGCGCCCGCGGCGCGCCCGCGGCGATCATCATCCCCGGTTCCGGGCCCACCGACCATGACGGCAACGGCCCGCTCGTCCAGACCGACGCCTACCGGATGCTGGCGCATGCACTGGCCTCCCTGGGGGTCGCCACCGTGCGCATCGACAAGCGCGGGATGTTCCTCAGCGCTGGCGCGGGCGACCCCAACAAGGCGACGATGGAAGGCTACGCCGCCGACGTGCACGCCTGGGCCGCCACCCTGCGCCAGGCGACCGACCAGCCGTGCGTCTGGCTGATCGGCCACAGCGAGGGCGGGCTCGTGGCGCTTGTCGCCGCGCAGGACACGAAGGACATCTGCGGCCTTGTGCTTGTTTCCGCGCCAGGCTTTCCGCTCGCCGACACGATGCGCCGGCAGCTGAAGGCCAACCCGGCCAATGCGCCGATCCTGGCCGAGGCGCTGGCCGACATCGACAAGCTCGAGGCGGGGCGGCACATCGACCAGAATGGCATGAACCCGGTGCTGCGGCCGCTGTTCAGCGCCGACGTGCAGGACTTCCTCATCGACGAGTTCAGGTTCGACCCGCCGAAGCTCGTGGCCGCCTACAAGGGACCGATCCTCGTGATGCAGGGCGAGAACGACCTGCAGGTGACGGTGGACGACGCGCGGGCGCTGGCCGGCGCGCGGCCTGGCGTCAAGCTTGACCTGTTGCCCGGCGTGAACCACGTGCTGAAGGTCGCGCCCGCCGATCCGGCCGGCAATCTCGCCACCTATCGGAACCGCGACCTGCCGTTGGCGCCTGGCGTCGCCGAAGCCATCGCCGACTTCATCAAGACGCATGCGCCCTGATGGCGCGGCCAGACTTGCCGGTTTCCGGCCAAGGCTGTCAGATGGCTCCGCAAGGGGAGTTGCGATTATGAAACGGCTGCTCGCCGCGGCGGCGGCCACGCTTGGGCTGGCTCTTGCGTTCGCGGCCGCCGCCGCGCCCCCGGTGACCACCGAAAGCGGCCAGTTGCGCGGCGTCGATACGGGCAAGGTGGTCAAATACAAGGGAATTCCATACGCAGCGCCGCCGGTCGGGGCGCTACGCTGGGCGCCGCCTGCCCCGCCGGCGGCTTGGCGCGGCGTGCGCGACGCCTCGACTTACGGCGCGATCTGCCCGCAACCGACCCGACCTCACGTCAAGCTGGCGGCCGGCTCGTCCGGCAAGCAGAGCGAAGACTGCCTGTTCCTCAACGTCTGGGCGCCGAAAGGCGCGTCCAGAGCGCCGGTGATGGTGTGGATCCACGGCGGCGCGTTCCGCTTCGGCTCCGGGGAAAGCCCATTCTACAGCGGCTGGACTTTCGCTCGGGACGGCGTGGTGCTTGTGACGATCAACTACCGGCTGGGCGCGCTCGGCTGGTTCGCTCATCCCGCCCTCACTCGCGCCGCCGCCCCCGGCGCGCCGCTCGGCGACTATGGCCTCATGGACCAGATCGCGGCGCTGAAATGGGTGGCGCGCAACATCGCCGCGTTCGGCGGCGACCCGGAAAACGTCACCGTCTTTGGAGAATCGGCCGGCGGCGCGAGCGTGCTGGCGCTTCTCGCAACCCCGTCCGCGGCGGGCCTGTTCCAGAAGGCCATCGTCGAGTCCGGCGGGGGTTGGGGGACAAACCGCACGCTCGCCGCCGCCGAGCAGGAGGGCGTTCGCATCAGCGGCCTGCCGGCCGGCGCGACGGTCGATCAACTGCGCGCGCTGCCGCTGGACAAGCTGTCGGCGCTGCCGATGACGCTTTCAGCCGTCGGGCCGATCACGGACGGGCGGCTCATGCCGCTGCCGGTCACGCAGGCGTTCGACGAAGGGCGCTTCGCGCACGTGCCGATGATCATCGGGTCGAACAGCGACGAGGCGTCGCTGATGAAGGCGTTCAAGATCCCTTCGCAGGCCGTCCTGGCGCGCACGCCACCGACGATCCGGGCGCAATATACGAAGAACGACAACGCTGCGGCCGCCGACATCTTCACCGACAGCATCATGGGCGCGCCCGCCGAATGGATTGCGGCGCGCGCTTCGGTTTGGGCGCCGACCTGGCTCTATTACTTCGACTACGCGCCCACGATCAGTCGCGATCAGACGGCCGGGGCGATCCACGGCGGCGAAATTCCGTTCGTGTTCGGAAACTGGCGCACCATCGCGGGCGTCGCCGCGACGGCAGAGGACGACGCTCTGGCTGCAGCCGCCCACGCCTGCTGGGTGGACTTCGCGACGAGCGGCCGGCCCGCTTGCGACGGCGACGCCTGGGCGCCGTTCAGCCCGGCGACCGATGCGCCGATGGAGTTCGGCGAGGTGTCAGGCTTGCGGCCCGGTTTCCGGGAGGCCCGCTACAACGCCTTGGACAAGGCGCTGCTGCCGATCTTCCTCGGCCGGCGCTGAAGGTCGAGGGCGGCCGCGCCGCTTCCGGCGCCGCCAGGGCGGCGCTAACGTCGGTCGGATGAAGATCGCCACCTGGAACGTCAATTCGGTCAACGCGCGGCTCGAGACGGTGCTCGCCTGGTTCCGCAATGCGCAGCCCGACGTGGCCTGCCTTCAGGAGATCAAGTGCGTCGACGAGCGCTTCCCAGCCGAGGCGTTCGAGAGCCTGGGCTACAACGTCGCCGTGCATGGTCAGAAGACCTACAACGGCGTCGCGCTGCTGTCGAAGACGCCGCTCGAGGACGTCCGAAAGGGCCTGCCCGGCGACGACGGCGACGACCACGCGCGCTACATCGAGGCGGTAGTGTCCGGCCCGCGTCCGGTGCGGGTGGTTTCGCTCTACCTTCCGAACGGCAACCCGGTCGGAACCGAGAAGTTCGGCTACAAGCTCGCGTGGATGGGCCGGCTGGAAGCGCACGCCGCGGAGCTGCTCGCGCTAGAGGAGCCGATTGCGCTCTGCGGCGACTACAACGTGATCCCCGAGCCGGCCGACGCCGACAATCCCGAGAGCTGGGCGGGGGACGCGCTGTTTCAGCCGCAGACGCGGGCCGCGTTCCGCCGGCTGAAGTGGCTGGGCTTCACCGACGCCTATATGGAGGTCGACGGCACGCCCGGCGGCTACACCTTCTGGGACTACCAGGCCGGCGCCTGGCAACGGAACCACGGCATCCGCATCGACCACGTGCTGCTCTCGCCGCAAGCAGCCGACCACCTGACGAACGTCGTCATCCACCGCAACGCCCGGGCCATGGACAAGCCGTCGGACCACGTCCCGGTGGTGGCGGAGCTGGCGCTGGACGAGGCGTGAGCTGCGCGCGCATCGCGGGATGACTGCGATCGAGACTCTCGGCAAGCTGGCACGCCTATGGGCGAATGGGTCGGGTTCATCCTTCTAATCGTCCTGGGCGGCGTCGGCGTGACGCTTGCCGCATCCGCCTACGCCTGGTGGATGGCGGAGCCGCGTCGGATGGGTCGCACGTTCCGAGCCGGGCTGGAAGGTCCGCCGGACGCGGCGCTGATCGCAGTCGGGTCGGGGCGCGGCGTGGCGCTGAGCACGGCGTCGGCCCGCTTCGTCGCGGCCTGGGACTTCGGCGGATGGCGGCTTACGTTCGCACTCGCGGAAGTGTTGGGAGCGGAACTCGACCTCGACGGCGCGGTGGCGGCGCGGGCCCTGCGCGGCGAGCCGCGGCGGCTATTGGACCGGCAAAGCGGAGCCGAGCGCGAGGTGCGGCTGCGCTTCATCTTCGACGACGCCCGGCATCCGGACTTCGAGCTGGTGCTGTGGCCGAGCGCGGCGGCGCGTGGCGGCCCGGCGCGGCCCCGCGAAGCGATCGCCGAGGGCAACCGCTGGATCGCGCGGATCGAGACGATCCTGCGCAAGAGCGGCGGAGCATTGGTGCTGGCCCGGCCGGCGGCCGATGCGGCCGTCCCTGACGCGCCGAAACCGCGCGCAACAGCCGCGCCGGCGCCGCCGGATCTGTTCGACGTTTCGGAGGAAGACGCCGATGACGATGCGCCGCCCTGGGACGAGGACGAAACGGAGCTGGCCGATTGACTTCCGCGCCGCCGGCGGCGGCAGGGTCGGCGACGAGAGGCAAGGGAGGGCGTGATGATCGGCCTCGTGGCCGCCGCGGCGGTGTTCCTGCTCATTCACCTCCTGGTGTCCGGCACGCGGCTCCGGGATACGATCACCGGCGCGATCGGGGACGGGCCCTACATGGGGCTCTTCTCGCTGGCCAGCATCGCCGCGCTCGTCTGGCTGGGCGTCGCCTACGCCGCCGCCAGGCATGGTCCCGATCCGGCCTACTGGGCCGCGACGCCAGCCACGAAATGGGTGCAATTGGGCGTGACGTTCGTCGCCTTCATGCTGGCCGTGCCGGGCCTGCTCACGCCGAACCCCACCAGCGTCCGCCAGGAGGCCACGCTGGACAAGCCGGACGCCGTGCGCGGCATGTTGCGGGTCACTCGCCACCCATTCCTCTGGGGCGTGGCGCTCTGGGCGGCAGGGCACCTGATGGTCAACGGCGATGTCGCCAGCTTCGTCCTGTTCGGATCGCTGCTCGCGCTGGCGGTTTTCGGCACGTTCAGCATCGACGCCAAGCGGCGGCGCATGCTGGGGGCCAAGTGGGACGATTTCGCGCGCCAGACCTCCAACATCCCGTTCGCCGCAATCGCAACCGGACGCCAGCGGTTCGCGCTCAGCGAAGCCGGCTGGTGGCGCCTGGCGATCGCGGTCATCCTTTGGGGCGCGATGGTCGGCGCCCACCCACTCCTCTTCGGGGTCTCCACGTTTCCTGGCCGTTAGGCCGTTCCGGCCGGTGCCGCCGTGCCCGCCGTTGGATTGGCGGCCGTGGTGTGGCAGGCATCGGCCGGTAGCCAGCAGGAGCATCGATATACGAGACGCAAGGCGCGCAGTTCGCCGAGAAAGGCTACGCGGTGTTCGAGCACGCGCTGGAGGGGCCCCTGCTTGAGCTATTGCGCGAACAATGCGCGCGGTTCGTGGCCGCTGAGGATGCGCGCATGGACAGGCTCGGGGTGGACTCCATCGGGATCACCCATCGCGGCAGCCGCTATTTCGCGAACGAGTGCCAGAAGGTCGAACCGGCGCTACGGCGCATGCTGTTCAGCCCGCTGATGGCCGACGTGTGCCGCGCGACTTTGGGCCAATATGCGTACTTCTTCCTGGACCAGTTCGTGGTGAAGGGCTCCGAGAGCGGCCTGCCGTTTTCGTGGCATCAGGATTCTGGCTATGTCGTAGGCAATGGCGGCCCGCCAGACCACCCGCCCTACCTCACCTGCTGGTGCCCGCTGGACGATGCGACCGCCGAGAACGGGACCGTGCGTGTCCTGCCTTTCTCCGAGGCGCCTGGCTCGCGCGAAGGGATCCTCGCGCACCGGCGACAGCCTGGGACCAACGACCTGGCGTGCGCCGGCGACGACGCCAAGGCGGTGACTGTCGAGGCGCCGGCGGGAAGCATCGTCGCCTTCTCCAGTCGGCTGGTGCATGCCACGGGCGCCAACCGCACGGACAGGGTTCGGCGCGTCTACCTCGCCCAGTACACGCCGGCGCCAATGTTCGACCCGGGAGGCGTGAAGCTGCGCCGCAACGCCATTCCGCTGCTGCGCGGAGGCGAGCGGGTCGCCTCCGCCTGAACATACCGTTCAGACGAACAGCGGGCCGTGATCAAGCCGCGGCAGCACGTGACGGGCGAAGAGGTCCGCTTCCGCCGCATGCGGATAGCCGGAGAGGATGAAGGCCTCGATGCCGAGCGCGCGGTAGGCCTCCAGCTTGGCCAGCACCTGGTCGGGATCGCCCACGATGGCCGCGCCGCAGCCCGACCGCGCGCGGCCGATGCCAGTCCAGAGGTTGTCCTCGACATAGCCGTCCTGGGCCGCGTTCTCGCGCAGCTCGGACTGACGGCGCACCCCAACCGACGTAGCGTCAAGGGAGCGGTTGCGGATCGCTTCCCCGGTTTCCGCGTCGAGACGCGACAGCAACCGCTCGGCGGCCGCGCGCGCCTCGCGCTCGGTCTCGCGAACGACAACGTGCACTCGGTAGCCGAAACGCAGCTTCCTGCCCCGCGACGCTGCGCGGGCCGTGAGATCGCGTACGATCTCGCCGACCGCAGCCATGGTGTCGGGCCACATCAGATAGACATCGCAGGCTTCGGCGGCCGCCTCGCGCGCATCTTCGGAAAGGCCGCCGAAGTAGAGCGGCGGACGGCGCGCAACGGTGCGCGCGATCCGCGGCGGATCCAGCTTCAGGCGATAGGCCTCGCCCTGGTGGTCGACCGGCTCGCCGCTGAGCAATCGGTTCAGGATCTGCATGACCTCGACCGTACGCCGATAGCGCGGGCCGGACGCGAGCGTCTCGCCCGGCATTTCGGAGGAGATGATGTTGACGGTCAGACGCCCGCCGAGCATCTGGTCGATGGTGGCCAGCTGCCGGGCCAGCTGCGGCGGCCACATTTCGCCCACCCGCACCGCCAGCAGCAGGCGCATGCGCCGCAGCAGCGGCGCGATCGCCGCCGCGAACGCCACGGAATCTATTCCGAGCCCGTAGCCGGAGGGGAGCAGCAGATTGTCGTAACCTGCGGCCTCGGCCGTCAGGGCGATGTTGCGGCAATGCGCGAAGCTGGACTGAAGCAGCGGATCGGGCGCGCCCAGGAACTCGTAATCGTCGTCGCACAGGGCGGAGAACCAGGAGACCTCGCAGCTCATGGCGATTGGGCCTCGCAGGCGCGTCCCGCTACGCGGGTTGTAGCCCGGCGCCCTTGCCGGGGCGCCTCGGCTTGTGGTGATTGACGTGCAGACGCGCTCATCGGCGGGAGGTGGCGGCGGAGGCTATGACAAGGCTGCGGTTCGGCATCGTTGGCGTCGGCATGATGGGGCGCGAGCATATTCGCAATCTCAAGCTCCATCCGGAAGCCGAGATCGTCGCTCTGCAGGATCCGCATGAGCCCAGCCTGCGGCGCGGGGAGCGGCAGCTCGGCGCCCCCGTCGCGAGCTTCGCCGACCTGGGAGCCATGCTCGCTCAGACCCCGCTCGACGCGGTGCTGATCGCCTCGCCCAATCACACGCACCGCTCGGTGCTCGAGCCGATCTTTGCGGCGGGCGTCCACATTCTGTGCGAGAAGCCGCTCTGCACGACGGTCGCCGACGCTCGCTGGGCGGCTGAGCGCGCAGCGCGAGGCGACCACGTATTCTGGACCGGCATGGAATATCGGTTCATGCCGCCCGTCGCGGAGTTCGTCGAGCAGGTGCGCGGCGGCCGCGTCGGACGGTTGGTGCAACTGTCGATCCGCGAGCATCGCTTCCCGTTCCTGACCAAGGTCGGCGACTGGAACCGCTTCGCCCGCAACACCGGCGGCACCATGGTTGAGAAGTGCTGCCACTTCTTCGACCTGATGCGGCTGATCGTCGGGTCCGAGGCCGTGCGCGTGTTCTGCTCCGGCGCGATGGACGTCAACCATCTCGACGAACGCTATGGCGGCGAGCGCCCGGACATCATCGACAACGCGTTCACCGTCGTCGATTTCGCGAACGGGGCCAGGGCCATGCTCGATCTGAGTATGTTCGCGGAGGGATCGGAGCAGCAGGAAGAACTCAGCGCCGTGGGCGATGGGGCCAAACTCGAGGTGTCGATCCCTTCGGGCGACATCGTCTTTTCGCCACGCGTCCCGCTCGGCGAGCCCAAGCGGCCGCAACGGTCGCATGTCGATGTCGATGCGGCCGTTCTCGCGGCCGGCACGCACCACGGCGCCACCTACTTCCAGCTCGCCGCCTTCATCGATGCGGTGCGCGGCCGAGGTCCTGTGCAAGTGACGGCCGACGACGGCCTGAAAGCCGTCGCGATCGGAGCCGCGGCCGAGGCAAGCGCCCGCGAGAAGCGCGTCGTCAGCCTGAACGAAGTGCTGGCCTAGACCGTCGTCCCGGCGATTCGAGCGCCGCCGCGAGGCGACGCTCGGCTGCGTCAGCCGCTCGGCGGAGCGGTCACGGGCTCGATGAATGAGTGCCTTGCGTGAGACTCCAGGCGACCAGCCCGATGAACGCGCCGCCGCCGAGCAACAGGAGGAGCAGTTCGCTCTGGCTGACGCCCTGCAGCTGACCGCCCTGGTCGCTCGGCCCGCCGATACGATCTCCAAGACTCAGCACCGCGCTATCGGATGCGGCGGCCTGGCCGGCTATGAGCATCGCACCTATCGAGGCCGCAACGAGATACTTGCGCATGGTCTTCAATGTCTGCGGAGCTTCAATGCGTTTGAATCGATCGCGATGCTAAATCAACCGCAGCCGAGCCGCAAGCAACGAGGGGCGGTCCGATCTGGAGCCAGGGCGTCAGCGCCCGCGTCTTTTCAGCCCAACGCGAAGTCCATCGCGGCTTTGGCGTGCAGTTCCGTCGTGTCGAACATCGGCGCGGGCAGATCCTCACCCTTCACCAGCAGGCCGAACTCGGTGCAGCCAAGGATGATCGCGTCGGCGCCGTCGCCGCGCACCGCGCTCTCGGCGATCGCAACCACGGTCTGCTTGGAGGCGAGCTTGAAGCGCCCCTGCACCAGTTCGTCATAGATGATGGATTGCAGTTTCGCGCGGTCGGGCTCCGCTGGGATCAGCACTTCCACACCTGCGCGCCGCAGGCGCTCGCGGTAGAATGCTTGCTCCATCGTGTACCGCGTGGCGAGCAACAGCGGGCGGCGCGCGCCCGCCGCCCTGAGCGCTGCGGCGGTGACGTCGGCCACGTGGATCAGCGGGACGCCGATCGAATGGGCGACGTCGTCGGCCATGCGATGCATGGTGTTGGCGCAGATCACGATCGCCTCGGCGCCGGCGCGCTCCAGGCGCCGCGCCGCGTCGACCAGCACCAGCGTCGCCTCGTCCCACAGCCCCGCAGCCTGCATCGCCGCGATCGGAGCGAAATCCAGCGACCAAATGACAAGCCTGGCGGAGTGCTGGCCGCCCATCCGCTCGCGCGCCATGCGGTTCATGAGCTGGTAGTAGAGCTGCGTGCTCTCCCAGCTCATGCCGCCGATCAGGCCGACAGTCTTCATGACGTCCTAGCGCGACTGGTTGAGCGCGGCTGCGCCCACCGCGCCTAGCCAGACGGCGATGAGGCAGAGCACGACGGATCCCACCACGTTGGCGCCGGCGCGCAGCATGTCGCCGTCGCGCATCAGATTCAGCGTCTGCAGACTGAACGACGAAAATGTTGTGAAGCCACCGCAGATCCCCACCATCACGAACTGGCGGATGTCCGGCGAGACCAGGATGCGGCCATCGGGCCCGGTCAGCATGCCGAAGAACCCGATGACGAACGAACCCACGACGTTGATGAGCAGCGTGCCCCAGGGAAATGTTTCCCCGGTCCAGCCGGCGACCAGCAGCGAGGAGCCGTAGCGGGCTGCGCTGCCCAGGGCCCCGCCGACGGCGACCCAAACGAAGGTGATCGCTGACAAAAGAGGGTGGTCCTTCCCCTTGCCGACTCCATCGCCGGCGCCCAGAATCGCTGGCCGTTTCCTATCCGATCACGGCAGCGTCTCAGAAGGGGCAGAACCATGCAAATCCCCGCCGCTTCGGCGCTCTTGCGTATCTACACGGAGGAAGCCCGGCGAGACGGAACCCGGGCGCTCTACGAGTCGGTCGTGCTGAAGGCGCGCCAAGCGGGCCTGGCCGGGGCCACTGTGTTGCGCGGACCGATGGGTTTCGGCGAATCCACCCACATCCACACAGCCAACATCCTCGATCTATCGGCGAACCTCCCGGTCGTGATCGAGATCGTCGACGCCGAAGACAGGCTCCGCGCCTTCGCCGCAGGCCTGGGCGAGCTGAAGGACATCGGCCTCGTCACGCTCGAAAAGGTCGAGGTCCTGCATTACGGCCACGCCAAGCCGGCCGGCTGAGACGCCTCACGCGGCGATGTAGGCCTTCAAGGTCTCCGCCTCGGCCACGGTCTCGGCGATCTTGCTCTTCACGAGGTCGCCGATCGAGATGATCCCGGCGAGGCGGCCCTGCCGCACCACCGGCAGGTGGCGAATGCGGCGGTCGGTCATCCGCCCGAGCAGCTCGTCGACGCTTTCCTGCGGCTCGGCGTAGACCACCTCGCGGGTCATGCACGCGGCGATGGGCTGCGAGAGACCTTCGGCGCCGCGCTCCGCGACGATACGGACAATGTCCCGTTCCGAGACGATGCCGGCCACCGACTGAGCTTCATCGAGGAGGACCATGGCGCCCACGCGGCGCGCCTGAAGCAAGGCGGCCACCGCGGCGACGCTGTCCCCGGGCGAAGCGGTGAAAACCATGTCGCCCTTGTCCTTCAGTATCTGGGATACAAGCATTGTCGTTTCCTCCCTCGTTCCCATTGAACGAGAGTCTCGCGCCAATCGAATTCAAGATCAAAGCGCTATTGCGTGAAGTAGGCGCCGCTGCGACCCGCCAGGCGGGCGAACGGCCCCACCAGAACGACGCCGGCAGCGTATCCCGCCAGATGCGCCTGCCAAGCGACTGGCATGCCTTCGGCGCCGGGAGTCAGCCCGGAAACCCCGAGCGCGACGTTGACGATCACCCAGGCCGCGGCCATGCCGATGACGGTCGATCCCCACATCGGCCCCACCTGACCGCGTCCCTGGATCATCCGCGAAGCGGCGCCCAGGAGCCCCGACGCCGCACCGGAGGCGCCGACCACGGGGGCGAGGTCGCCGGGGTCGCTGAGCACGAAACCCAGCCCCGCGATCACGCCACAGACGAGGTAGAATAGATAGAACGCGAAGGCGCCGCGCGGGCGCAGCCCCATCAGCCGCGCCACCGGCGGGCCGAAGGCGATGATCGCAACGCTGTTCATCAGAACGTGCGCCCAGCTGCCATGCAGGAAGAGGGACGTCAGCAGGGTTTGCCATCGCCCCGCCGCCAAGCTGCCGGGCGTCAGTCCCAACGCCTCGACCTGCGCCTCGGTCATCAACGACGACTGCAGCGCGTAGAGCGCGATCAGCCCGACGCTGAGCATCACGATCGTCCACGGCGCGCGAAACATCGGTTCGCGCGCCGGGATCGCGTCCCATCCGTCGATCTTCGGTTGATTCACCTTGCCTCCGGAAGATGGCTGCGCCCCCTCTCCCCTTAACCAATTGGGGAGGGGTTTGCCCTTAGGAAGTCGGCGTTTTCCATTTCTGGCACGTCGGTTGCTTAAACTCGGGCGTGTTGTCCTGTCCTGGAGCGCCAGCTCATGGTCTCACTTTTGATGCGTCCCGGCCTCCTGGCTCTCGCGGCCTGGGCCGCGCTGGCCGGCGGCGCCAGCGCCCAGTCGATGGGCAACGACTCCGCATCATACAACGCAGGCTACGGGCGCGTCGCCGGCCAGGAGAACCAGCCGGTCGCCTACTCGCTCAGGGACGCCAACGGCAATCTGGTGGTGGTCGACGGGGTCATCGACACCGGCCAGGGCTCCAGCGTGTTCGGCAACGCCAGCGCGAGCGGCGTCGCGAACGTGGTGTCCGGCGTCGCGTCCTCAACCGCCGCCTCGGCTGTCGCCAACAACCTCCAGGTGGTGACGCAGGGCAACTACAACACCGTTATCGTCAACTCGACCCAGAATAACTCAGGTAACGTCACCGCCAACGCGTCGGTGGCAGGGGGCGTCGGCCAATGATCATGAATCCCTTCAGCGCCGGAAGGCGTGCGCTGGCCCTGCTGAGCGTCAGCGCGCTCGTTCTTTCGGCTTGCGCCAGCCCCGTGGCGGGCCCGGGCGGGCTCTACGCCACGCCCGCGGGCAATTCTCCGGTGGTGGCCAACCCGACGCCCTACTCGGACGCCCTGGTCTGCGAGGCGGAGTGGGCGCGCGCTCACCACATCAACGCCCCCCGGATCGCGGTGGGCCGCATCGCCGATTACACCGGCAAGTGGGAGGCCGACGGCTCCGGTCGCAAGCTAACGCAGGGCGCGTCGCTCATGGCCATGAGCGCGCTCGCCAAGGCCGGGATCCCGTTGGTCGAACGCTACGACACGTCGGTTTCGGAGCTCGAACTGAAGTACGCCAACGCGCGGCTGATCTCCGACCACCCGGTGCCGGGCGGCCAGGTTCCCGCCAGCTATCGCCGAATCATGGCCGGCCAAGTGCCTGGCTCCGACTTCTATCTCGTCGGCGGCATCACCGAGCTCAACTTCAATATCCGCTCCAACGGAGCCGGATTCGATGGCGGCGGCGTCAACCCGCAGGATCTGAAGGGCACGGCCGGCGCCCAGACCTACGTCATGAACGTGGGCCTCGACATGCGCCTGGTGAACACCCGCACCCTCGAGGTGGTGGACGTCATCTCCTATCAGAAGCAGATCATCGCCAATCAAGTGGGCGTCGGCCTCTTCAAGATCTGGAACGGCAACGCCTTCGACATCTCCGGGGGCGAGGGCGCGCTGGAGCCGCTGCAGCTCGCCGTGCGCGCTGTGATCGAGCGGGCCGCAGTCGAGATGATCGCGAACCTCTACGGCATGCCTGGTCCCCAGGCTTGCCTGCGCTGGGACCCGCTGAACGAGCATGTGACCACTGGCGTCACCGGCGCCTACGTCCCCGCCTACAACAACCTTGGAACCAACAATGCCTCGACGCGCCAAGACCCGTATCGCTGGGACGATCGCCGCGATCCCCCTGTCGCTACTGTGGTTCGGGACCGCTACTAGCCAGAGCACGGTTTCCAACGATCAGGTTCAGGCCGGAGACATCTTCTCCGGCCAGACGCTGAACGTCGTCACGAACTCGAGCGACACCACCGCCGTCACGACCGCCACCGGCAACAGCATGGTCGGCTCGACAGATAGCGGCGGGCTCAACGTGCAGTCGACGCAGACCATGTCCGGCAATGTCACGGCCACGACGACAGCCAACTTCGACCAGACGCCGGGCCCGACCTACGTCTCGACCACGGCGGCGACGGCCAATTCGGCCGACAACGTCATCTCGTCCGGCGGGACGCTGAGCGGCAACCTCACCCAGTCCAGCACCGGGGCGACCGTCAACGCGGAATCCCAGACAAACGCGACCAACGCCTACACAACCGACGCCTCTCAGTCGGTGCAAGCCGTGGCCAACGGCCAGCAGCTCGGCGCGACGGACTCGAACGTCGCGACCAACGTCACTCAGACCAACGCCTCGACCGTGACGGCCAACGGCGGCGCGGTGTTCAACTATGTCGCCGACCAAGGTCAGTTCTCCGCGACCGGCGCCGGCAATGACCTGACCGCCAGCGCCGCTGGCCAAGTCTCGCAGAACCTGAACGTCAGCCAGACCAACACGGGCGGCGTGACCCAGGGCGCGATGTTCGTCAACCTGGGGAACGCCGAGGTGTCGTCGACGAGCGCCGTCGCCACCGGCAACGACATCACCGCCAGCAACACCCAAGGCGCGCTCGCGGTCTCCGACAACCAGAACAACCAGTCGTACGTGAACGCCCAGGCGGTCGAGACCTCGTACGAGTTCGGCGGGGCGACGGTCCAGGCCGAAGGCGTCGGCAACACCGTGACCGCGACAAACATCGGACCTCAGACGGAGCTGAACAACACCCAGGTGAACGGCCTCTCGGCCGTGGTTTCCAGCGCCAGCTTCACTGGTAACAGCGGCTACGACGTCGGAGTGTCGTCGAGCGCCACGGGCAACTCGGCCACCGGCTTCGCCTGTTCGGCCTGCGGCGGCGTGATGAACGTCTGGAACAGCCAGTCGAACGCCGGCGGGGTCTCGGCTCAGTCGCTGGTCAACGTGACGGGTCCGGCCCGGTCGGCGGCGGGCGTCGCGAACGCGGTCGGGAACACGGCGACCTTCTACGTCTCCGCGCCGAAGTGAGCGGCGACCTCGCGGGCGTGACGGGCGATCACCGTCTCCTCGTCGGTCGCGAGCGCCCAGACGGGCTTGGCGCCTGATGCGCTGATGCGGCCCGCGCCGGCTGCGTTCAGCGACGGATCGACCGAGAGTCCCAGCCAGCCCAGCCGCGCGCACACCCGCTCCCGTATCTGCGGCGAACGCTCGCCGATCCCCGCCGTGAACACGAGGCCGTCGACGCCGCCCATCGACGCCGCCAGCGCTCCGATTTCACGCACGATGCGGAAAACGAAAAGCTCGACCGCTTCAGCGGCGCGCGGATCGTCGCTGGCCAGCAGAGTGCGCATGTCGGCGCTAATCCCCGAGACACCCAGCAATCCGGAACGGCGGTAGAGCAGGTCTTCGAGCGCCGTGGCGCT
>JAKAZA010000030.1 GCA_021816155.1 Pseudomonadota bacterium | reverse complement strand
CCGACCCATTCACGCTCCGCGGAAGACCGCTCCCCGTTTGGAGGCGGGCTCTCTAGGGGAAAGGGCCGGGGAAGGCAAGTGCGCGTCGCGCGGCGACCTCGCCCGCCACCTTCCTAGTTCGGATGCTTGGCCCGCCATTCGGTGACGGCGGCGAGAGTCCGTTCGACGTGCTCGTTGGGCGCCATATTCGTGTAGGCCAGAAGAACCTTGTCGTCCGGCGCGATGACGTAAGACGTCCGGTTCGAGATGGTCGAGCCGCCGAACGCCAGCGTGACGTTGTAGGTCTTGGCGATCGCCGCGTGGGGATCGGACGCCAGCGGGAACTTGCCAGAGCACGTCTTGGTGTCGGTCGAGAAGGCGGCGAGGCGGTTGGTGTTGCCGGCGGTCACTCCGATGACCGTCGCGCCCTCCGCATGGAACTTGTCCACGGCCTGGGCGAAATCGTGGGCCTCGATGCTGCAACCCGGCGTGAACGCAGCGGGGAAGAAGTACAGGACCACCGGACCCTTCTTCAGCGCCTCGGCGAGGTCGAAGGTGAACGGCTTGCCGGCGAGGAAGGCCGGCGCTGTGAACTCGGGCGCCTTGGCGCCGTCGGGCAGCGCCGCGAACGCGGGCGTTGTCATGAGCGCAGCGGCGGCCGCCGCGGCGAGGACCGAGTGCTTCATCTGAAATACGTCTCCCCAGGCTGGCTCGAACGTCCCTCCGCATCCAATTAGTCCGAGGCCCGATCGCACGCCAGCGCATTCGCCCGGCTTGAGCGTCCCGGCGTCCTGGCCTAACCACGCGCTTTCCTTCGTCCACCTGGAGCGGCGCCGCGCATGACCTTGGCCTTCATCTTCCCGGGACAGGGCAGTCAGGCGGTCGGCATGGGCGCCGACCTGGCCGGGGCGTTCCGGACCGCCCGAGAGGTGTTCGAGGAGGTCGACGAGGCGCTGGGCCAGAAGCTCTCGGCCCTGATGAGGGACGGGCCCATCGAGGCGCTCACCCTCACCGAGAACACCCAGCCGGCTCTGATGACCGTGAGCGTGGCGGTGTCGCGCACCCTGGAGCGCGAGTTCGGCGTCCCGATCGAGAAGGCGGGCTTCGTGGCGGGGCATTCGCTCGGCGAGTACTCGGCGCTGTGTGCGGCTGGCGCGCTGACCTTGGCGGATACCGCGCGGCTGCTGCGCCGGCGTGGTCAGGCGATGCAACGGGCCGTGCCGGTGGGCGAGGGGGCCATGGCCGCCTTGATCGGTCCGAAGACGGACGTGGCGCTGGCCGAGGCGGCGGCGGCGGCGGGCGCGGAGGTCGGTGTTTGCGCCGTCGCCAACGACAACAACGCTGGCAATGTCGTGATCTCGGGCGCCGCTGCCGCCGTAGCGCGCGCGATTGAGAAAGCGAAGGAACTGGGCGCCCGCGCCATCCCTGTCAACGTCTCGGCCCCTTTTCACTGCCCGCTGATGCAGCCCGCCGCGGACGAGATGGCCGAAGCCCTGGCGGCGGTCGCCATCTCGCCTCCGCGCGCGTTCCTGGTGGCCAACGTCACCGCGCGGCCGACCAACGATCCGGAGGCGATCCGCCGCCAGCTGATCGAGCAGGTGACCGGCCGGGTGCGCTGGCGAGAGAGTGTCGAGTGGCTGTCGGGCGAGGGCGGCGTGGCCCGCTTCGCCGAACTGGGCGCTGGCAAGGTGTTGACCGGCATGGTCAAGCGCACCGCGCCGGACGCCGAAGCCGTGGCCGTGAACACGCCCGACGACCTCGAAGCCCTCGCCAAGAGCCTCTGAGGAGCGTCGCGATGTTCGATCTTTCCGGCAAGACGGCGCTCGTCACGGGCGCCAGCGGCGGTATCGGCGGAGCGATCGCCCGCGCGCTGCACGCCCAGGGGGCGCACGTCGTGCTCTCCGGCACTCGCGAGGAGGCGCTCTCGGCGCTCAGGGCCGAGCTTGGCGAGCGTGCGTCGGTGGCGGTGGCCAATCTCGCCAACGCGGCGGCGGTGGACGGCCTCGTGGCCGCGGCCGAAGCGGCGGCGAGCGCGGAGCTTGATGTGCTCGTCTCCAACGCCGGCGTGACCCGCGATGGCCTCATCCTCAGGATGAAGGACGCTGACTTCGAGGACGTGCTCAAGATTAACCTCGAGAGCTACTTCCGGCTCGCCCGCGCGACGCTCCGCGGCATGATGCGCCGCCGCCGCGGGCGGATCATCGGCATCACCTCCGTGGTGGGCGTCATGGGCAACGCAGGCCAGACCAACTACGCGGCCTCCAAGGCCGGTATGATCGGCTTCACCAAGGCCCTGGCCCAGGAGATCGCCAGTCGCGGCGTCACCGCGAATTGCGTGGCGCCGGGCTTCATCGAGAGCCCGATGACAGATTCCCTGTCCGATGCGCAGAAGACGCAAATTCTGGGGCAGGTGCCGCTCGGGCGGCTGGGAAGCGGGGGCGATGTCGCGGCGGCCTGCGTCTATCTGGCCAGCGACGAGGCGGCTTACGTCACCGGCCAGACGCTGCACGTGAACGGCGGCATGGCGATGATTTGAGGGCGCCATCGCGCGCCTCTCGCCCGCTGGCCTACCCGGATTGAACATGCTAGGCGGGAGACGATTTTGCAAAGCCAGTATTGGCGCGCCTCGGGCCGGCGCCGTAGAGGGTGACCACTTTTGCGCGGCGGCGTATCTAGGAGCGATAGAGGCCTTGCGCGCCCAACCACAACGAGGGACTTGGAGCTGAATGTCCGACATTCTTGAGCGCGTGCGTAAGATCGTGATCGAGCACCTTGACGCTGACCCCGAGAAGGTCACCGAGAAGGCGAGCTTCATCGACGATCTCGGCGCCGACAGCCTGGACAACGTCGAACTGGTTATGGCCTTCGAGGAAGAGTTCGACATCGAGATCCCGGACGACGCGGCCGAACACATCCAGACCGTGGGCGACGCCGTGAAGTTCATCCAGGAACGGCTGGGCGCCTGACGCGCCGGTTCTGGCTGGAGGGTTTGTCGGGGGCCGGTTCGACGGGTCGGCTTTGACGGGGAGCGGCGGGCGCGGTTTGATGACGGCTCGCGCCCAATGGAGAGTCGGACCGTATGCGCCGTGTCGTCGTCACAGGAATTGGCATGGTCACGCCGCTCGGGTGGGGCCTGCAGCCTACCTGGTCGGGCATTCTCGCCGGTAAGTCTGGCGCTGGCAGAATCACCGCCTTTGATGTCACGGACTACGCCTGCCAGGTGGCTTGCGAGGTGCCGCGCATCGATGGGCGTGGCGGCGGAGGGCCGGGTGTCCCCGGCTCCTTCGACCCCGACAAGGTGCTGAGCCCGCGAGAACAGCGGCGGATCGACGATTTCATCCTCTATGCGATCGCAGCGGCCGATGAGGCAGTTCAGGACGCCGGTTGGACGCCGGAGGATGAGGACGAGCGCCGGCGGACCGGCGTGATCATGGGGTCGGGGATCGGCGGACTGGGCACGATCGCCGAGACCGCCATCGAGCTGCATGAGAAGGGACCGCGCCGCGTCAGCCCCTTCTTCATTCCGTCCGCCCTGATCAACCTGGCCTCCGGGCAGGTCTCGATCCGCCACGGCTTCAAGGGGCCAAACCACGCTGTGGTCACAGCCTGCGCCACCGGGGCCCACGCGATTGGGGACGCCTCTCGGCTGATCCAGTACGGCGACGCCGACGTGATGGTTGCAGGCGGCGCGGAAGCCTCGGTGGTGCCGCTCGGCATCGCGGGCTTCATCGCCTGCCGGGCCATGTCGACGAACTTCAACGCCACGCCAGAGAAGGCCTCGCGTCCGTATGACAAGGACCGCGACGGCTTCGTCATGGGCGAGGGCGCGGGCGTGCTGGTGCTCGAGGAACTCGAGCACGCCAGGAAGCGCGGGGCGAAGATCTACGCCGAAATCGGCGGATACGGTCTTGCCGGAGACGCCTTCCACATCACAGCTCCGGCCGAAGACGGCGACGGCGGCTACCGCGCCATGGAGGCCGCCATTCGGCACGCCGGCCTCGAGCCGGCCGACATCGACTACATCAACGCTCACGGCACCTCGACGCCGCTGGGCGACGAGATCGAACTGGGAGCGGTCGAGCGTCTCCTGGGGCAGGCGGCAGGCAAGACCGCGATGTCTTCGACCAAGTCGTCGGTGGGGCATCTCCTGGGCGCCGCGGGCGCTGTGGAGGCGGCCTTCACGGTGCTGGCGCTGCGCGACCAGATCGCGCCGCCCACCATCAACCTCGACAACCCGTCCGTGGAGACGCCGCTCGATCTGGTGCCTAACAAGGCCAAGCCGATGAAGATCGACATCGCGCTCTCCAACAGCTTCGGCTTCGGCGGCACCAACGCCTCGGTTGTCTTCAAGAAGGCGCCGTGAGCCGACGTCCGGCCCGCAGACCCCGCGGGAGCGTCGCCGTCCGGCGCAGGCTGATGACCGCCTACGGCGCCTTCGCCACGCTCGGCGCCGCGCTCGCGCTGACGTTCGTGGTCTCGCTGGTGATCTACCTGGGCCCCGGGCCCGCGGCGCGGGCTGGCGCATCGACCACGGTGATCCTGCGGGCTGGGGCGGGCTTGCAGGAGATCGGCGGGGACCTGGCGCGGGCCGGCGTGATCGGGTCGGACGCGTTCTTCATCGTCGCCGCCGAGGTCACGGGCGCCGCGCACAAGCTCAAGGCTGGCGAGTACGCAGTCCCCTCGCGAGCCTCGCTCGCCCAGGTCATCGCCATGATCGCGCAGGGGCGCGTCGTGCGACACTTCATCACCATACCGGAGGGCGAGACCTCCGAGGCGGTCATGGAGACGCTGATGCGCGCCAGCTTCCTGACCGGCGTCGCGCCAGCGCCGCCGGAGGGCTCGGTGCTGCCGGAGACCTATGAGGCGCGGCGCGGTGACGAGCGGGCGGCGGTGCTGCGCCGGATGATGGACGCGCGCGACCGCGTGCTGGCCGAACTCTGGGCCCACCGTCGTCCGGGCCTGCCCTACAAGTCGCCCGAAGACGCCGTGATCCTGGCTTCGATCGTCGAGAAGGAGACCGCCAAGCCCGACGAGCGGCCAAGGGTCGCGGCGGTCTTCGTCAACCGGCTCGCGAAAGGCATGCGTCTGGAGAGCGATCCAACTGTGATCTACGGGCTCACCGGGGGCCGACCGCTCGGCCACGCCCTGCGCGAGTCCGAGCTGCAGTCGCCGACACCGTACAACACGTACAAGATCGTCGGACTGCCACCGACGCCGATCGACAACCCGGGCGAGGCTTCGTTGGCGGCGGCGCTCGATCCGCCTCACACGGACGAGCTTTACTTCGTGGCCAACGGCCTAGGCGGTCATGTGTTCGCCCCGACCCTGCAGCAGCATCAGCAGAACGTCGCGCGTTGGCGCCAGATCGAGGCCGAGCGCACCTGCGAGCGGGCCGCCGCGACGGCGGGCAAGTCGCCGCAATGCTGAGACTTTCCAGCATGACCGGCTTCGCGCGGGCCGAAGGGGCGGCGGGCGCCTGGAGCTGGGCGGTCGAGGCGCGTTCGGTGAACGGCCGCGGGCTCGAGGTCCGGTTCCGCTGGCCGCCAGGCTTTGACTCCCTCGAGCCGGTAGCCCGCGAGGCGGCGCAGGCGCGCTTTCAGCGCGGCCAATTGAACATCACCCTTCAGGCCCGGCGCGCCGAAGCGGCTGCCGCGGTCCGCCTCAATGAGGCGGTGCTGGAGCGCTATCTCGCCATCGCGGCGGCCCTCGCGTCGTCGGGCCGCGCCGCGCCGCCGAGCGCCGATGGTCTCCTGGCGCTGCGTGGCGTCATCGAGGCGGGTGAGGTCGAGGACGAGCCGGAGGCCCGCGCCGAGGTCGAAGGGGCGATGGCGCGATCGATCGCCGATGCGCTGGAGGGGCTGAGGGCCTCGCGGCTTGCCGAAGGCGCGGCTCTGGCTCGAGTGCTCGCCGGGTTGATCGATCGGATAGAGGCGCTCTCGACCGAGGCCGAGGCCGGCGCCGCTGCGCAAGGTTCCGCCATTCGCGACCGATTCGCGCGCCGCCTCGGCGAGCTTCTGGGCGAGGTCGCGCCGGCCGAGCGCATCCTGCAGGAGGCCGCGGTGATGGCGGCCAAGGCCGACGTGCGCGAGGAACTGGACCGTCTTGCCAGTCATGTCGCCGCCGCCCGCGCTCTGATGGCCGCGGACGCCGCCGTTGGCCGGCGACTCGACTTCCTGACCCAGGAATTCATGCGCGAGGCCAACACGCTGTGTTCGAAGTCGGCGACGGTGGAGTTGACGCGCACCGGCCTCGCCCTCAAAGCCGCGATCGATCAGTTTCGCGAGCAGGTGCAGAATGTCGAGTGAGCGGTCGCGTCGGGGCCTGATGCTGGTGCTGTCAAGCCCCTCGGGCGTCGGCAAGACGTCCCTGTCTCGGCGTCTCGTCGCCGACCACGCCGACCTCGACCTCTCCATATCGATGACGACACGCGCCCCGCGCCCCGGCGAGCGCCACGGACGCGAATACTTCTTCGTCACCGAGCAGGAATTCACCGCGCTGATCGAGCAGCGCGCGTTCCTGGAGTGGGCCAAGGTTCATAACCACCACCGCTCGGGCACGCCGCGCGAGGCCGTGATGGAGAGCCTCGTCGCCGGGCGCGACGTAATGTTCGACGTCGACTGGCAGGGCGCCGAGGCGCTCGCCGCGGCTGCGCCGGAAGACACCGTCCGCGTCTTCATCCTCCCGCCGTCCATGGCCGAGATGGTGCGGCGCATCCACGCCCGCGCTGGCGACTCCGAGGCGATGATCCGGCGCCGCCTGGAGACGGCCAAGGAAGAGTTCACCAAATGGAGCGACTACGACTACGTGATCGTCAACGACGATTTCGATCTCGCCTACGCCGAACTCGCGCACATCTACCATGCCGAGCGCCTCAAGCGGCGTCGCAACCCGTGGCTTGGCGATTTCGTGCGGACGTTGCTTGAAGAAGGCGTGGAGTGAGGCGCCGCTAGGGTCTCGACGCCTCGGTCGCGAAGTAGAAATGGTGATGAAGCCAGCAGCCGGGGTTGAACGGCGCCGCGCAGGCCGGACAGCGGTTGCCGCTGCCGAGATAGGTCCGGACGCTCATCTCGTCGCCGCACGCGCCGCAGAGCACCGCGGCCTCGTCAAATTCCGCCGTCGGCCAGACCCGCGTGGGATGCCCGGCGAGCGCGTCGTGACAGTCCCTGCAGGCGTAATATTCGCCGCAGCAGCGCATCTTGATAGCGATGACGTCCAGCGCTGAGCGCCAGTGGACGCAGCGTGTCTGGTTGTCGAGACCGAGACCGTGGACCTGCGGTGGCATGACGGCTCAGGTCGGTACGCGCGCTGGGGCGAGGGCGAGGCCGGGGGTCTCGACGCGGGTGCGGAAGATCGAGCCGCTCTGGTCATTCGGACCGCCCTCCGATCCGGTCACGACGTACAGGTCCCTGAGGTCGTTGGAGGCGAAGCAGAGGCTGGTCACCATCGGCAACGGAACCTCGAGGTCGGCGCGATGCCGCCCGTCCGGCTCGAACACCGCGACGCGGCTGCCGCGCGCGTCGGCGACCCAGACCGAGCCGTCGGCGGCGACCTTGAGCCCGTCGGCCACGCGGCCTTCGCCGAGCGTGCAGAACTGCCGCCACGGGCCGACCGAGCCGTCCGCGGCCACGTCGTAGACCCGCACGAGGCCGGCGCGCGCGTCGGAGTGGTAGAGGCGCCGGCCGTCCGGCGAAAAGCCCAGGCCGTTGGTCAGCATCACCCCGTCGGAGAGCGTGCGCATCGATCCGTCGAGGTCGATCACGTGCAGGAAGCCGGGCTTCGGCGGGTCGGCGAAGACGCGATAGCAGAGCGAGCCGACGTAGACGCGCCCGGCCCGGTCGGTGGTCAGGTCGTTGAAGCCGATCGCGCCCGGGATCGCCGACGGCTCCAGCAGCACGCGCGTCTCGCCGCCCGGCGCCACCCAGGCGATGTTGCGGCCGCCGACGATCAGCCCGCCGTTCTCGTGCAGCGCCATGCCGCCGACGCCGCGGCGCTTGGGGATCACCTCGCTGACATGGTCGTCGAGGCCCAGCCGGAACACCCCGCCGCCGAGCACGTCCGAGAAATAGAGACCCTGCTCGTCGTCCCAGACCGGCGCCTCAACGAGGCCGTAGCCGCTCGCCACCCGGTGCATGAAGCGCGTCTCCTTGGTTGTGGCCCCGCGCCGGTCACCTTAGGCTCGGCGCACAGAGGAAGGGAGCCCAAAGCACATGGCCGTTCGTTCGCCCGATTTCCTGACCGCCGTCGGCATCGGCGTCTCCGACCTGGCGCGCTCCAGCGCCTTCTACCAGGGCGTGCTCGGCATGAAGCACGTGCAGGATTTCCACCTCGACTACATGGACGAGGTGATGCTCGCCCACGAGGGCCGCAACGCCGTGGTGCTGATGCACTACACCGACGGCTCGGCGCGCAACTACCGCGACAACCCGGTGAAGCTGGTGTTCTACGTCACCGACCCGGCGGCGATCGCGGCGAGGATCAGGTCGGCCGGCCTCGAGGTGACGCACGAGCCGGCCGCGAGCCCGAACCTGGGCGGCTCGGTGGTTTGCCTGGCCAAGGATCCCGATGGCTATGTGATCGAGCTGATCCAGCGGCCCGAGCCGGCGACCCGGACCGCGCGGGAGGTGGGGTGAACGGGCGCACGGTCCACCGATAATCGCCGTAAACTACGGCGCCCGAATTGTGGCGCCCGCGCCGCCCGCGGGGCGGGGAACGTCGTCATCCACGATGAGAAAGAGCCGAGCCCGGGCAAGCGACGACGCCAGCGATTCGCGGTCAAGCGACGCCGTCGCGAGGCGGCGTTCGCCGCGGCGATGGGGCGGCGCTTCATCCTGTTGGTCCCCATACCGGGATAACGTCACGACTTTTCCGGCATCGTCGGGACGGCGATGCTCGGCGCGATGGTTTCGGAGGAGTTGGCCATGCGAGTTTTCTTGACGGGCGCCACGGGCTTCATCGGCTCGACGCTCATTCCGGAGCTGAAGGCGGCCGGCCACGACGTGCTCGGTCTTGCGCGCAGCGACGAGAACGCCGCCAGGCTCGAGGCCATGGGCGTCGGCGTTCACCGGGGCGACCTCACTGCGCCGGAAACCCTGGCCGCCGGCGCCGCCGCCTGCGACGCGACCATCCATTGCGGGTTCATCCACGACTTCAGCCGGTTCATGGAGAACATCGCCATCGACCGCGCCGCGGTCGAGGCGATGCTCGCGGCGATGGAAGGCTCGGGAAAACCCTTCCTGCTGACGTCGGGCGTGCTGATGGTCGACGCCGGCCGCGAGGCGACGGAGGAGGACGCTCCATCGCTGGAGGGGCCCGGCGCCGGCCGCGGCGCCACGGAGCTGGCGGCGCAGGCGTTCGCGGAACGCGGCGTGCGCGCCATGATCGTCCGCCTGCCCCAGGTGCACGACACCGAGAAGCAGGGCCTGGTCAGCTATGCGATCGAGATCGCGCGGGAGAAGGGCGTTTCCGCCTACGTGGGCGACGGCTCCAACCGCTGGGCGGCCGCCCACGTCTCCGACGTCGCCCGGCTCTACCGGCTGGCGCTCGAAAAGGGAGAGGCCGGCGCCTGCTATCACGCCGTCGGAGAGAGCGGCGTTCCGATGCGCGCGGTGGCCGAGGCGGTCGGCAAGCGGGTGGGCGTTCCGACCGTCTCGATCGCGCCGGACGAGGCCTTCGCCCACTTCGGCTTCGTCGGGATGTTCGCGCTGCGCGACGCGCCGGTCTCCAGCCGCCTGACGCGCGAGCGCCTCGGCTGGGCGCCGACCGGCCCGGGCCTCATCGCGGACCTCGAGGCCCGGCAAGCCGCCGCGGTCTGACGGGGCGCCCAGCGCCGGCGGCGCGATCCCGACCGGATCGAGCGCCCCAGAGTCTCCGCGGCCCGGCGGGGGCGCGGTCCTCGATGACGCTCAGGCGGCTTTCAGCCGCTCGATTTCCCGCATGAACTCGAAGCGCAGCTGGGTTGCCTCGTCCTCGGGCAGCCAGTCGGCCATCTGCGGGAAGACCGTTTGCCACATCCGCGCGTCCCGCTCGGGCCAGGGCATCGTGTCGGCGCAGCGCGCCGCCTCGAGCAGCGCCTGGAGCCTGCGACGGATCAGCTCCGTATCGGCGACGAAGCGCCGGACCGGAGGTTGCATCGCTTCGTCGTCGTCTCCAAAAAGGCTAGGCTGTACGGGCTCGCGCACGAACGGGAAATCGGATGGATCGCTCACGGCTGGGTTCCGGGCGGACGCTCTTGAGGCCGACGCCTTACCTTGCCGATTCGGGCCACCTGAGGAAAGGTCCACCTGGGCTCCGTCCACAGAAGAGCCAGAGTCATCCCCGGTGGCAGTGACCGACTCTGAAAGATTGGCCGAGGCAGTCTGAGCCTTCGGGGCGGCGGCGACCGCGGCCCTGCGCAACCCGGCGATCACGGGTGAGCCCGAGGACCAGCTCCGCGCGCCGCTCATCGCGCTCGTCGGGGCGCTGGCGTCCTTGAGCGGTCTCGGCGGTCGCGGCACGACGCTGGTTGGCGAAACGAAACTCTCCGACCTGACCGTCAGGCCCGACTTCGCGGTGACTCGCGACGGCGCCCTGATCGGCTTCATCGAGGTGAAAGCGCCGGGCAAGGGCGCCGATCCTACGAGGTTCAAGACCCGGCACGACAAGGAGCAGTGGGAGAAGCTCAAGGCCCTTCCCAACATCATCTACACGGATGGCAACGCTTTCAGTCTCTGGCGCGATGGCGAGCGCGTCCTCCCGCTCGTGGCGCTCACGGGCGACGTCGAGACCTCAGGCAAAAGCCTAGCCGCGCCGCCCGAACTGCTGGGACTGTTCACCGCGTTCTACGCCTGGAACCCGATACCGCCGCGCACGCCCAGGCAGCTCGCGGAGACCTCGGCGCGGCTCTGCAGACTGCTCCGCGACGAGGTGTCCGAACAGCTCGACCGCAGTGCGCCGGCGCTCACCGGCCTGGCCGAGGACTGGCGCCGACTGCTGTTCCCGGCGGCGACGAACGCCGAGTTCGCCGACGGCTACGCCCAGGCGGTCACGTTCGGCCTCTTGATGGCCCGGGCCCGCGGGATTTCGCTGGCAGGCGGGATCGAGGAAGCGGCCAGGGCGCTGCGCCACTCGAACTCCCTGATCGGCTCGGCGCTGCGCCTGCTGACCGAGGAGGTCGACGAGGCGCACACGCTCGACACCTCGCTCAGGACGCTGACCGCGGTCCTCGGCGTGGTGGACTGGGCGACGCTGAGCAAGGGCGAGCCCGAGGCCTGGCTCTACTTCTACGAGCTGTTCCTCCAGCAGTACGACACGGCGCTGCGCAAGCGCACCGGCTCGTACTACACGCCGCCGGAAGTGGTGACGGCGATGGTGCGCCTCGTGGACGAGGCCCTGCGCGCCCCGACGCGGTTCGGCCTCGTCGACGGGCTGGCGTCGCCCGAGGTGAGTCTCGCCGACCCGGCGGTGGGCACCGGCACGTTCCTGCTCGGCGTGTTGCAGAAGATCAGGGACACGGTGGCGGCCCGCGACGGCGCCGGCGCCGTTCCCGCCGCGATCACCGAGGCCCTCTCGCGGCTGATCGGGTTCGAGCTGCAGTTCGGCCCGTTCGCGGTGGCGCAGCTGCGCGTCCTGGCCGCGCTGATCGACATCGTGACGCTGGGCGCAGGCGAAGCCTCCGAGGCGCGGCGCGAGGCGCTGAGCGCGGAGCTGCGGCTCTACATCACCGATACGCTTTCCGACCCGGACGAGGAAACGGCGTGGCTCCCGACGCCGCTCGCCCGGGCGGTGGCGGAGTCCGGCAGGCAGGCGAACCGGATCAAGCGTCACGAGCCGATCACGGTCGTGCTCGGCAACCCGCCCTACAAGGAGAAGGCCAAGGGCCATGGCGGCTGGGTCGAAGACCGTGGCAAAGGCGTGCGAGCGCCGCTCGACGACTGGCAGCCGCCGGTCCAGTGGGGCGTCGGCGCCCACGCCAAGCACCTGCGCAACCTCTACGTCTACTTCTGGCGCTGGGCGGCGTGGAAGGTGTTCGGCGGCGAGGCCTATCGCGGCGGCACGGACAACACGCCGGCCGACTGGACGCGCCGCAAGGGCATCGTCTGCTTCATCACCGTCGCCGGATTCCTCAACGGGCCGGGCTTCCAGAAGATGCGCGCCGAGCTGCGACGGCAGGCGGATGAGATCTGGGTCATCGACTGCTCGCCGGAAGGTCACCAGCCGCCTGTCGCCTCGCGCATCTTCCAGGGCGTGCAGCAGCCCGTGTGCATCGTGATGGCGTCGCGCCCGGCCGAGGCGGACACGGCGACGCCGGCCAGGGTCCGCTTCCACAGCCTGCCCGAAGGCGACCGCGAGCTGAAGTTCGCCGCGCTCGCCGGCGTCGGCCTTGGGGGCGAAGGATGGGTCGACGCGCCCGCCGACTGGCGAGCCCCTTTCCTGCCGGAAGGCGCGGCCGACTGGGCGAGCTACCCGGCTTTGGAGGACCTCTTCGTCTACAACGGCTCGGGCGTCATGACGGGCCGCACCTGGGTGATCGCGCCGGATGCAGCGTCGTTGAAAGCTCGGTGGAAGAGACTGATCGAGGAGACAGACCCTGCGGCCAGGGAGAGCCTGTTCCATCCGCATATGAGCGGCGACCGAACGTCGACCAAGATCGTGAAAGAACTGCTTGCAGGCCATCCCCATCCGCGAGTCGCGGCCGGCGAAGACCGTTCAGCAGGGGCCGAGCCCATCCACTACGGCTTCCGCTCATTCGATCGGCAATGGATCATCCCGGACAATCGCTTGATAAATCGGGCTAACCCGACGCTTTGGAACGGACATTCGGCGCGGCAAGTTTATCTGACAGGGCTGCTCGCCCACTCGCCGACTTCCGGTCCCGCACTTACGGTCACCGGCCTCCTTCCGGATCTCCACCACTACAAAGGCTCTTTTGGCGGCCGGACTTTTCCCCTCTGGGCAAATGCCGCCGCGAGCCAGCCCAACATCTCGCCCGGCCTGCTGACCGAGCTCTCCCACTCGTACGGCCGTGAAGTCGCGCCGGAAGAGGCGATGGCCTACATCGCGGCGGTCGCGGCCCATCCCGGCTACGTTGAGCGCTTCCGCGCCAACCTGAAGCAGCCGGGCCTGCGGATTCCGCTGACGGCGGACCGGACGCTGTTCGAGGAAGCCGCGGCCCTCGGGCGCGAGGTGATCTGGCTGCACACGTTCGGAGAGCGGTTCGGCGAGGGCCGCCCGCCCGGCGCGCCGCGGGTCGAGCCGCCGGCGGCCGAACCCACGGCGCCGGCCGACGGCGCGCTGCCGGTCTCGCTCGACGACATGCCGCACGAGCTCGACTACGACGCCGCCACGCGGCGCCTGAAGATCGGGACCGGCTACATCGCCAACGTCTCGCCGGAGGTCTGGGCCTACGAGGTGTCCGGCAAGCGCGTGCTGAGCCAGTGGTGGAGCTACCGGCGCAAGGACCGCTCCAAGCCGCCGATGGGCGACAAGCGCCCGCCCTCCAAGCTCAGCGAAATCCAGCCGACGACGTGGCTGCCCGAATACACGACGGAGCTGCTCAACGTGCTGCGCGTGCTCACCCGCCTGGTCGCGCTCGAGCCGAAGCAGGACGACCTGCTCGGGCGCATCGTCGAAGGCCCGACGATCAGCGCCGACCTGCTGAGCGGTGCGGGCGCGCTGAGCGACGGTTCGGCCGAGTCCGCCGCGGATGACGCTGCGGCCGAGGCGTGACGCGGCTCGGACCGCATCACGCTAGATGGGCAGGTTGCTGGCGTGGCTGGTGGAGACGGTGACGTCGTTGCCGTCCGGGTCCCTGGCCCTGAAGAGGTGGTGGCCGAAGTAGCGCTTCTGGTCGATCGGGTCGGGGTGGACGCCGCCGGCGATCAGCGCCGCGCGGTAGGCGTCGAGCGCCTCGAAGGTGCGGCCCTCGATCATCAGGTCGATGGCGGGCGGCGTCGCGCGGTCGAACGGGCTCTCGGTCCCGGACTCGGACGACGGGCCGCCGCGCTGGAAGAGCAGCAGGTGCGTGCCGCCGCGCAGCTCCAGCACGGCGAGGTCGTCGCCCTTGCCCACCTCGCGCAGGCCGAACGCGGCGTAGAAACGGCGGCTGGCCGCGAGGTCGGCGACTGTGAGCGCCATGTGGCCGACGCCGACAGGGGGCCTGGCTGCGGTCTCGGTCATGCGCGCCTCCGTGTCCGGCGGTCATCCTACGCCCCCGCGCCGGCCGCGACGAGCCGCGTGGCGAGCGCGAGGTACTGCGCGACAGTCACGTCCTCGGCGCGCAGCGTGGGATCGAGCCCGACGGCGGCGGCGAGCTTCTCCCCGCCGAGCGCCTTGAGGCTGGAGCGCAGCATCTTGCGGCGCTGGCCGAACGCGGCGGCGGTGACGCGCTGCAGGGCCTCGACCGCGGCGGCGGGCGGCCGTCTCGGGCGGGGATCGAGGCGCACCACGGCCGAGGCTACCTTCGGCGGCGGCGTGAAGGCGCGCGCGGGCAGGTCGAGCACGACGTGCGCCTCGCAGAGCGTCTGCGCGAGCACCGACAGGCGCCCGTAATCCTTCGAGCCCGGCGCGGCCACGATCCGGTCGGCGACCTCCTTCTGGAACATCAGCGTCATCGACTTCGGCCGCAGCGGGCCCGTGAGCCAGCCGACCAGCAGCGGCGTCGCCACGTTGTAGGGCAGGTTGGCGACGATAACCGGGGTCGGAGGGATCGCGTCGGACGCCAATTCGAGGGCGTCCGCCTCGATCACGGTGAGCCGGCCGTGGGCATGCGCGGAGAGTTCCTCGAGGAGCGGCGCGAAGCGGCGGTCCTTTTCGACGGCGACGACCCGCGCGCCGGCGTCCAGCAACGCCCGGGTGAGGCCGCCGGGGCCGGGACCGACCTCCAGCACCGTCTCGCCTTCGAGCGGGCCGGCGAGCCGCGCGATCTTGCGGGTGACGTTGAGGTCGAGCAGGAAATGCTGGCCGAAGCTCTTCTTCGCGAGCAGCCCGGCCGCCGCGAGACTTTCGCGCAGCGGCGGCAGGCTCGCGAGGTTCAAGCCGGGACCGAGGCGCTGCGACGCTCGGCGATCTGGGCGGCGACGCGGATCGCCGCGATCAGGCTGTCCGGCCGCGCCACGCCCTGGCCCGCGATGTCGAACGCGGTGCCGTGGTCGGGCGAGGCGCGCACGATCGGCAAGCCCAGCGTCAGGTTCACGCCGCCCCAGAAGTCCAGCATCTTAACGGGGATCAACGCCTGGTCGTGATAGAGGCAGAGCGCTGCGTCGTAGGTCTTGCGCGCGTCGGCGTGGAAGAGGCTGTCGGCGGGGTAGGGACCGCGCGCGTCGACGCCGGCCTGGACAAGCGCGGCGACGGCCGGCGCCACGACCTCGATCTCCTCGCGGCCGATCTGGCCGGATTCGCCAGCGTGCGGATTGAGCCCTGCGATGGCGAGGCGCGGCCGGGCGAGGCCGAAGTCGCGGGTCAGCGCCTGCGCGGTGACCAGGCCGGCGTGAACGATGCGTTCGACGCTCAGCAACGAGGGCACGCGGGCGAGCGGCTCATGCACGGTGACGAGCGCGACGCGCAGGTCCTGCGCGGCGAGCATCATCACGGGACCCCGGACGCCTGGCATAGGCGCGGAACTGGTCAGTTCACCCAGGAACTCGGTGTGGCCCGGAAATCGGAATCCCGCAGCGTAGAGGGGCGCCTTGGCGATCGGCGCCGTCACCAAGCCCGCAGCCTCACCGCTGCTGGTGAGCCTGACCGCGGTCTCGATCCAGTGGATGACCGACGGTGCGGCTGCGGGGGACGGGCGACCGGGGGTCGCCGGCTCAGGCAACGGAGAGTCGAGAACGGGAAGCGCGGCGGCGAAACAGTCGCCCGCCGCGCGCGCGGCCGCGATCCTCCTGACCGGCGCGCCGGCCACCGCCAGCGTCGCGGCGTCACCCACGGCGAAGAACACCGGTCCGGCCGATCTCAACGCGCGCCAGGCAGCCACGACGATTTCCGGTCCGACTCCGGCGGGATCGCCGAGTGTGACGGCCAGCGGTGCGCGGCTCAGCTCGATTGGCGCACCTCGATGCTGGCGTTGTTGCGCAGGTCGCGCAGCGATCGCTTGTTGATCATCTCCAGCCGCTCGCCGACCAGCCGGTTCTCAATCTGGTCATGGTCGAGGCCCGCGGCGGTGCTGCTGCGCTTGCCGCAGACGGCGATGAGATGCAGGCCCTCGTCGCTGCGGATCGGCTCCGAGATCTGGCCGACGTGAAGTGATATGGCCGCGCTTCGGAAGGCGGGGGCGAGTTCACTCGCCTGCGCCTCGCCGAGGTCACCCGCCAGAACGCCAGGCACGTGGCCGGCGATGGTCTCGAAGTCGGCGCATCCGTGCAGCTGCGCACGAAGCGCGGCGAGCTTTGCTGTCGCGGCGGCTACCTGGTCGGCCGGCGCGTCGGACGGCAGCGCGATCGCCGCCTGCTTCAGGCTGATCAGCATCGCCGATCCGCCGGCCTGCTTCTGGCGCAGGTTGATGATGTAAACGCCATCCCTCACCTGGATCGGACCCGAGAGCGTGCCAGGACGCATGTCCTCCAGCGCCGTTCGCACCTCAGGTGGCAGTTCGCCCGCCGTGACCCAGCCGGCGTCCCCGCCGTTGGCGGCGGTGTCCGACGCCGAGAACTGGCGGGCGACGGCGGCGAACGGCGCCCCCTGGTGCAGCTGCGTGATCAGCTGATTGGCCTCGTCGAGCGCCTGCTGCTGGCCGCCGGCCTTCTGGGCGTCGATGAACACCTCGGAGATCATGTACTTCGGCTTGGAGGCCTCGGCCGCGAGACGCTCCTGGAAGGCGCGGATCTGATCCTCGCCGACCATGACCTCGGAGCCGTATCGGCCCCGAATCCAGTCGCGCCAGGAAAGCTCCGCGCGCAGCTGCGAACGAAGCGTCTCGGGCCCGATGCCCTGTTGCGCAAGAGCGGCGAACAATTGCTGACTGGTCATGTGCGCGTCGTGCGCCATGTTGTTGATCGCATCGTCGACCACCGAGTCGGTCGCGATGATCGTAAGCTTCTGCTTCTTCTCCTCGCTGCGCAGCTCCTGCATTTCGAGGCGCTCGTCGACGAGGCTGGACAGCGCATACTGCTGCAGCTGCGCGAGGTCATCGCGCGTGGGCTGGATGCCGGCGGTGACCATCAGCAGGCGCATGCGCTGGATGACGTCGTAGTTGGTGATCACCTCGTCGTTGACGTGAGCGACGACGTCCTCGGTGAGCCCTTGCGGCTGGTCGGGAGCCGCGAGCGCCGGCTCGGCCGACTGGGGCGCGGCGCCTTGTGCGAAGGCTGGCGCCGCCATGGCCAGGGCCAGCGACGAGGCTGCCCTCACAAGCTTGCGGCGTGCGGCCTGATACGACTGGCGCATGCTGGAGGGTCCCACGTCCTCGTCCAAGCCGGCGCGGCGAGGTTCAGGGCGCCGGCGTGTTGCTCTCGGAAGGGGCATAAAGTGAATTGCTCATTGTGGCCAGGGAAAGGCGGAATCCGACGCCCTGCGAGGGGCCCAGCACGCCGTTGAAGGTGTCGTCGCGGCGATAGAGCACCTCTACGCGTATGCACTTGTCGCGATATACGATGCCCAGCTCCTCCTGCCGCCAGACGCCGGAGGTGAACTCGCGCGCACCGTAGGCGGAGATGCCCCAGGGGCCGAGGAAGAACCACTCGGCGTTGAAGTCCATGTCCTGGGCCTTGTAGCCGGTCGGGGAGATCGCTTCCTGAAGGTACCGGATCTGGCCGTCGAAGCGCGGCGTTTGCCAGTCGGCCCCCGCCTCCAGGCGATTGATGCCGAGCGTGCGTGTGTCGAACCGCCAGCTGCTGAAGAAGTGCACGTCCTTCATCGGCGTGAAGTCGGTGTAGGCGATCCAGTCCGACAGCGGGCTCGAGAGGCCGCTGAAGTAGGGCATCGCCGGATCGGGCTGGGCGCGAAACTCGCGGCCCACCAGCGCGGTCGCGGAAAGGCCGCTCTCGCTGGTGACGGTCGCCTCTTCGCCGACGTTCAGCCGCTGGCCCGAGTCGATGATGTCGTATCCGGGCGACTTGTTGATCTGGAACAGGTTCGAATAATCGAACGCGAAGTCGACGCTGTCCTCGATGGGGATCCGCGGGTCCTGGTGCACCACGGGCGAGAGCGCCACCTGGGCGATCGGCTCCACGATCCACGTCAGCGGCCCGGAGACCTTGTAGAACGGCCAGGAAAGCGTGAACCCGCCGGTCGGGACGCTCCGCACGATGGTGGCGTTCGAGGCATAGGGCGCTGGCAGCTTGGCCAGGCTGTAGAGGTCGGCGCGGTCGTCGACGTACGCGTCGATCCGCAGGCCCGGCCCGACGATGTACGTGCTCTGCCAGTTGGCCTCGAAGGTCGCGCGTCGGCTATTGATGCCGGGGAGCAAGGGGTCGGTTGGCGACGCGCTCCGCGTCAGCATTACGCCGCTGCCTTCGAGGCGGAGCCGTCCGCCGAAGATTGACATGTTCGGATCCCAGCGCCCTTCGACCAGCGGGCCGATGATCGGGAATGTGCTGTTGATGTCGGTGGTGCGCAGGCCCTGCACGTCGATGGCGGCGGCCGAGAAGTAGGACGTCTGGTCCTCGTGCGTGGTGTAGAGCTGCGAGATCAGCCGCCGGTCGTCGGGCGCGTAGAGGCCGCGCACCTCGAACGGGTCGGCGATGCCATAGCGGTCGAATATCAGAGGATCGGAGGCGTGCTCGGCGGTGAAACCCCAGTCCCAGGTGTTATCGATGGCGAATAGGCCTTTGCCGAGGATGTAGCTGCGAGACGTCAGGTTGCCCAGCTTCTGGCCTTCGGAATTGAAGTCCTGTTCGTAAGTGTATCCGGCCCGTATATCGATCGCTCCGGAATAGAATCGCTTTCGCCAATCTATATTCAGAAACGGATTCACTTTGCTATTGAATTGAGGACTTATAACTAAATCCTCTGAGGGTGATATCACGAAGAGATACGGCTGCTCATAGGAAAATCCCCTCAGTGTAGAAATGTTATTTTCCGGAATCAGAAATCCAGATTGTTCTTTTTGTTGTGGCTCAGGTTCCCACAGCAGCGGCGTATACATTATCGGTACGCCGCGCACCTCTATGATCGCCTGGTGAAAATAGATTATATGCTTCTTTTTGTTGTCTATTACCTTCTTGGCGCGTATCGACCACGTGGGCGTGGGCTTCTTTCTGCACACGGCGCAAGGCGTGAAGATCGCCTCGTTCATCTCGGTGACCGTCGGCGAAAGGCGCACGACGCTGCGGGCGGCGATCGAGACGGCCTGGGGCAGGCCCGGCACCTTGATCCGGGTCGAGAAGGCCATCGCCACGCCCGCCGACATCTGCCGGTCGAGCACGGCCGACTGCGAGAACTCCGCCGAACCGTCAGGGTTGATGACGACGACGTCGCCCTTGGCGGTCACGACGCCGGTGACGGCGTTGTAGCTCACCTCGTTGGCGCGCAGCACGCGCCCGCTGTAACGCGCCTCGACCTGGCCCTTGGCGGTGACGACGTGGTTGGCCTCGTCGTCGATAAGTTCGTTGGCCTCGAGGTAGAAGCCGCCGTCCTGGAGTCCGTCGTCCGGCGGGGGAGGAGGCGGCTTCGGAGGCGGGGGCGGGGCGAGCGAGGGCAGCGGGGGCAGCTTGGACTCGCCCGGACTCGCGTGCGCGGCCATCGGCGCAAGCATGGCTGCGCCGGCCAGCAACGCCAGCCTAGCAACGCGCACGAAATTACTGTGGCTGACGAGCGCCACCAGCCTACCCCCCATCACCATTCAGCCGCCCTAGCCGTCCTCGGTGTAACAGAGCAGCGTGAAGCCTGCGAGCAGGGCGATCACGGGGGGCGCCCAACCGGCCAGCATCGGCGGGATTACTTCGGCCCCGCCGAGGGCGCCGCAGAGCCGGTCGAAGAAAAAGATGGTGAATCCCAGCGTCACGCCTGCGCCGGCGAGGCCGGCGAGGCCGCCAAGGCGCATCAGTCGGAGCGAGAACGCGGCGGCGAGCACCGACATGCCGCTGAACAGCAGCGGCGTGGCGAGCAATTCCTGATACTGCAGACGATAGGGCGCCGACGAGAAGCCGGCGCTCTCGGCTCGGGCGATCGTCTCGGGCAGTCGCCAGAAGCCGATCGCGTCCTTCGATGCGAACTTCTCCATCGCGGTATGGCGGTCGAGGGTCGACGGTATCGACAGCGTCTCCGAGCGCACCGAATCCGTGCCGGGCTTGGCCTCGTGCACGTCGCTCAGCCGCCAGAAACCGGGATCGAGCCGGGCCTCCGCGGCCTCGATCCGGCGCGTGAACTGCAGAACGCCGCCCGCGGTGACGTTCTGAACGAAAAGCGAGACGCCGTGCAGATGCACGATGCCCCCGTGCATGTCGTGGGAGCGCGCGTGGATGACGATCTGGGTGTGTTCGTCGCCTTGGCGCAGCCAGATCGCGCTCGGCTCGCCTGCGTGGCCCGGCTGGCCCTCCTCGATGGAGGTGCGCGCATCCTCGTATCGACCGTTGAGGTTGGCCGCCAGCGGGTTCAGGAGGGTCACGTCCACGACGCCGATGACGAAAGCCGCCGCCGCCGCCGGCGCGATGAAGCGCCAGGCCGACACGCCGGCCGCGCGCATGGCGATCAGCTCCGAACGCCGGTTCAGGGTCACGAAGGCGGCCATGACGCCGAACAGGAAGATGAACGGCAGCAGCATCAGGATGATCGCCGGCGACTGCAGGAGCATCAGCTCGACCAGGCGGAGGAACCCGACGTCGCTGCGGCCGCCGTAGGCGCGCGAAAGTTCGACGAAGCTGACCAGCATCACGACGGCGGCGATCGCCGCCATGGCGCCCGCCAGGCCAGCCAGCGTGCGACTGAGCACGTAGCGTTCGAGACGGCCGATCACTCCCATCAGGCCGGACTGCCGACCGGGCTAGCGGAGGGGGGCCGCAGAGGCGCGCGCCGCGGGCCGCGGGCCGGATGTTGGCGCACCACGACCATCATGCAGAGCAGGAAGCAGACGAGCGGCGTCGCATACTGAAGCGCGTTGGCCCAAACGGCGCCTTCGCTGAGCGCCCCGGCGACGAAGCCGAAGACGCGCACCGCGACGCCTGCCGCCGCGGCCGCGCCGATCCGCGCGCCGTATCCCATGCGGCTGAACGCGCCGCCCAGCACCGCCGCGAGCGCCAGCGCCATGAAGGCTAGATCGTAGATCGGCGTCGCCAGCCGCTGGTTGCCTTCCGCCAGCAGCTTCTTGAAATTCGCCTGCTCCCAGGCCCTTCGCAGGTCCGGGAAGAACAGCTCGTGCAGGTATCGGTCGGACGGATGGTAGATGACCGGTCCCTCGATTGCGAGGAAGGGCCGCAGATCCTGCACGTTCTCGACAAACGTCACGACCTGCAGGTCGCCCTGCTTGGAGAACTGCTGGATCGATCCGTTGTGCAGCACCATCACCGGCGCGCCGTCGCGCTTCGCGATCCGCGCCCTGGCGGCCATGTAGGTCGTCGATCCCCCGTGCGCGTTCGCCTTGTCGATGAACAGGTTCTTGATGTCGCCGGTGTCGTCCATGGACTGCGCGAAGACGGTGAGCCCGGGCGAGGGATGGGTGAACTCGCCGGGGCGGATCATGGTCGTGGCTATGTCGGTCTGCACCGCTTCGAGGACTCTTCGCATCTCGCGGAAGCAGGCGGGCTGAATCCAGAGATTGATCACAAGGTGTGCGATGGCCACCAAGGCCGCGAGGCGGATCGCGGGCGCGGCCACGCGCCAGCGGCTCATCCCGCCGGCGAAGCAGATCACGATCTCCTGCTCCGTATGGAGGCGGTTGAGGCCAACCAAACCGGCGATACAGACGGCTAGCGGCAGGATCATGGCCACGATCTGCGGCGTGGCGAGCAGCGTGATCTCGCCGAAGATGATCGGACTCTGGCGGTCGCTCACCAGCAGGTCCAGCGCCGAGAGACTCGCGGTCAGCACGGCCACGCCGGTGAGCGCGGCGGTCGCCATCACCGTTTGGCTGAGAAGCTGACGGAAGAGGTATCTCTGGATGAGGCGCATGGCCCTGATGAATGGACGACCGGATGCGAGGGCCGCAGGGTGGCGTCTCTTATACGCGGCGCGGCGTTCGCGCCAACGCCTCGTCGCCAGGAGCGGCGCGACTCTCGTTGATCGCCAGCGCGGCGAGGTCCAGATTTCGCCGACCAGCGCCGGAGCCCCGAATGAGCAGATCCCAAACCGCGTTCGCCGCGGACTATGGCGTCGAGGAGGACGCCATGCGGGCTTACTGCGCCGAGGGCGAAGCCAGGGCGTTGGCCCTGGGCAATCGAGGGCCGATCCGCTTCACCGCGTCCGGCGAACTCGATCCCGAGATATGCGAGGCGTACAGCCGATGCGGCTTCTACGTCTTCACCGGCGTGCTGCGACCTGAGGAACTGGCCGACATCGAGGCCGACTTTCTGGATATCCAGGCCCGGTTGCCAGTCCGCCGTGGCGCCCAGGTCGACGCCCGGGGCCGCACTGCGCTCGGCGTCGGCCACAAGGGGCTCAACCTGATGTGGGCGCGACCGCTCAGTGACCCGGTCGGGGGGACGAAGGCGGCGCGCGGGCGTTACCCGGTGAAGATGTTCGAGCCGGCGGCGGCGCAGGATGCGCCTGACGAGGTCGTCTACCTGCTCCTGGGCTCGCTGCAGTTTTCGGAGGCCTGCCTTCGCGTCCATGGCCACCCGCAGCTGCTGGCGGTGGCGGCCGCGATCAACGGACCGGACTTCGTGCCGTTCAACGAGGCTCTCTGGATGAAAGGCCCGGGTCTCGGCGCTTCGGTGGCTTGGCATCAGGACGGGTGGACGCACTGGGACAGCCCCGAGCTCGACGAAGGGTCGCATGGGTTCAACTTCATGGCCCAGCTGTACGGCTGCAGCCCCGCTAACGGCCTCTGGGTGGTCCCGGGGTCGCACCGGAAGGGCAAGGCCGACATCGCCGCCCTGGTGGCGGCGGCCGGGACCGAGCGGCTGCCGGAGGCCACGCCGCTGGTCTGCGCGCCCGGTGACGTCGCCATCACGAACCGACAGGCCGTGCATGGCTCGTTCGCCAACACCAGTCGCGACTGGCGCGTCACGGTCAACTTCGGCTTCCATCGGCGCCGCTCGGTGCTCGGCGTGGCGGGCGGCGGGGTGCACAATGCGCCGGCTATCTACGACGCATCCCGCATCGCCGCTCGCGCCCGTGTCATCGGCTGGGCCGTAGACGCGCGCCGCCAGCGCTTCCCGGACGAGACGCCGTTCGCCTACGCGCCTCACGCCGGCGGCGCCTGTCCCTGGGACGATGCGGCCCGCGACGCGATCAAGGACTACAATCTGCTCGACCTCGGCATCTGACCCGGAAGGGAATGAACGCGTGGCGCACGCCCGGGACGATCACAGCCTGACCGACTGGCCCTTCCTGCCGTCGCGGGCGACGCGGATCGTGCGCGGGGAGGGGGCCTGGCTGGTCGCCGACGACGGACGGCGCATCCTTGACGCGGCGGGCGGGGCGATCGTGGCCAACGTCGGTCATGGACGCGCCGAGGTGATGGAGGCGGTCGCCGGCGCCGGCGCGTCGTCGGCGTTCGTGGTGCCGACTTGGCGCACGCCCGAGCGGGAGGCGCTGGTCGAGCGTCTGCGCCGCGACTGGCTGCCGGCCGGCCTGCATCACGTCCACTTGACCAGCGGCGGTTCCGAGGGCGTCGAAGCGGCCGTGAAGATTGCGCTGCAACACCATGTCGCCAAGGGCGAGACGCGCCGTCTAAAGGTCATGTCGCGCGAGTTGTCGTACCACGGCGCCACCATCGCCATGGCCGGGCTCTCTGGCCACCACTCGCGCAAGCGCGGGCTCGAGGGATTTCTGCAGAGCTTCCCGGTCGCGCCCACGCCTTCGCCACTGCGTTGCCCGCTTGGCCCTCACCACCCTGACGCCGGCGCCTGGTACGTCGCCGCGACGCGCGCGGCGATCGAGGCGGAAGATCCCTCCGCCATAGCCGCGTTTGTCGCCGAGCCCATCACAGGCTCCAGTGGCGGCGCGATCGTGCCGCCGGACGCCTACCTGCCGGGCCTGCGCGCGCTCTGCGACGAATTCGGCATCCTGCTGATCATCGACGAAGTGATGACCGGGTTCGGCCGCACCGGCGCGCGGTTCGGGTGCGAGCACTGGGGCGTCCGGCCGGATCTGCTGGTCTCAGGCAAGGGGCTCGGCGGCGGCTACGGCGCGATCTGCGGCGTCTACGCGACGCGGGAGGTCGCAGAGCCGATAGCCGAGGCGGGACTCGAGGTCATGTTCCACACCTTCGCCGCGCTTCCGTCGGCGTGCGCGGCGGCGGAGTGGGTCCTCGCGATCCTGACGCGCGAAGATCTCGTGGCGCGTTCGGCGGCGATAGGCGAGCGTCTCGGCGCGCGATTGCGAACTAAGCTCGGCCAGCACCCGAATGTGGCGGAAGTGCGCGGCCGGGGACTGCTGCAGGCCGTCGAGATCGTTCGCGACCGCGAGACGCTCGAACCGTTCGAGGCCTCCGACCGGATCACCGCCCGCATCGTGGGGCGCGGACTTCAGCATGACGTCTTCTTCTACCCAGGCGGCACTGGCGCCGTCCGCGACATCGTGTGCCTCGGCCCGCCTCTGGTTTCGACCGAGGCCGAGATCGACCAGATGGCTGACGTGCTGGCGTTGACGATCCGCGACGTGCTGGGCTGAGGCTGGTCGCCCGCTCGGTTCAGAGCGGCGCGCGCGCGTCCGCAACCGGGCCGAAGACCTCGACGAACGCAGCCTTCAGCGCCGCATCCGCCTCCGACAGGGTCGCCGGCGCGCCGAGGGCGGCCAGGCTGGTGACGCCGTGCTCGGTGACGCCGCACGGCACGATCCCGGTGAAGTGACCAAGGTCGGGGGCGACGTTAAGGCTGATCCCGTGAAAGCTCACCCAGCGGCGCAGTTTCACGCCGATGGCGGCGATCTTGTCCTCGCCCCCGCGCCGTCTGACCCAAACGCCGACGCGGCCGTCGCGCACCTCGCCGACGACACCGAAGCGGGCGAGTGCGCGGATGATCCAGGTCTGCAGCGCCGTTACGAATGCGCGCACGTCGTGGCCTCGCGCGGCGACGTCGAGCATGACGTAGGCGACGCGCTGCCCAGGCCCGTGGTAGGTGAACTGCCCGCCGCGGCCGGAGCGGAACACCGGGAATCGACCGGGGTCGATGAGATCGGAAGGCCTTGCGGAGACGCCGGCGGTGTAGATCGGCGGGTGTTCGAGCAGCCAGACCAGCTCCCGCGCGCGCCCGGCGGCGATCGCTGCGGCTCTCGCCTCCATCGCGGCTTCCGCGGCGAGGTAGTCGACGAGACCGGTCGAGGCGGCCCAACCGGCGGCAGCGTCGTCAGGTCGCGCCAATCTGACGGCCGGGTCAGCCAAGTTTAACGAGCGGTCAAGCATACGGGCTCCAATGTGGCGCTGCCGACGCGCCATTGAAAGGCGCGCGAGTGGAGTGGGGCTGGCGAGGTCCGTTGAGTCAGATCAAGGCCGTCAACGTGGAGATCGCCGTGGTGCTCGGGCGAACGACGCGGCCGATGCAGCAATTGCTGCGCATGGGCCGCGGCGCCGTGATCCCGCTCGACGCCAAGGTGGCAGACGAGGTCTGGATCCTGGCGAACAATCACCCCGTCGCTCGCGGGGAGATCCAGATCAGCGACGAGAAGATATCGATCGCGGTCACGCGCGCCGCCAACGTCTATGACTACATGGCGGGCGGGACCTAGGCTCGTTCGAGCAGCTCCAGCACCGCCGCAGCGACAGCGTCTGCCGGGATGGCGGCCATCTCGGCCGTCCCGCCAAACGCCTGCGCTCGCAGGAAGCGGTTCGCCGGGGCGACCGGCGCCCAGCGCGCAGGATCAGTGGGACCGAACAGGCTGACGACTGGCACGCCTGCGGCGCCCATCAAGTGGCCGACGCCGTTGTCATTGGCCAGAAGCGCCGAGAGCCGCCCGGCATGGGCGATCAGCTGATCCAGCCCGTCCGTCGCTGCGCTGGAGGGCTTGGCTCGGATGATGCGGACGTCCGGCGCGGCGGCGGCGATCGCTGATTCGACGTCGCCTTCCTGCGGGCCCAGGAAGAACACCGGTGTCACGCCGGCGGCTGCGAGACGCAGCGCCGCGTCGCAGAAGCGCGCCAGCGGCCAGTTCTTGCTGGGTTGGCGGCTGCCTGGCGCGACCCCCACGTAGATCGGGCCGTCGGGAAGGGCGGCGCGCGCTTCGGCCTGCGCCGCGGTCGAGGCGACCAGCGGCGGCGGCGGATCGGCGGGCCGTCCCGTCGCGCAGGAGATCAGCGAGGTCATCCGCGCAGCGATGTGGCGGGGGCGAGTTCGCCCGGGCGGGCGCCCGTCGCACAGCAAGTAGCCGGGCAGGCAGCAATAGAAGCCGTGGTGCGTGAGGTTGAAGCGCGCGAGCGCCACCGTGGAGACTTTGGTGCGCGAATCGAAGACGCGCTCGAACGGCGGCAGCGCCCGCAATCGGCGGATGAGCGGGCCCGCTGGCCCGTCGAGAGCCGCGCGCGTCATCACTTTGGCGACGTGCGGCGCCATCAGGGACCTGAGCTCGTCCTCCATCGACGACTGGTGCGTGGCGATCCACCAGACCTCGTGCTCGGGAAACGCCGAGCGCAGCGCCATCAGGAACGGACGCTTAAGCATCACGTCACCCAATCCCTCGCGGTCGACCAGCACGGCGATAGGGCGTTCAGGCCGGCTCATGCCCCGGGTCCGCGACGGCCGAGCGAACGACGCTTCGCGCGCTTCACAAACCGTCGACCCTCTGCTAACCCCCGCGCCTCGCTGCGGGCGGTCGTGGCGGAATTGGTAGACGCGCAGCGTTGAGGTCGCTGTGGGGCAACCCGTGGAAGTTCGAGTCTTCTCGACCGCACCAGGCTTGAGGCGCCCGGTTTCGGCCGTCGTCTGAGACCGGCCAGCATCGGGGCGCGTTTCGCCCAAGGGCGCGCGCCTGGCAAGGCGTGACCGCCGCTGTTCGCTGATCCCGTCGCCCGTGTGGATGAGGGCGTGGCCTGCGTTTCCCCGGTTTCCCGGCCTTGCTCGGCGCGGCCAGGCAGGTCATGCGCTGAGGCCCGGCCTTCAAATTGCGGTTGGCTGGTCAGCGAAACCGCCGCTGTGTCATTGTGGGTCAGGAAGGGGCCATGCGACCCAGGCTTTCCGTCACCAGACAGGCCGTCGATCTGATCAAGGCCTTCGAAGGGTTCCGCGCGCGCGCCGCTCGGCTCGACGATGGTCGCTGGACGATAGGTTACGGCCACACCCACACCGCCCGCGAGGGCGCCAAGATCGCCGAGCGCGATGGCGAGGCGCTGCTGCTTTACGATCTCATCGGCGTCGCTCACACCATCAACGAGCATGTCTATACGCCCCTGAACCAGAACCAGTTCGACGCTCTGGCTTCGTTCGTCTTCAACGTTGGAGAGCGCGCCTTCCGCGGCTCGCCGACGTTGCGCCGGCTCAACGAGGGGCGTCCGCTGGAAGCGGCGCTCGCGATGGAGCTCTGGCGGAAGTCTGATCTCGAGGGCGAGCGAATCATCGTCGACGCGCTCGTACGGCGCCGGGCCGCGGAGAAGGCGCTGTTCCTCAGGCCGATGACGGGCTGGATGCCGGCCCCCACGCCGGTGCTGCCGCCGCGGCTCGACTACGACGCGATCGGACTGATCCCGCTGACCACGCCGGTGGCCACGCGAGCCGACCTGTCCGGCGAGCGCGCCGTCGCCGCCCGCGAGCCGGCTGAAGAGGCGCCGTCGAGGCCTGAGACGTCCAGCGCGAGCGAGACCGCGGCGGCGGCGGTGATCGAGCGCCTCGAGGCGCTGATCGCCGAGCCGACCGCGCCGCAAGCCGAGCCTCCGAAGCCGACCGAGCCGCAGAATCCCGCCCGCCCGCTCCACACGGAGGAATTCGTGAAGCTGGACAGCATCGTGAAGGAACTCCCTCGGCGACGGGGACTGTTGGGTCTGGTCGGCGTGCTGGCCCTTGGCTTCGTCGGAATCGGCCTGCTCGCGCTCGGGGTCGTGCTGCACGTACAGTCGCAGTACGATCAGGTGCTGGGCGTTTCGCCGCACACCGCCGGTCTGGTCAGCGCCATCATCGGCATCGTCTGCTTCTCAGTCGCCGCCTATCTGGTTCTCGATCGGCTGGGCCTGCCGCGCGATCGCGCATCCGCCTAGACCGAGAGACCCGAGCTCGTCGGTTCGGCGGTCTGGGCCGGCGCGGGAGGCTGCGGCGGCGGTCCGGGCGTCGCCGGGGCGGCGGCGGGCGGCCTCGGCCTCGGCCAGAAGCGGATCACCAGCAGGGTTGCGATCAGCAGCGCCAGGGCGACGCTGACCACGGCCAGCAGCGCCGACAGTTGTCCGATCCTGGCGGCGCTTTTCTGCGCGATCGCCTGGAGCCGTCCCACGTCGTCTCGCTGCGCGGAGACGGCCGCTTCCAGTGCGGCCAGCCGGTCGTCGACGCTCTGCACCGCGGCTGGCACGCAAGGGGTGTTGACCACGTCGGCCGGCGTCTGCGCGTCGGCGAGAAACCGGATGAGCACGGACGACTGCGTGGCGATGAACTGACCCTGGGGCGTCGTCACCAGTCCGTCGTCGCCCTGTTGGGCGCCCGCTCCCCAGGTATTGACCCCGATCACTCGGCCGCAGGCGTCGATCAGCGGCCCACCCGAGTTGCCTGGATTGATTGGCGCGGTGTGGAAAATGGTGTTGATCTGGACGCCGCCGGGCGCGGTCGACGAGAAGAGCGCGATCGAGCCGGCGGTGACGTAGGTCTCCTGGGGCCTCAGGATTTCGCTAAGGGGCAGGTCGCGCACTTCGTCGGTGACGCCCGGATATCCGAGCGCGCGGACGGTCGCCTCCTTGTCCGGCGGGGCCGCGGCGATGATCATCGGGGGCGATGTCAGCCCGGGCGCCTGAAGGAGGGCGAGGTCGGCGTCGGTCCAGGTCTGCGTCGCCTGTGCGCGAACGGGCTGGCCGCCGGCGTCTCGCTCAGGGATGACGAACGTCTCGACCCCGACAGCCTGGTCGGAGCCCTCGACGACATGGTGGTTGGTGATTACGCGACCCGGGGCGACGACGAAGCCGCTGCCAGTCTCCATCCCGACCGGGTTCCCGGCCGAGTCGAGCGACACCGTGACCACGCGGACGACCGAGCGCTCCGCCTCGCGCAAGGGATCGACCGGGGCGGCCTGATGCGTCGGCTGGGGCGCACGCGCCGGCTGCGCCGCGAGACCGGCGCACGGCCATGCGAGCCAGGCCGCGCAGACCAGCGCGGCGGCTCTCAAGCACCACCCTTCCTTTGATGCGAACAAGGCCACCCGGTACCTATCGGCGAGAAACTAGCACTTTCGCCGCGGCCGTGAAAACGGCGCGCTATTCGCCCACCAGGCCGGCGAAGAGGGGGGCGAGCAACTTCGCGAAGGGCTCCCAGCGGCCGATGGAGCGCTCGTAGATCGGCTCGCGCACCTGGAACATGCTCGCGGACTTCACCGGCCGTCGCGACTCCCAGAAGCGCAGGACCGCCTCGTTCCATTCCAGTCCGCAATGGGCGAGGATGCGTTGCGACTGGGCCTCCGGCTGGGCGATGAGGTCCTCGTATCGCACCTCGAAAAAGAGACCGGGCGGCAGGACGGCGCGCCAGTGGTCCATCAGGGCTCGATAGCCGCGGTAGTATGTGGCGAGCTCCACGATGTCGTACGCATATTCCTGGTTCTGCGAGAACAGGAGCGACCAGCACGACAGGAGCTGGTCGCGGGGGTCGCGCTGGCAGTGGATCACCTTCGCGTTCGGCAGGGCCAACGCGATCACGCCGAGGTGCTCGAAGTTCTCCAGCCACTTGTCCGTCACGCGCGTCTGGCCAGGCGGCCCCTTCGGCGCGCGATCGAGGTAGGCCTGGCCGATCACGAGACAGTCGGCTGCGTTCATCGTCCTGGCCCAGGCGGGGTAGGCCGCACCGCCGGCGCCGCTCGAGCCGTCGAGCAGCTGCGGCAGCACGTAGACCTCTCCCGCGCCATGGACCTTGGGGTGGGTGCCCAGGATCTGCTCGACCAGCGTCGACCCGGATCGTGGCATCCCAACGATGAAGATCGGCCGGTCCGAGGCGGCGCCTTGGCCGGCGAGGCGCGCGAGCAGCCCGGCGTCGAACGTCGCCTCGATATTTCTGAAGCGCAGGAGCGCGGCGCCGACGTCGTACTCGAGGGTCGCGCGCTTGACCGCGTTGGCCCGGGCGAACGCCTCGGCCGCTTCGTCGTACTCCTTGCGATCCTCATGGGCCTTCCCGAGCGAGAACAGCACTTGCGCGCGTTCCGCGTCCGGCAGCTCGCTGGCCCGCTCGGCGAGCCTGCGCACGACCTGCATCAGTCGGGCCGCGGCGGGGTCGTCCATGCTCATGCCGCGAATCAGCGTGTAGAGCACCTCGTGCGAGTGGATATCGAGCTCAATAGTCCTCAACAGGCGCGCGCGCGCCTGTTCGACGTCGCCGAGAAACAGCTGGGTGACGCCGAGGTCGCGGTGATGCTGCGCGACCTCCGGCGCCCACTCGACGGCGGCCTGCAGGAAGGGCAGCGCTTCGGCCAGGCGGTCCTGCTCCACGAGCAGCGCCCCGAGGTAATGAGCGGCGCGAGCGAACCGCGGCCTGGCTTCCAGCGCGGCGCGGGCTGCGCGTTCGGACTCCGGCCAGTCGCCTTGGTTGCGGGAGGCCTGCGCCAGGCCGATGTGAGCGGCCGCCAGCTTCGGATCGAGCGCGAGCGCTTCGGCGAATCTCACGCGCGCGGCTTCCCACTCGCTGGCCTCCAGGTGAGCCACTCCGGCCTTCTGCGCCGCGCGGGCGCGTTCCCGGCGGCGCAGAGAGAGGCTCACCTTTCCCCCAACCCGCGGAGCAAGGCGGGGAGTGCTGTGACTTTTTTGCCGCCCCGAGAGGAGCGTGAGCTATTCTTGAAAGCGGTGCTTTGCAAATTGGGCGATCCTGACAACGCTAAATTGAAGTATCGTAGCACGTGCGCCCTCTGCCGCACTGTGGACGAATAAGAACAGCAAGGACCGCGAGCGATGACCACGACCGGTGATGCGCCGCTGTTCCGCGACGCCTCTGCGCCCATCGCCGAGCGGGCGCACGATCTGGCCAGCCGGCTGACGCTCGAGGAGAAGGTCACCCTGATGGCCGGCGCCGCAGCGTTCACGCTGCACGGCGTCGCACGCCTCGGCGTGCCGCGAATCGACATGGCCGACGGCCCCACCGGCGTCCGCTCCAA
>JAKAZA010000169.1 GCA_021816155.1 Pseudomonadota bacterium | reverse complement strand
GGTGACGGCGATGGATGCCGCGGAGGACGAGGACGGTGCGGTCACCATGGTCCCCGTCATGGTCGATGGCGTGCCCGTGGTCAGCCAGGAGGCGCTGCGGCTGCGCGACGAGCTCGTCACCCACCTGGCCTGCCTGCCGGCCGTCCCCGGGGTGCTGGACGCCGTCCTGGAGGCGCTTGGAACCGACCACGTCGCCGAGATCACCGGCCGCTCGCGGCGGGTAATCATGCGGGACGGCCGCCGCATCGTGGAGCGACGCAGCGCGTCGGCCGCCAAGGCCGAGACCGACGCCTTCATGGCCGGCAAGAAGCGCGTGCTGGTGTTCTCCGACGCCGGCGGCACGGGCCGCAGCTACCATGCTGACCTCGGCGTGGCGAACCAGCAACGGCGGGTCCACTATCTGGTGGAGCCCGGCTGGCGCGCCGACGCCGCCATCCAGGGCCTCGGCCGATCGCACCGGACCAACCAGGCGGTCGCACCGCTGTTTCGTCCGGTGACCACGGACATCCACGGCGAGAAGCGGTTCGCCTCGACCATCGCCCGCCGGCTGGACAGCCTGGGCGCTCTGACCCGCGGCGAGCGGCGCACCGCCGGCGCGGGCCTCTTCCGGGCCGAGGACAATCTCGAGAGCCCGTGGGCGCATCGCGCTCTGCAGGCCTTCTACATCGCCCTCCACTTCGGAAACGTCGAAGCGATGAGCCGCGAGGCGTTCGAGGCCAAGACCGGCCTGCGGCTGGTCGACCATGAGGGCAACCTCAAGAAGGCCGACGACCTGCCGGCGATGAACACCTTCCTGAACCGCCTGCTGGCGCTGCGGATCAGCGACCAGAACGCCCTTTTCGCGGCCTTCGACCTGATCCTGTCCTCGATCCTGGAGCGCGCCGCCGCCTCCGGCCAGCTCGATCGGGGGATGGAGGACATCGTCGCGGACGAGGTGGCGATCGCTGACGAGGAAGTCGTGCGCACCGACGCCCTTACCGGCGCGGAGACCCGGCTGACCCGTTTCCAGGTACGCACGCGCCGCGCCCTGACCTCACCGGACACTGCGCTGGCGGGGCTGGACCGGGAGTCGCTCGTCTTCGCCGTTAACGCCAAGTCTGGCCGCGCCGCCCTCGTCGTCCGCGGCCTGACGACGACTGACGACGAGGACCGCCTCATCCCCGCCGTTCGGCTGATCCGTCCGGAGCGGCGCCAGGTCGCGCCGCTGAAGGGGTTCGAGGAATCAGCCTGGGAGGACGTCGAAGAGACGGCCTGGCGCGCCGCCTGGGAGCGGGAAATCGCCGAGGCCGATCCCTGGGTGTCGCGGGAGCTCGTGCTGGTGTCGGGCCTTCTGCTGCCGATCTGGTCTAGCCTGCCGGACAAGGGCGCGGCGGTTCGCCGACTGAAGGCGCCGGATGGCCGGCGTTGGCTCGGCCGGTTGCTCGATCCCGGCCAGGTTCCGCAGCTGAAGATCGCGCTCGGCCTCAGCGACACCGCCAGCGCGGTCGGCGACGGGAATTCGGCCAGTCAGCTGGTGCTGCGGGACGGCGCTTCGGTGTCGCTTGCGGGCGGCTTGTGGCTGCGGCGGTGTCGGGTGATGGACCGCCATCGCATCGAGGTGGTGGGGGCCGCCGCGAACCGTGCGGCCTTTACGACGCTCGGCTGTTTCGTGGAGATCATCGCCTATACCCCACGGGTGTTCGTGCCCACGGACAGGCCCGAGGTGCTGACGGCCATCCTGGCCAGGTGGCCAGCTCAGACCATCCTCGCAAGGGCGGCATAGGCTAGCGCGAGCCGCCGGCTCCAGTCGGCGGCTCGGACTCTGGGCCGTCTCGACGGCTACCGGGCGAAGGAGGGCGGAGGAAGGGAGGGCCGGGGCGAGCCGGCCGGGGAATGGGCCTCGGTCGGCGCGGACGCCGGCCATGCATTACCCCTTCCCTCCGTCCCGCGGGGCCTCGTCGCCCTGGGGCCCGATCCAGACCATAACTCCGCTCGGGCCTGACGCGGTTGCCGTGACAACCGCCTCTCATGGGGGCCTGCGTGTTTCGCCGTCGGCGCTGGCGCGCATGCCGGCGGCGATCCGCCAGACCGCTTACAGCGGCGGGGGATGGTTCGAAGAGGACTGCGATTGGGCCCTCCCCTACCTGGCGCTGGGCCTCGACGCCTTCGAACCTCATGCCGCCTGCGCAGCCGAAACACACGCCGCGGCCGTGCGCACCGTGCAGCTTTACCATCCACAGCATGCCGCGCTGCTGGGCGTGCCCGCCGCCGGGAAGCGGTGCGATGGCTGAGCAGAGCGATCTCTTCGGGCCACGCGTAGCCGAGGCTCCTGCCTTATCCGTGATCGGCGCCACGGCCGATCCCTGCGCCGAGCTCCGCGAGCGGTTCGCCGCGTTCGGGCCGACCGCCCTGGATGAAGGCGACACCCTCGCCCTGATCCTGGTCCGCTGCCTGCGTCCTGGCGCGAACGCGATCTGCGCCGCCGATACGCTGATGGCGAGATTCGGTGGCCTCGGCCGTGTTTTCGGCACCCCGGAGCCGGAGCTTGCGCGGGTGGTCGGCGGGGCCGCCGCCCGCGAGCTCAGCCTGCTCCACGGCCTGCTCGTCCGCGTGTTGGAGCACCCGCTGCGCCAGCGCACCGTGCTCGGCTCTTATGAGGCCGTGAAGACCTACCTGCGAGCCCGGCTGGCGGCCCTGCCGCGAGAGGTGTTCCACGTCCTCTTCCTCGACAAGCGCAACCAGCTGATCGCCGACGAGCGGCTGGGCGTGGGGACCGTCGACCATGCGCCGGTGTATCCGCGCGAAGTGGCGCGCCGGGCGCTCGAGCTGTCGGCCAGCGCGATCCTGCTCGCCCATAATCATCCATCGGGCGATCCGACGCCCTCACGCGCGGACATCGACATGACCAGGCAGGTGGCTGATGCGGTCAAGGTCCTGCAGATCGTCGTGCATGACCACTTCATCGTGGCTGGCGACCAGGTGGCGAGCCTGCGGTCGCTGGGGCTCATGTAGGCCGGGGGCCTCTGGGAGTGAGGAGGAAGGGCCTGTCCGGGTGCGCTCGATCCGAGCGCGTCTGGAGGCTTCCGATGTCCAACGCCGCCTGGTCGGACGACCGCGTCACCACCCTCTCCCAGCTCTGGCTCGACGGACTGTCGGCCTCGCAGATCGCCAAGCAGCTCGGAGGGGTCACCCGCAACGCCGTGATCGGCAAGATCCATCGCCTGGGCCTGAGCGGGCGTGGCGCGCCCTCGGCGCCGACCCGGACGCCCCGCACAACCCGCCCGCGCCCTCTGCGACCGGTGCGGTCGACCCTTCCGGCGGAGCATCCGCTGCGGGCCGTTTCGCTGCGTCCGGCGATGCCGGCGCCCGAGGAATCAGGTCTGGTCGACAATCTCGTCCACCTGGGCGTCCATGCCTGCAAGTGGCCGATTGGCGATCCGACGAGCCCCGGATTCAGTTTCTGTGGCCGGCGGACCGACGGACGCTATTGCGAGGCCCATGAGCGGCTGGGCGTGCGCTCGGGCACGGCTTGGCGCGCTGACCGCGACCCGGTCATCAGGCGCGCTTTGGCGGGACTGGTCTGACCGTCAGGCTCCGGCCCCTGCCCGCCGAACCCTGCCATGTGGGGAAGCGTCGGCAGGTGTCTTGGCGGTGATCGACCGCGTAGCTGGCAGGTGAGCTGACGAAGGTCGAGGGGACGCGCTGAAACCCCGGGTGCGGGGAAGGTCGGCCCTCTGGCTCCAGTGACCTCGCCACCATCCGACGCGCCCCACAAGGGACGCTGGCGCTCAAAGCCCTTGTGGGGCCCGCCACCTGGCGGCGCGGGGCGGTCACGAGCCGACGGGCTCGAACCCCAACCCACACAGGGACTTTCCCCATGCAGCTTTCCCCTTCCCTCTCTTCCGATCGCCTGACGGCCTACGAGGCCCAGGCCCTTGGGCTCGATGACACCCGCACCCATCCGCCGGAGGCGGCGCTTCACCAGCTCGGCGTGAGCCTCATGACGGAATTGCTCGACGTCGTCGGCGAGTCCGCCCTTGAGGACTTCCACGTGGTGATCGGCGAGGCCCTGGTCGGCGCCTTCCACTCGGTGGCCCAACGCATCGAGCGCGACGCCGACAAGGCCCGGGATCAACTGGCCGGCCTGGTCCGGGATTTCGACGGCTCCGAGGTGCTCGACACCGAGATCCAGGAGGTCACCTTGAAGGCGCGCGCGGCCGATATCGCCACCCTGGCGATGGAGATCGTCCGCGATGCGGCGTCGGCCACCTACACGACCACGACCGGCGAGGTGTGGAACCCCTGGAGGGGCTCGGTCAAAGCCACCCGCACCACGGCGGCCCAGATCGAAGCCCGCGACGCCCTGCGGGCGGCGAAGGCGCGCAAGCACCACGCGACCGATCCGGGCGCGACCGTGGTGGCGTTCCGGGCGGCTCCACAGGCCGACACCGCAGAGGACGCCGGGCGCATCTTCGACGCGCTGAACTGGGCGCGGGAACAGTGGCCGGACATGGCGCTGGCGACCTCCGGCGCCAAGGGCGCCGAGAAGCTGGCCATCAAGTGGGCGCGGCAGAAAGGCGTCACCCTGGTCCTGGCCAAGGCCGACTTCGACCGGCATGGCCGGGCGGCCCCGTTCCGGGCCAACGACGAGATGCTGGCGCTCGATCCGGTCTGCGTTCTGACCCTGGCCAACTCGATCAACGGCGATCGGGCCGTGGGCCTGAAGCCCTTCGGACCAGCGTTGAACTTGGCGCAGAAGGCGGCTGAACGCGGTCTGCGTCATCTTGCGGTCAAGGCGCGGGCCTGATCCCGCCGGTGCGGCGGCCGCAAGGTCGCCGCATCTTCTTGTCGACGATCCGCGAGGATGGCCGTTGGGGGAGCCGACGCGGCCTCGATGGCTGGCCAAGGTCTCCAGGTCTGGCCGGGCGGGCTTAGCGCGATCTCTCAAGGCGAACCTGGGCCGGGGCCGATCGGGCTCAAGGCGACCTCGCTGAAGGCGAGGCGTCGGCGCCGGACCCTCCGGCCTTCCTTCGCTGCGCTCCCGTGCAGGCCGGTTTCCAACGCCGCCGACCCTGAGCCCCGCCCGTCTCCCCGCCCCGGACGGTCGCATGATCGCGGGATGAGCCCGCCGGTCGAGCGATGGAGACGAAGATGGCGAGCATGGCGATGGCGAAGGCGGTTCTGGAACACGCCCACCAATTCTACGACGTGGACAACTGGTACGTGGTCGCCGAGTGCTGGGACGACTGGGCGGTGCTCGAGGAGCTGGACCAGCACGAAGAGCAGACCCAGGTCCCCTTTACACTCGAGGCGGCTGCGATCGCCCACTTCGGCGCGCTGATCGCGGAGCGGCGAACCGTCCACTAACCTCTCGGGCGGCCGCGCCGTGGCCGCCCTCCCCTCTTTAGGCGGAACGAGCGCCGAACAGAATCCAAGCGGTTGTGGATGCAACCGTCGGATCCGCGAGTCCTTGGGGTTGGTGATTCGTTCTATCGGCGTGCCGGTCAGCCGATGACGCGGGCGGCGAAGGTCCCTGAGATGTGCGTCGGATGGGTGCTGCCGAGCGCGGCGTAGCTGGCCTCGCCTTCGGTGTGGACGGCGATCAGCGACGCTGGCGGCAGGGGCTGCATCGCGAAGAGGTCCACCATGAAGCTGCCGGCGTCGATCACCTCGTGGTGGGCGTGGGCGGAAAGCACCGCCTTGGCGAGCTGGGTGAAAGGCCGGACTGCGGCGAGCGGCAGCGCGATCTCCAGGATGCGCGGCTTGCCGATCGTCTGGAGATGGGCGCGAAGGGCTTCGTCCTCAAGGTGGAACGCGGCTGCCTCGCCACCCCAGTAGCGGAGCAGCTCTTCGACGCCGTCATAGGTCGGCGGAAACGGCACGGCTGTCATGCAGAATTGGCCTTGGCGGGCATCCCGCTGTTCGCCGAGAAGTGCGCTGGCGGCCCAGATGGCCGCGGCCTGGTCCTGGGTCAGAAGTCCGGCCCCGACCTGGGCGGTCAGACGGGCGCGGAACGCGTCGGCCGTCGAGAGGCCAGGCCCGTGCACCCGGAAACCGTCGACTTCGGCGTCGGTCAGGCGCGTGTAGTGCCAAGCCCGCGCGACCCGGGTGCGAAGTCGCGCGTCCAGATCCGCCAGCAACGCGTCGAGCGCGGGCCAATGCGGGTTCGATCGCCGCGGCAGCGGACGGCTGCTGGCCTCGTACTCCGCTTCGATCAGGGCGTCCTCGCTCCAGAACGCTCTCAGCAGGTCGGTATGCGCGGCCAGGGCGGCGCGCAGCTCCGGATCGAAGCTGGCGGGATCCCACAGGTCGATCGGCGTCGTCGTCATCGCAGGCGGGTGTCCTCGTCCTGGCGCGTTCGGCGAGAAGCGTTCCCTCCCCTCCTCTGCAGGTCGTGAGGTGGGTTGCCTCAAGGAAATCGCCAAGCTTGCCGGCGGGCTTTGGGCGGCTCGTCGCCGTGACTCTTGTGGGCTTGCCGCATCGCCTGCTCCGGCCCGGTCGGGCGCGGCGGCGGACGGGTCCCCGCGATCAATCACGCAAACCTAGGCCGGGTCGATCGGGGTTGAAGCCGACCTCGCGAGCGAGGCGGCCAAGCCGGACCCTCCAGCCTTCCTCCGCTTCGCTCCGTGCAGGCCGGTTTCCAGCTCGGCCAGCCTTCAGCCCCTCCCTTTGCCCCGACCTGGCCGGTCGCGTGATCGCGGCCAGGACCGCGAGCCGCCCGGGCTCCTCCGAGCGGAAGACGGAGACAGACGATGCTGAACCAAGTCCAACTGATCGGTTTCACCGGCGCCGAGCCGGAGCTCCGCGCCACCAACGGCGGCAAGAAGGTCGCGACGCTTCGGGTCTGCA
>JAKAZA010000168.1 GCA_021816155.1 Pseudomonadota bacterium | reverse complement strand
ACCGGGCCTCGAGCTCGCCACGCGCCTTATCATCGAGATCTGCGGCGGCGAGGCGTCCGCGGTGGCGCTGGCCGGGGAGATTCCCGCCCCGCCGCCGGTGATCGGCTTCGATCCGGCCTACGTGAAGCGCCTGGCCGGCGTTGACCTGCCGAACGAGCGCATACGCGGTATCCTGGAGACGCTCGGGTTCGAGTTCGACGGCTGGCGCGTGCAGCCGCCCACCTGGCGGCGCGACGTCGAGGGCCGCGCCGACCTCGTCGAGGAGGTGGCGCGCATCGCCGGCTACGACGCGCTGCCCGCCGAGCCGCTGCCGCCGGCGCCCAGGGCGACGAACGGGGTGCTGACCCTCCGCCAGGCGCGCATCCGGGCCGCGCGGCGGATGCTGGCCGCGGCCGGCTACGAGGAGGCGCTCACCTGGTCGTTCGTCGGCCGCAACGCGGCGCGGCTGTTCGGCGGCGGCGACGAGGCGCTGGTGCTCGAGAACCCGATCGCGGCCGATCTCGACTGCATGCGGCCCTCGGCGCTGCCCGGGCTGATCCTGGCCGCGGGACGCAACGCCCGGCGAGGCTTCGCCGACTGCGCGCTCTTCGAGATCGGCCCGGTGTTCGCCGGCGTCGAGCCCGGTGACCAGCGCACCGCCGTGGCCGCCGTCGTCGCCCCGCACGGGCCGCGGCGATGGGACCACCGCGACGACGAGGGCGTGTTCGCGCTGAAGGCCGACCTCGTGGCGCTGCTCGCCGAACTGGGCGCTCCGGCGGCCAGCCTGCAGGCCGCCCAGGATGCGCCGCGGCCGTGGTGGCGGCCGGGCCGCGCGGCCCGCCTGCAGCTGGGTCCCAAGGCGGCGCTGGCCGAGTTCGGGGAGATCCACCCGAAGGTGCTCGCCGCGCTCGACGTCGCCGGCCCGCTCTACGCCTTCGAGGCGTGGATCGAGGCGATCCCCGAGCCGAAGAAGAAGGCGGCCAAGACTCGGCCCGCGCTTTCGCTGTCGCCGCTGATGCCGCTGAGCCGCGACTTCGCGTTCGTCGTCGCCAGGGAGACGCCGGCCGGCGACCTCGTGCGCGCCGTCGCCGGCGCGGACCGCGCGCTGATCGCCTCGGTCAATGTCTTCGACGTGTACGAGGGCGCGGGCATGCCGGAGGGGAAGAAGTCGGTCGCGGTCGAGGTGACGATCCAGCCGCGCGAAAGGACCCTGAGCGACACCGAGATCGAGGCCCTGTCGGCCAGGATCGTCGGCGCCGCCGCCAAGCAGGTCGGCGCTGCGCTGCGGTCCTAGGGGAACGCGCCCGCATGCCCCAGCCCGCCGCCCCGTCCCTCGCGTCCGACGTCCAGGGACTGCTGGCGAGGCTCGGCGTCGCGCCCGAGCGGCTCGCGGACCCGCGCACGCCTGGCGCGCAGGCCTGCCGCACGCCGATCACCGGCGAGACTGTCGCCTGGCTCGCGCCCGTGTCCGGGGCGGACGCCGACGCCGTGATCGAGGCGGCGCACCGGGCCTTCCTCGACTGGCGGTCGGTCCCGGCGCCGCGCCGCGGGGAGCTGGTGCGGCTCCTGGGCCAAGAACTGCGCGCCGCCAAGGCCGACCTCGGCCGCCTCGTGACTCTCGAGGCCGGCAAGACGCTCTCCGAAGGCGCCGGCGAGGTGCAGGAGATGATCGACATCTGCGACTTCGCGGTCGGCCTCTCGCGCCAGCTCTACGGCCTGACCATGGCGACGGAGCGGGCCGAGCACCGGATGATGGAGACGTGGAAGCCGCTGGGGGTGGTGGGCGTCATCACCGCCTTCAATTTCCCCGTCGCGGTGTGGGCGTGGAACGCGGCGCTGGCGCTGGCCTGCGGCGACGCGGTGGTCTGGAAGCCGTCGGAGAAGGCGCCGCTGACCGCGCTCGCCGTGCAGGCGGCGTTCGAGCGCGCTGCGTCGAGGTGGGGCGACGCGCCGGCGGGGCTCTCGGCGGCGCTCGCGGGCGGGCGCGAGCTCGGCGAGCGGCTGGTGGAGCACCCGCGCGTGGCGCTCGTCTCGGCCACCGGATCGACCGCGATGGGGCGAGCCGTCGCGCCGCGCCTCGCCGCGCGCTTCGCCCGCGCCATCCTGGAGCTTGGCGGCAACAACGCGGCCATCGTCTGCCCGAGCGCTGACCTCGACCTCGCGCTCCGGGCCGTCGCCTTCGCCGCCATGGGCACGGCGGGCCAGCGCTGCACGACGCTGCGCCGCCTGTTCGTCCATTCGTCCGTATACGATGTCTTCGTGGCTCGACTGAAGGCCGCCTACGCCAGCGTGCGGGTCGGCGATCCGCGCGAGCCCGACACGCTGGTGGGTCCGCTGATCGACGAGGCCGCGGCCGAGGCGATGCAGGCCGCGCTGGCCGAGGCGCGCGCCGCAGGCGCGTCGGTGTCGGGCGGCGAGCGCCTGCCGGGTCCGGGCGCCTACGTGCGGCCGGCGCTGGTCGAGATCGCCGCGCAGGCGGACGTGGTCCGCCGCGAGACGTTCGCGCCGATCCTCTATGTCCTGCCGTACACGGACCTTGCCGAGGCCATCGCGCTGCACAACGACGTCCCGCAGGGGCTCTCGTCGTCGATCTTCACCAACGACCTGCGCGAGGCGGAGCTGTTCCTCTCGGAGCGGGGCTCGGACTGCGGCGTCGCCAACGTCAACATCGGCCCCTCGGGCGCCGAGATCGGCGGCGCGTTCGGCGGCGAGAAGGAGACCGGCGGCGGCCGCGAGGCGGGCTCCGACGCCTGGAAGGCCTACATGCGCCGCGCCACCAACACCCTCAACTACGGCCGCGACCTGCCGCTCGCCCAGGGCGTGCGCTTCGACATCTGAGGCGCGGAACTCGCAACCGCCTACAGCGGGATGATGTTGCGCTGGCGGCTGTAGGACAAGTAGCCCACGCTGGCGCCGAGCCTGAACCCCACGCCGGCGCGGATCGGCGCCAGGGTGATGCCGTCGGCGCGCTGGTAGTTCACGCCGAGGCCGCCGACGAAGTAGGCCGAGCCCTCGACGCCCGGGAAGCGGCGGAAGATCGCGTCCGGGTATTCGAGCATGTAGCAGAGCGTGAACACGCGGCTGGCGTTGCCGCCCCAGTCGAAGCCGCCGGTGGGGCCCTGCCAGAACACCTGCATCACCGGCCGGTCCTTCATGTAGAGCAGGCCCTTGCCGTAGCGCAGGCCGAAGAAGAACGCGCCCGAGCCCTCCTCGCCGGCGATGTAGGCGGTGGGGCGGCCGTTCTCGTGGAACAGGCGCTCGATCAGCGCGCCGGCGTTCTCGGCCGTCACGCCGAAGAAATCGGAGACGTTGTGCAGGATCTCGTCGTGCTCGTACGGCTGCGCCGGCTGGCTGGCGGGACCGCCGCCGCCGGGCTCGGCGGGCGCGGGCTGGTGGTCGTAGTTCGGCGGGCCCTGGCTCTCGTCCTGCGCCGTCGCGGGCCCCGCAGCCGCCGCGGCCAGGCTGGAGATGAGAAGGGTGCGGCGGTCCATGCGAATCACTCCGGTGCGGCGCGAGGCGTGCGCCGGAGTTTAGGCGGGATTGCGGCCGGCGCCCTCGCCGCCTGGACGGAGGGCTTATGAGCGGCCGCGAATTGCTCTAAACCCCCCTGCCTCGCCCATGACCGACCCCGCCCGCATCCGCAACTTCGCCATCGTCGCCCACATCGACCATGGCAAGTCCACGCTCTCCGACCGGCTCATCCAGGAGACCGGCGCCCTGACCGCGCGCGAGATGACGGAGCAGGTGCTCGACAACATGGAGCTCGAGCGCGAGCGCGGCATCACCATCAAGGCGCAGACTGTGCGCCTCGACTACCGGGCCGACGACGGCCAGGACTACGTGCTCAACCTGATGGACACGCCCGGCCACGTCGACTTCGCCTACGAGGTCAGCCGGAGCCTGTCGGCGTGCGAGGGCTCGATCCTGGTGGTGGACGCCAGCCAGGGCGTCGAGGCGCAGACGCTGGCCAACGTCTACCAGGCCATCGACCACGACCACGAGATCGTGCCGGTGCTCAACAAGATCGACCTGCCGGCCGCCGACCCGGCCCGCGTGCGCCAGCAGATCGAGGACGTGATCGGCCTCGACGCCGCGGGCGCGGTCGAGTGCTCGGCCAAGACCGGGCTCGGCATCCGCGACGTGCTGGAAGCCATCGTCACCCGCCTGCCGCCGCCGAAGGGCGACCCCGCCGCGCCGCTGAAGGCCCTGCTCGTCGACGCCTGGTACGACGCCTACCTCGGCGTGGTGGTTCTGGTGCGCGTCTTCGACGGCCAGCTGAAGGTCGGCCAGCAGGTGCGCATGATGCAGACCGGCGCGACCTACAAGGTCGACCGCCTGGGCGTCTTCCGCCCGCGCCAGGTCGAGCAGGCAGCGCTTGGGCCGGGCGAGATCGGCTACATCACCGCCCAGATCAAGGAAGTGGCGGACGCGGCGATCGGCGACACCATCACCGAGGAGCGGCGCCTGACCGCGGCGCCCCTGCCCGGCTTCAAGCCGGTGCAGCCCGTCGTCTTCTGCGGCCTCTTCCCGGTCGACGCAGGCGACTTCGAGGACCTGCGCGCCGCCGTCGGGCGCCTGCGCCTCAACGACGCCAGCTTCACCTACGAGATGGAGACCAGCGCCGCGCTCGGCTTCGGCTTCCGCTGCGGCTTCCTGGGCCTCCTGCACCTGGAGATCATCCAGGAGCGCCTCTCCCGCGAGTTCGACCTCGACCTCATCGCCACCGCGCCCAGCGTCGTCTACCGCATCACCCTCACCGACGGCGCGGTGATCGAGCTGCACAACCCGGCCGACATGCCCGACCCGGTGAAGATCGAGTGCATCGCCGAGCCCTGGATCCGCGCCACCATCTTCACGCCCGACGACTACCTCGGCGCCGTCATCAAGCTCTGCCAGGACCGGCGCGGCGAGCAGCGCGAGCTCTCCTACGTCGGCTCGCGGGCCATGGTGGTCTACGACCTGCCGCTCAACGAGGTGGTGTTCGACTTCTACGACCGCCTGAAGAGCGTTTCGAAGGGCTACGCCAGCTTCGACTACCAGATCGAGGACTACCGCACCGGCGACCTCGTGAAGATGCAGGTGCTGGTCAACGGCGAGCCGGTCGACGCGCTCTCCATGCTCGTCCACCGCACCCGGGCCGAGACCCGCGGCCGCGGCATGGTCGAGAAGATGAAGGAGCTGATCCCGCCCCACCTCTTCCAGATCCCGATCCAGGCCGCCATCGGCGGCAAGATCATCGCCCGCGAGACGGTGCGCGCCTTGCGCAAGGACGTCACCGCCAAGTGCTACGGCGGCGACATCACTCGGAAGAGGAAGCTGCTCGACAAGCAGAAGGAGGGGAAGAAGCGGATGCGCCAGTTCGGCAAGGTCGACATCCCGCAGGAGGCCTTCATCGCGGCGTTGAAGATGGATGCGGATTAGGGATTGAAGCTGCCCCGCTTCGGTCGGAACGCCAAGGACAGGGCATGAGCGACATCACCTACGACCCCGACGCCGACGCCGCCTACGTCACGCTCTCCCATGCGAAGGTGCAGGACAGCGCCGAAGTCGCGCCCGGCGTGGTGCTCGAATTACGGTGACGGTGCACGCAATAGGGGCTTGGGCGGTCAACGGAATGACGCTCGATACGCCTCGGCTTCCAGTCTGACGAAGGACTCCAACGGCGGGCGCAGCTTGAAGAGGCGGTTGGCCGCCGAGAACTCGTACACGCGGTAAAGTCGGAACGCATCGGGCCGCTCGTCGGCCAGCGACCGCTCGTTGCGCGTCAGGAAGAACGGGGTCGTGCGGGCGCCCAACGTCGTCTTCACTTCGATCAGGCGGTCGCGGCCGGCCGGATCGAAGGAGTGGATGTCGTAGCCGGCGCCGTCGCCGTCTTCCTCCGACACCCAGCGCACCTTGCGGGCGAGATCGGCCCTGTCCATGGCCGCCAGGCGAGCGCGCTCGAAGTCGACGACCGCCGATTCCCCGGCGCGCCCGAGCGCGCGGTTGCGGAAGTCCCGCTCCGATGGATCGAACTTGCGCACGAGGCGCTCGAGCCTCTCCGGCCGCTTCGTATTCGAGAAGTCGAGGGGCGGCGGGGGCTCCTCGAAGAGCGAACCCGCTTCCATCAAGCCGGCTGGTTCGACGTACTCCGGCCGCGCGACGGACGGATTGGCGCTGAGGTAGCGGTCGATGGCCTCGAAGATCGCGTTCTGGAAATTGAACTTCGGCTTGTAGCCCCGGATCGTCGGCAGGCCGAGTTCGCTCAGCACCGCCGAGATGTTCATGTGCTTGAACTCGACCGACCGGTGTGTGCGGCCGATCCGCTCCATGAGCGCGGCGGCGCGATGCGCCTTTACCAAAGGGCGGCCCGCCCGCTCGAGGTCGAGCATGGCGAAGTAGTCGGCGACGATCGCATCCAGTTCGGCGTCGTCCCAGTCTCTGCCGATCTTGGCCTGATCCGCCACAGAGTCCCCAACTGCCGGCGGTCACACTTCGCCGTCGATCGCCCGGGTCGCATTCTTTCCGACGTCCGGGTCAGGTCAAGGCCAGCGCGAAGCGCCAAAGCTCGCCAGCCGCGCGAGATCCGGCTTGACCGCGAATCGCGCGCGCCGTTCGTCCCCGTCGGCTCTTTGAAATCGTCGAGAACAGGGCTTCGGGGGCGGTCATCCGCGTCGCGCGGCCACGATCTCGCCTCCGTATTTTACGGTGAATTATCGGCGCCGGCCGCGTCTTCTTGCAGAGTCGCAACATTTTCGTCGCCGCTCGCGACGCCTTCAGCATTCCTGGCGTCGCCGCCTGTCGCGCGCTGCGCTATGGCGGCGGCATGATCCTCTATTCCGCCCCCACCTCGCCCTACAGCGCCATCGTGCGCGTCGCGATCTACGCCAAGGACCTGCCCGTCGAGGTC
>JAKAZA010000167.1 GCA_021816155.1 Pseudomonadota bacterium | reverse complement strand
CTCGCTCACCGCTTCCTGCAGGCTGAGCGGTGCGACCGCGTCCGATCCGCCCTCGATGAAGTCGTCGAGGGCGTAGCGCAGCGCCCGCACGACCTGCGAGGGCGATGCGGCCCCGTTCAACGCCATCGACCGGGCGTCGAGCTTGACGGCGTCTGTGTCCGCGGTCACGGTGATCAGTCGCCTGAGGCGGCCGATCATGGTGTCCACCGGCTCGCCGGACTCTCGGACCAGCGCATACCTTTCGTCGGCGAGCTGCGCGGCGGCTGAACCTCCGTGCGACATCGCCCGCAGGGCCCCGGCGACGCGGCCGCGCAGCGCCGTCCCGTCGTCGCCGGTCATGGCCCTGGCGGCGGCGTCCAGCCCCTCCATCTCGACGAATGACAGCTCGAGCTGCTGACCGGTGGCGCGCGCCGTCCCGACGAGGTTGCGGGCGACCGCCTCGAAGCTCTGCCGGTCGTGAAGGCCGCCGGCTCCGGGGCCGGCCGTCGGCGCGGCGCAGCGCGTCAGGGCGCAGGAGACCGCGCCGCCGTTCTGCGGCAGCTTGCAGACGCTGATGCCGAACGCATGCGGCGCGTCCGCGCCGCCGCCGGCTAGGCGCGCCGCGACGGGACCCTGCCGGGAGGCGCCGTCCGCCGCCTCGAGCAGCGCCTCGACGGCGGCGAGGTCGCGCGGGTCGACGAACTCGGCCAGGCGCCGCCCGATCAGAGACCGCTCGCCCTCCCGGTCGACCACGGCCGCCGCGCCGATCGCGAACGCGATCTTGCCGGAGGGGGCGATCTCCAGCATGAGGTCTGCGCTGGCGAACGCGAACCCCAGCAGTCGGTGCGGCGCGATGCCCACGAGCGTGACGGTTCCCTGCCAGAGCTTTGCCTTTTGCGCTTTTGGCATCGCCGCGCTTAACCGACTGTTGTCGGAGCTTCGGCGGGCAAGCTCGGGAGGCGCGGCGGAACGACGCGGGAGGTCCGAGAAGCGGTGCGCGAACGGCTGACGGCGCGGGTGGTGCTGCTGGACCGGCAGAGCCGCATCCTGCTTCTGAAGGGCAGGCTGCCGAGCAGCCCCGAGGGTCCATCGTTCTGGTTCACGGTCGGCGGCGGCCTTGAGGACGGGGAAGGCTTGGCCGAGGCCGCGGCGCGGGAGGTGGTCGAGGAGACCGGCCTGACGGATGTCGTGCTGGGTCCTGTGCTTTGGCGTGACGAGCAGATACTCGAGGACCTGCACGGAGAGCGCCGACTGTTCCGCCAGCAGTACGTCCTCGGCCGCACGGCGGGCGGTCCGATCTCGCGGGTCGGATGGCTCGACCACGAGCATGCGTTCACCGACGACGTACGGTGGTGGACGCTGGACGAGCTCCGTCAGACCCGCGATGTGGTCTATCCCGCCGGGCTGGCCGAACTGCTTACCGACGTGCTCGCTGGCCACGTAGCCGCCGAGCCGTTGCTCATCGCAACGCCCGACGGGCCGGTTCGTCCCGTTCCAAGGGCGATCTAGGGGCCCACGCCAGGCATCCAAACGCGCCGAGAAGCGTTCTCTACGGTCGGCGGGGTTCGAGCGCTCGGTCGGCCGAGCGTCTCGCGCCTGCGCGGACGAGGAGCCGGGGCGCTATGCATACGCCTCTTCCGGTCGCAGGCCTCGCGGCCTTGGCGGTTTCGACGGCGGCCTTCGCCCAGCCTGGATGCTTGCCGGACAAGGCTGGCGCGAGCGAGTCGGCGGCCCCAGTTTGCGACGGCTATTATGACGTCGATGGCGTATGGCGGCATGGTGGCGGACACTACGACGCCGATGGGAACTGGCGCTCCGATAGCGGCCGCTACAACAGCGACGGCGAGTGGGTGGCGGCGAAACCCGCGACGACGAGTTCTTCGGCGCTGAAAGCGGCCGCGGCGTTCGGCGTCGACTCGGCGTTCGTGAGCGGTCCCGCCGGCGTTCGTGATCGCGAGAGCTGGCTAGCCGGCCTGATCCGCAAGGGACGGGCCGAAGGCGCCCTGTCTCGGATCGATGTGGCTGGCGACCTTGGCAGGCTTGTGTCGATCCGCAGTTTGCAGGCGCGCTACGCCGTCCGCCACGACGGCCTCACCGATCAGGATCAGAGCGACATCGCCGCGCAACTGGACGACCTTACCGCGGCGATTACGGCGCAGTGGCGTCCCTCGTCAAACTGAGTCCGAACAGCGGCGCGGCGGCGATCACGCGTCTCGGCACGGCCGGATGGCCAAACGACTGATGCCGCGGCGCCGCTTGACGCGGCGCCGCGGCATCAGAGCCTTCGGGCGTCCACTGACACCCCCCAGTAGCGATCGCCGTCAGTGGTGATGCTGGTGGTGACGCTGATGGTGGTGATGGACGGCGTGGTGCGAGTGCCCGACCTCACGGCAGTGGTCCTGCAACTGGCGCGTGCAGGGCGGATACTCATCGGCGGCGGCCGGCGCGGCGGCCGCGGTGATGGCGAGGAGTGCGGCGCTCGCCGCGACGATCAGTAGACGGTGCATTGGTCGTTCCCTAGGACTCGTTAGGTTTTGAACGTCTCGGCCCGCCAGCAAGGCGCGCGTCATCTAGAATTAGCCGTCACGCGCCTGACTGCAACAACGAAACGTTAGCCTGCCGGCCGCGATAAAACTCGACACGTGCGATTCGGGTTCCATCGCCCGGCTCCGTGGGTGGCTTACTATGGTTGCAACGAGCGCCTCGTCGGCGCGTCGGGCGGAGATCGGGGCGCACTGGGCGCAGGAAGAGCGGCTGCGGCTGCTGCTGCCCACCGGCGGCGACGACCGCATCTGGCCTGACCCCGTCACGCGGCGCAACCGCTACGGGGCGCCGGCGGTCCCGGCGCCCGACGAACTCTGGTTCTCGTCGTCCACTGCATGCGCGATCTCGCCGCGCGGTTGGCGCGCCGCTGGCGAAGCGCTCGAGCGCCTCATGGCTCCGGGATCCCCGACCGTCAAGGCGCTGTTCGACGGCCTGCGTGAGCGCCTGATCGCGCTCTACGGCGCTGCCGGGTCGCAAGCGGTGCTCGCGGCGTCGGGCACCGAGACCGAGCTGCTGGCGCTGACGCTCGCCATGGAGCTCGCCCGCTCGCCAGTCACCAACATTGTGGTCGCGCCGGCCGAGACCGGCTCGGGTGTCCCGGCGGCCGCATCCGGGCGGCATTTCCTCGGCTACTCACCGCTCGGCGGGGCCGTTGTCGCGCGGGACCGCCTGGCTGGCTGGGACGAGGCGCAGATCACGCTCGAGACGATCGACATCCGTCGGCCCTGCGGCGGGCTCCGCGTCCCGGGCATGGTGGACGACGAGGCGGAGACGCGCGTTTCGCGGGCCGTGGCGACCGGCGCGTTCGCCGTGCTGCATGTGCTCGACGCCTCCAAGACGGGCCACCCAGGCGTGAGCCGGGACGCCGCCCGGCGCATCCTGGCGCGTCACCAGGGCCGCGTGCTGGTGGTGGTCGACGCATGTCAGCTGCGGGCCAGGCCGGCGCAGATCCGGCGAGACCTCGAGAGCGGCTTCGCAGTGATGATCACCGGCTCCAAGTTCGCGGCGGGGCCGGCGTTCTGCGGCGCGCTGCTGCTCCCGGCCGTTCTGGCGAGCGAACTCGCCCGTCACGGTGGTCCGGCAGCGACGCCGCTCGCGCCATACTCGGCCGCGCTCGACTGGCCGAAGGCTCTGCGAGAGTCCTTTGCGGCAGGTCTCGAGCACCCGGCGAACCTTGGGCTCGGCCTGCGCTGGGCGGCTGCGCTCGCCGAGATCGAGGCCTACGAGGCCATCCCCGACTCTTCCCGTTCCGCGCTGCTGGCGCGCTTCGAACAGGCGGTGCGCGGCCGTGTGGCAGGATATCCCGGACTTGCGCTGCTCGACGAGACGCCCGCCGCGCCGGGCCTCGTTCCGGTCGTCCACGTCGACGGTTCCGACCCGCGGCCGATCTACGTCGCGCTGGCGGCAGGGCAGGCCGGGGCCCGGCGCTGCCACCTCGGTCAACCTGTCGCGATCGGCGAGCGGGTCGCGCTCCGCGTCTGCGCCAGCATGCCGATGATCACCGACGCCGCGAAGCGCGGCTTTGCGGCCATCGAGGCCGACCTGGATGAGGCGTTCGACACTTGGGCCAAGCTCCGCGCATAGTCGATCCCAGCGAACAAGGGGTCGCATCGCTCGACCCTGGCGACTGGGATGCGTTCCGCGCCACGACCCACGCCGCGCTTGATCGCGCCATCGACAGGCTGCAGCAAGCCGCAGCCGGGCCGGTCTGGCGCCCCACGCCGGCGGAGGTCCGTGAGCGCTTCGCCGAGGCGCTGCCGGCCGACGGATCGGGGCTGGACGCGGTGCTGACCCGGGTCGAGGCAGACATCGCGCCATACGTGGTGGGCAACACTCATCCGCGTTTCCTCGGCTGGGCCCATGGCGCCGGAACGCCGGTGGGCTTAGTCGCCGAACTCGTCGCCGCGGGTCTGAACGTCAACTGCGGCGGTCGCGACCATATTGGGCCGGTGGTGGAGCGGCAGGTGGTCCGTTGGGCGGCCGAGGCCTTCGGCTTTCCGCCCGAGAGCACCGGCGTCTTTGTCACAGGGAGCTCTCAGGCCAACTTCCTGGGCGTGCTCATCGCCCGCGACGTCCTGCTCGGACACGGGGTGCGCGTCCGCGGCCTGAAGGCTGAGGATCGTCAGCTGGCCGCCTATTGCTCGGCCGAGGCGCATGGTTGCGTGATGCAGGCGATGGAGCTGGCTGGAATCGGCTCGGGCTTTCTGCGCGCCATCGAGACGGATGCCGACGGCAGGGTCCAGGTCGCGCAGCTGCACGCCGCGATCCGGGCCGACCGCGCTTCGGGCCTCGCGCCGTTTCTCATTGTCGGCACCGCCGGCGGCGTCAACTTCGGCGCGTTCGATGATCTCGACGCACTGGCCGACGTAGCCGCCGCCGAGGGCCTGTGGCTGCACGTCGACGGCGCTTTCGGGGCGTTGACGCGCCTAGCGCCGTCGCTGGCTCCGCTCACCAGCGGCCTCGAGCGGGCCCATTCGGTGGCTTTCGACTTTCACAAGTGGGCGCACGTCCCCTACGACGCCGGCTTCCTGCTGGTCCGCGACGGCGGCGCCCACAAGGGGACATTCGCCACCCCGGCCGCTTACCTTTCCCGAGCCCCGCGGGGTCTCGCGTCGGGCGAGGACTGGCCCTGCGACTACGGACCCGATCTGTCGCGTGGGTTTCGGGCGCTCAAGGTCTGGCTCACGTTCCAGTCGCTGGGCGCCGCCGCCATCGGCGCAGCGATCGAGGCCAATTGCGCGGCCGCCCGGCGCCTCGCTGGGCATATCGCCGCGTCGGAGCGCTTCGAACTCGCCGCGCCCGTCCCGCTCAACATCGTCTGCTTCCGGATCAAGGGCGATACGTCCGGCGCCGCGAGTCAGGAGCTCGTGATGCGCCTGCAGGAACGGGGCCTCGCCGCGCCCTCCACGACCCGCGTGGGCGGAGCGGCGGTGGCGCGCGCGGCGATCTTCAATCACCGTACTACGTTCGCCGACATCGACGCGGTGTTCGCCGACGCCTGCCGCGTCGCCGCGGACCTCGGCGCGTAGTAAGCAGTTGATTAACCATGCGGGCGGACAAAGCGGCATTCAGTCTGCTGACGGATGTCGCCATGGCCGCCATCGGCCCCCGCCCGTCCCAGCCGCCCGCGAGCGCGGGCTCGCCGCAGCAGCGGCGCGGCGCCGACTCCGGCCTGGTCGCGCAGCTTGCGCGCCTTTCGGACGCAGCCGGGCAGCCTACCCCGCAACTGATGGCCGACTTCGCGGCGCTTTCGCTGGGGCCCGGGCGCGTCGCCATCACCGACTACGAGCGCCTGCGCCTGTTCGACCAGGGGTTCTGGGGTCCGGCCGACCGTCGCGAGGTGGTTGGCGCGCGGCGCGGCCGCGAGCTCGCGTTTCTCGCCAATCCCCGGCGTGAAGCATTCGCGCTGGCGACCGATCGCCTCGCCTCGGGGGCCTATCTCGGCGCGCACGGGCTGGTGACCGTGCCGACGATCGCGCTTTACCGCGCCGACCTCGCGAGCCCAGGCGCCAACCTGCTGCGCAGCAAGGGCGAGCTGCGTGAGTTCCTGGGAGCCCGAACCGGTCAGCCCCTCGTCGCCCAGCCGGCCGAAGGCGGGCGGCCGCGTCTGCTCTTCGCCGGCCAACGCCATGACGCTGGCGGCGACGTCGAACGCCTGATCGCGGAGACCGGTGATCTGCCGGGCGTCACTTGGCTCCTGCAACCGCTCGTGCCGCCACACCCAAGCTACGCGGGGCTTACTGGGGGACGTCTGGCGCCGGTGCAGTTCCTCACCTTGGCCAGCGACGACGGCGTCCAGGTCGATCGGGCGGTGTGGCGCCTCGGCGGCCGTGACGACCTCGTGGCGAGCCTCGATCTCGCGACCGGCCGCGCCCTCGAGCTGTTTCCGGCCCGGGAACCGTATCATCGCCAGACCGCCCCTGCCGATCTCGTCGCCCCGGGTTGGTCGCTCCTGCGAGCGGCGGTCACCGAGGCCGCGCGTCTTTTCAGCCAGTTCGGCCTGCTCGGCCTCGAGGTGGCGCCGAGCGCAGACGGCCCAGTGATTCTCGGCCTCGACCCGACGCCTGACCTCGACCTGCCGCAACTCGCAGACCGGCGCGGCCTGCTGACCGCCCGCGTCCAGGCCTTCCTGGCCGATCGTCGCCGCCTCGCGGGTGGTTGAGCCGCCGGCCTGGCGGCCTTAAGGCGCTGGGGTTCGCAGCCAGGGACCCTCCGGCCATCGCCAGCTTTCCCGTCATAGCCGTACTCGCGGCCATCGGCCTCGCCACCGGCGCCGCCACGCTTTTCGGCGGCGCCATCGCGCTGCGCTTCCGCGACCAGATCCCGCTGATCCTTGGCCTGTCGGCTGGCGCC
>JAKAZA010000166.1 GCA_021816155.1 Pseudomonadota bacterium | reverse complement strand
GACGATCTTTTCGAGGTTGGCCATGGTTCAGAGTCCTTGAGGCGAGGGGTTCGAGGTTCAGGCCGCGTCCTTGGCGGCGTAGGCGGAGAGCACGCGGGCGAGCTGGGCGCCGGGCGCCTGGAGGACACCGGCGACGCGGGTGGCGGGGGCGTTGAGCAGACCGACGATCTTGGCGCGCAGTTCGTCGAGCGACGGCAGCTTGGCCAGGGCGTCGACGCCGGCGGTGTCGAGCACGGTCTCCCCCATGATCGCGCCGACGACTTTGAACTTGTCGTTGTCCTTGGCGTACTGGGTCGCGACCTTGGCGGCTGACACCGGGTCCGGCGCGTAGGCGATGCCGACCGGGCCCTTGAACAGGGCGTGAGCCGCCTCGTCCGCGCCGCCGATGGCTTTCTGGGCCAGCCTGTTCTTGACCACCTTGAACGCGGCGCCCTCCTTGCGGAGACGTCCGCGCAGGTCGGACATCTCGGCCACGGTAAGGCCCAGGTAATGGGTCACCACCACCGCGCCGGCGCCCTCGAACACGCCTTTCAGCGCCTCGATCGATTCAGCCTTCTGCGCACGGTCCATGCCGCTCTCCGAAACCAAGACGCGCGGCCGGGGCCGCTGAAACCTTCCGTCGCTGTCCGGGAGCAAGGCGGCGGTCGGCTGCGCGCGCCGGCAAGCGCTCGCAAGGGCCGATCCGATCCTCATGTCTCCCCGCGGCGTAATCCAATTAAGCCAAAAGGCCCGCGGTTCTCGGACAAAGCCCGCCTGGAGGGCGGGAGGCGCGGCTTATGATGGGCGGGCCGCCGCATGTCAAGCGAGCCTCCGCTACACTTCCCCCCTGGCGACGAAGACGCCGTCTCAGCACTCGCGCCCCGTGTTGTCCGCGGTTAGAAATGTGGAAAACGGGGAAACGGCGCATGGAGAAGGTCCGGGTCGCGGCCGAAGGGGCGGTGCGGACGGTGACGCTCGCCCGCGCCGACAAACGCAACGCGCTCGACGCGGAGATGCTGGCGGCGCTGAGGGCCGCGTTCGCCGTCGAACCGCCCGCAACCGAGCGCGTCACCGTAATCCGCGCCGAGGGTTCCGCGTTCTGCGCCGGGCTGGACCTTCGAGAGCGCGGCGGCGGGCAGGTCGGCGCCTCGGCCATCGAGGCGATGCTGCACGCCATTGAGCTGTACCCGCTGCCAGTGGTCGCCGTGGTGCAGGGCGACGCGATCGCCGGAGGCAACGAACTCGCGCTGCACTGCGACTTCGTGGTGGCGAGCGTGACGGCCAGGTTCGGCATGTCGCTGGCGAAGATCGGTCTCGCGCCGAGCTGGTTCCTGGCCAAGAAGCTGCTCGAGGTCGCGGGCCCCGTGGGCGCCCGCGAGATGCTGCTTCTCGGCGACTTGCTTCCCGCAGGCCGCATGGCCGAGCTGGCCCTGATCCACCGCGCGGTCCAGCCCGGCGAGCTGGAGTCCGCCGCAGCCGCTGTCATCGGGCGGCTCGCCGCCAACGCGCCATTGTCGCTAAGGGCCATGAAGGCGGTGCTGGTCCGCGCCATGGCGTTCCGCGACGGGATCGCCCACGCCGACGTCGACGCGCTGGTCGCCGCCGCCTCGGCCAGCGCCGACGCCCGCGAGGGCATCGCCGCGATGCTCGCGCGTCGCCAGCCGCGCTTCGAGGGCCGCTGATGGGCGTGCGCATGGACAAGCCCTGGCGCGAGCTAACGGCCGCCAACGTGGCCGCGCTCGGCGCCGAGCTCGGCGTCTACCAGCTGGCGGACGCGGAGGGTCGGATCGTGCGGATCGGCTACGCCGGCGGACGCACGCTCTTCGGCCTGCGCAGCGAGCTTGCGGCCGCCCTCGAGGCCGGCGAGGCGGCGAGGTTCCGCACCGAGGTCACGGCGCAGTACCTCAGCCGCTACGAGGAGCTGCTGATGGTCCATGCCGCCGATCACGGCGCCCTGCCCGTCGGCAACGCCGCCGACGCGCGGCGCAGGATGGGGAGGCTCAGTCCCGGATGATCGATTTCGAGCCCAGCGAGGAACAGGCCCTCATCGTGGGCCAGGTCCGCCGCTTCGTCCGCGAAGAGATCTGGCCGCTGGAGGCGAAGCTCGATCCGGACGCGTCCCGCGTCGAGCCCGAGGACCACGCCCGTCTCGTGGCCCGAACCCGCGCGATGGGGCTCTACGGCCTCGGCATCCCGCCGGAGTTCGGCGGCCCCGACGTCGACATCGTCACTCAGACCCTGATCGCTATCGAGACGGCCCAGCACCGCGCCGGGCTCTATTCGCCGTGCTTCGGCGCGTTCGGCGGCGCGGGCCTCGCCCAGCTCTACGAAGCCAACGACGAGCAGAAGGAGCGCTACCTGTTCCCTATGCTGCGCGGCGAGAAGCGCGGCTTCTTCGGCCTCACCGAGCCTTCCGGCGGCTCCGACCCGGCCCGCGCCATCCGCACCCGGGCGGTGCGCGACGGCGACGACTGGGTGATCAACGGCTCGAAGATCTTCATCTCCGGCGCGGACGGCGCCGACTTCGGCATCGTCTTCGCCCGCACGGACGCCGACAAGGGCCGCGGCGGCATCACCTGCTTCATCCTCGACGCCGACACCCCCGGCTTCCACGTCCGCCGCGTGGTCCACACGCTGCGCAGCGGCCACTACGGAACCGAGCTCTCGTTCGAGGACGCCCGCGTGCCGCACGCCAACGTGCTGGGCGAGGTGAACCGCGGCTTCGCCATCGCCAACGACCGCCTCACCCGCCAGCGCATCCCCTACGCCGCGGGGTGCCTGGGCGTAGCGATCCGGGCGCAGGAGATGGCCATCGACTACGCCAAGCAGCGCAAGACGTTCGGCGCCGCGCTCTCCACCCGCCAGGCGATCCAGTGGATGGTGGTCGACAACGAGATCGACATCCGCACCGCGCGCTGGGCGATCCTGGCGGCGGCGTGCAAGGCGGCCAGGGGCGAGCCGTTCCGCACCGAGGCGGCGATGGCCAAGCTGCTGGCCAGCGAGGGCGCCAGCCGTGTCGTCGACCGCGCCATTCAGATCCACGGCGGCTACGGCGTGACCAAGGACCTGCCGCTCGAGCGCTGGTACCGCGAGATGCGCATCCGCCGCATCGGCGAGGGACCGAGCGAAGTGCAGCGCATCGTCATGGCCCGCGACCTCTTCGACCAGGCGCTCTACTGATGGCCCGGTCCGAAACCCGGGCGCCGCCCCTCGCCGGCCTTGTCGTGCTGGACTTCGGCCAGGTCTACCAGGGCCCCTACGCCGGGCTGCTGATGGCCAAAGCCGGGGCGACGGTGATCAAGATCGAGCCGCCGCGGGGCGAGCCGCTCAGGGTGCGCGAGGCGGTGGGCGGCGGCGCCTCGCTGCCGTTGGCCATGCTCAACTCCAACAAGCGCGCGATCACGCTGAACCTGAAGTCCCCGCGCGGCGTCGAGCTGCTGAAGGCGATGACGCGCAAGGCAGACGTGCTGCTCGAGAACTTCGCTCCCGGCGTGATGGACCGCCTGGGCGTCGGCCCCGCCGCGCTGATGGCCGAGAATCCGCGCCTGATCTATGCCTCGGCCACCGGCTACGGCCTCTCCGGTCCCGAGCGCGACAACCTCGCCATGGACATCACGATCCAGGCAGCGTCCGGCGCGATCAGCGTGACCGGCTTCCCGGACGGTCCGCCGGTGAAGGCGGGCCCCGCGATCGCCGACTTCCTTTCGGGGACCCACCTCTACGGCGCGATCATGACCGCCCTCTTCGAGCGCGAGCGCACCGGCTGCGGGCGCCTCGTCGAGGTGGCGATGATCGAGACCATGTTCCCGACGCTCGCCTCCAACCTCGGCATGGTCCACAACAACCCGGACCGGCCGCTGGGGCGCACCGGCAACCGCCACGGCGGCCTCGCCGTCTCGCCCTACAACGTCTACGCCTGCCAGGACGGCTGGTTCGCCATCATCTGCAACAACGACGACCACTGGCGGTCCCTGCTGCGCGCGATGGGCCGCGAGGACCTGGATGGCGATCCGCGCTTCACGACCAACGCCGCTCGCGTCCGCCACATGGCCGAGACCGACGCGGTGGTCGAGGCGTGGGCGGCGGCGCGCACCCGCGCCGAGATCTTCGCCGCCACGGGCGAGCACAAGGTCCCGTCGGCGCCGGTGCGCGACCTGCACGAGGTGCTGGCCAACGAGCACATGAAAGCGCGCGGCATGCTCGAGGTGATCGACCACCCCCAGCTCGGCCGCATCACCGTGCCGGGCAGCCCTCTGCGCTACCACGGCGTCCCGCAGCTGCCCGCCACGCCCAGCCACACGATCGGCGCCGACAACGCCGAGGTCTATGGCGAGCTGCTGGGTCTGAGCGCGGCGGAGGTAGCGGCGCTCAAGGACGAAGGCGCGATCTGAGTCGCCCGTGGCGCCGACGACGGTTCACGGTCCGCGCAGGCTGACGCCGTGGATCAGGCCGTCCGCGCCGGCGTGGAAGACGACGCCGGCCGCTTCGACGGCGGACTTGATCCTCATCACGGTCTCGAATCTCGCCTGGAAGCCCTCGTCCGAGGCCTCGAGGCGCTTGACGGTGATCGCAGAGACGCCAGCCTCGTCGGCCAGCCTCTGCTGGCTCCAGCCCAGGAGAGCGCGGGCGGCGCGGATCTGGAGGTTGGAAATCATGCTTGACGCCGGCGGCCAGAAAGATACTTTTTGTATCACATAAGATAGCAAAAGGGTCGAAGATGGTCCAGGTTACGCGCGCCGCGCCGGCGCTGCTCTGCAAGGACGTGTTCGAGACCGCGGAATACTATCGCGACGTGCTGGGCTTCGCCTTCGAGCGCATCGACGGCAAGCCGCCCAGCTTCGTGATCCTCGATCGCGGCGGCGCGCGGCTGATGTTCCGTCAGCCGCGGGGCGACGCGCCCCGAGCTCCGAACTCGGCGGCGATCGCCGACTTCCCCGACGTCTTTGTCTATGCCGACGATGTCGATGCGTTGGCGGACGAGTTCCGCGCCAAGGGCGCCGACATCGTCAGGGCGCCCACCTACCGCCCGATCTGGAACGGCAAGGAGATGACGGTGCGTGACATCAACGGCTGGCTGCTGCTGTTCGGCCAGCCGATGGGCGATTGACGCCGCCGTTCGTTCCGCCGTAGTCCTCGTCCCGACAGAGCATTCTGGCGAAACACATCCCTGCTCCGCCCCGCTGGCCGCCGCGCCGGCGGCGAGGCCGCGGCTGCGGCCATTCTCTCCTCTGTCGAGATTTCCGAATGACCCTCATCCTCGAAACGCGACCCGCCGGATCGGGCGCGATCTGCAAGGCCCTCCTCGCCACCATCGGCGACTGGTTCGGGGTTCCCGCGTCCAACGCCGAGTACGCAGGCCTTGCCGAGACCGGCCCGGCCGTCGTCGCGCTGGAAGCCGGCCGGCCCGTCGGCCTGATGCTGCTCAAGCGCCATTTCGACACGGCGCTGGAGGTCTACTTCATCGGCGTCGAGCGCAGCCGCCACCGGCATGGCGTCGGCCGCGCGCTGATGACGCACGCCGAGCAGGTGGCGCGCGCCGAAGGCCGGCGCTTCGTCCAGGTCAAGACGCAAGGGCCGTCGGCGGGCTACGAGCCGTACGCCCGCACCCGCCGGTTCTACGAGGCCCTGGGCTATGCCGCGCTCGAGGAGCTCGACATCGGCTGGGGCCCCGAGAATCCCGCGCTGCTCATGGCCAAGGCGATCTAGGCGCCGGTGCTGCCCGGCTCGACCTTGAAGCCGGGGCCCATCGTGGAGCTCAGCGAGATGCGCTTCACGTAGGTGCCCTTCGCCCCGGACGGTTTGGCGCGATTAAGCGCGTCCATCAGGGCGCGGACGTTGGCCGCAAGCGCCTCTTCGGTGAAGCTCGCCTTGCCGACGCCGGCGTGGATGATGCCTTCCTTCTCGGCGCGGAACTCGATCGAGCCGCCTTTGGCGTCCTTCACGGCCTGACCGACGTTGGGCGTCACCGTGCCGACGCGCGGGTTGGGCATCAGGCCGCGCGGGCCCAGCACCTTACCGAGCCGGCCGACGAGGGCCATCATGTCCGGAGTGGCGATCACCCGGTCGAAGTCCATGAACCCGCCCTGGATGCGTTCGACCAGATCCTCAGCGCCGACCACCTCGGCGCCGGCGGCCTTGGCCTCCTCGGCTTTGGCGTCCTTGGCGAAGACGGCCACGCGCACGTCCCGACCGGTGCCTGAAGGCAGGCTGACCACGCCGCGCACGTTCTGGTCGGCGTGGCGCGGGTCGACGCCCAGGTTGACCGCGATCTCGATCGTCTCGTCGAACTTGGCCTTGGCGTTGGCTTTCACGAGCTTGATGGCCTCGGGAAGCGGATGGACCGCCATGCGGTCTCCCGTCCAGGCGTTGAGACGCTTCGGTTGCTTGGCCATGGTCTTACCCCTCCACCACGCGCAGACCCATCGCCCGGGCCGAGCCCTCGATGATCCGCGAGGCGGCCTCGATGTCGTTGGCGTTGAGGTCTTTCATCTTCTTCTCGGCGATGTCGCGCAGCTGCTGGCGCGTCACCTCGCCCACGAACTCGCGCCCCGTCTTGCCCGAGCCCGATTTGAGACCGGTGATCTCCTTGAGGTAGTGGGTCGCTGGCGGGGTCTTCGTGACGAACGTGAAGCTCTTGTCCTGGTAGACGGTGATCACGGTCGGGAGCGGCGTGCCTTTCGGCATGTTCTCGGTCCGGGCGTTGAACTCCTTGCAGAACCCCATGATGTTGACGCCGCGCTGGCCTAGCGCCGGCCCGATGGGCGGCGAGGGCGTGGCGGCGCCGGCGGGGACCTGCAGCTTGATGTAGCCCAGGATCTTCTTGGCCATCTAAGTCCTCTCGTGCTTGGAGGCCGTGGTCCAAGGGGTGGCGCCCCTCCCACGGATTTGAAGTCTCCGCGCCGGGACGCGCGAAGGGGCGGGCGTGTAGCAGGATGCGGCCGCGAGAGCAACGCGGC
>JAKAZA010000029.1 GCA_021816155.1 Pseudomonadota bacterium | reverse complement strand
ACTGCCAGTCCGGCCAGATCATGAGCGCCGTGGCGCTGCTGGCCCGCACGCCGAAGCCCAGCGACGCTGACATCGACCAAGCGATGAGCGGCAACATCTGTCGTTGCGGCACGTACCAGCGCATCCGAGCGGCGATCAAGGACGCCGCCGGCGTCACCGCCTGAAGGAACCCTCGTCCATGCTGGCTGAGCCCCCCGCCCGCCCGAACCGCCGGGCGTTCCTGGTCACCGTGGCCGCGAGCGCCGGCGCGTCGCTGCTCGTCGGCTGCGGCCCCGCCGACATCCTGAGTCTCGGCGCGCCAGCGATGCATTTCGGCGCGTTCGGTCCGTTCATCCGCATCGACCCGGACGGGTCGGTGACAGTGGTCTCCAAGCACATCGAAGTCGGCCAGGGCACCCATGCGGGCCTCGCCGCGATCGTGACCGAGGAGCTCGACGCCGACTGGGACACCGTGAGGGTGGTCCAGGCGCCCGCCGACGCCAAGGTCTACGCCAACACGACGATGGGCGTACAGGGCACCGGCGGCTCGTCGGGCGTCGCCAATTCGTGGGACCAGCTGCGCCATGCCGGCGCCGCGGCCCGCGCGATGTTCGTACAGGCTGCGGCGACCCGGCTGAGCGTCCCGGCGGCGGAACTGACCGTAAGGAATGGCGTCGTCGTCCATCAGGCGACGAACCGCAGCGCCACGTTCGCCGAGCTCCTGCCCGACGCATCGAAGGTGACGCCGCCGCAGAACCCTCCGCTGAAAGATCCGAAGAGCTTCACGCTGATCGGCACGGATCGCGTGCGGCGCAAGGATTCGCGACTGAAGGCCACGGGGACCGCGCGCTTCACTCAGGACGTGCACCTGCCCGGCATGCTCACCGCCATGGTGGCCCATCCGCCGCGGTTCGGCGGCAGGGTCGCCAGTTTCGACGACAGCGGCGCGCGGCGCGTCCCAGGCGTGGTCGACGTGTTCCAGATCCCGAGCGGCGTCGCGGTGGTGGCCAGCAGCACCTGGGCCGCGCGGATGGGGCGCGAGGCGCTGAAGGTGACGTGGGACGACAGTCGCGCGACGCGCGTGAGCTCCGACAGGCTGGCCGCGCAGTACCGCGCGATCGCCGCGGGAACGCTGACCCAGAACGTCCGCTGGCAGCCGTATGCGACCAAGGGCGACGTCAGAGGCGCGTTCCACGACAGCGACCTCGTCGCCACCTACGACGTCCCTTACCTCGCCCACGCGCCGATGGAGCCGATGAACGCGGTCGCCGAGGTCGGCGACGGCAAGCACAAGCTGACACTGGGCTCGCAGACGCCCACGCTCGATCAGCTGAACACGGCCGAGATCATTGGCGTCCTCCCCGGCTCGGTGGAAGTGGAGACGTTGTTCGCCGGTGGTTCGTTCGGCCGGCGCACCAACTTCCAGTCCGACTTCGTCCGCGAGACGGTCCAGATCGCCAAGCGCGTCGGCGGCGGACGCCCGGTGAAGCTGGTCTGGTCCCGGGAAGACGACATGGCCGCCGGCTACTACCGGCCGCTCACGCACCACAGCGTGCGGGTCGCGCTGGGCCCGGACGGGCTGCCGTCCGCCTGGCGCCAGCGCATCGTCACGCAGTCGATCATGAAGGGCTCGCCGATCCCGGTCGGCTTCGACGACACCACCGTGGAAGGCGCCAAGAACTCGCCCTACATCGACGGCGCGCCGGTGGTCGACGGCCAGGTGGCGATGATCGACGTGGGCGTGCCGGTGCTTTGGTGGCGCTCGGTCGGCGCGACGCACACCGCGTTCGTGATGGAGCACACGGTCGACCAGCTGGCGCGCAAGGTCGGCCGCGACCCGGTCGACTACCGCCGGGCGCTCTACAACCGCGTGGGGGCCGAGCGACGTCTGGCGGCGCTCAATCTGGCAGCCGCGAAGGCGGGGTGGGGTCAGCCGACGGCCGGATACACCCAGGGTGTCGCCGTGCACGAAAGCTTCGGTTCGGTGGTCGCGCAGGTCGCCGAGGTGCGGCTGGACAACGGCGTCCCGCGCGTCGGCCGCGTCGTCACCGCCATCGACTGCGGCATCGCCGTCGCGCCCGACCAGATCGCGGCGCAGATGGAGGGCGGCGCCTGTCTCGGCCTCGCCGCCGCGCTCTACGGCGAGATCGTGCTCAAGGACGGCATCGTCCAGCAGCACAACTTCGACGGTTACCGCGTGCTTCGGATGAACGAGGCGCCAGTGGTGGAGACCTACATCGTCGCCTCCGCCAACCCGCCGAGCGGCGTCGGCGAGCCCGGCACGCCGGTCATCGCGCCGGCGGTCGCGAACGCGCTGCTGGAGATCACCGGCAAGCCAACCACCAGCCTGCCGCTGATCCGCACGTAGACGAGGCTCGCCCTGTCCTACACCTCGCGCTGGTGCTTCATGCGGGCCTTGGCGGCCTTGTGGACCGCGACCCACTTGCGGCGGTAGGCCTCGCGGGCGAGCGGATCCTCACGGCGCGCCTGATGCTCGAGTTCGCGCTGCAGCTTGCCTTAGCTCTTCCAGCGGCCGGGATCGAGCGAGCCGTCATCCAGCGCCGCCCGCACCGCGCAGCCAGGCTCGTTCGTGTGGCCGCAATCGCTGAAGCGGCAGCGCGACGCCAGGGCCTGGATGTCCTCGAACGTGGCCGCGACCCCGTCGTCGGCATGGAGGAGGCCGAGTTCACGCATGCCCGGCGTGTCGAGGATCAGCGCCCCCGACCGCAGCCGGATCAGCTCACGGTGCGTCGTCGTGTGCTGGCCGCGGTCGTCCCGGACGCGTATCTCGGCGGTGGCCATCACCGCCTCGCCTGCAAGCGCATTGACGAGGCTCGACTTGCCGACGCCGGAGGACCCGACCAGCACGGCGGTCTCCCGTGGCCTCACGCAGCCGGCCAGCGCCTCCACGCCCTCGCCGGTGACGACGGACACCGCCAGCACGGGCGCGCCGAACGCGACCCTCTCGGCCTCCGACACCTGCGCGGCGACATCGTCCGAGAGGTCCGCCTTGGTCAGCACGACGACCGGCGCCGCTCCGCTCTGCCAGGCGGTGGCCAGATAGCGCTCGAGCCGCCGGACGTTGAAGTCCGCGTTCAGCGAGGCGACCAGGAAAGCCACGTCCACGTTGGCCGCCACGACCTGCTCGGTCGCGACGCTCATGGCCGCCTTGCGCAGGAAGGCGGTGCGGCGCGGCAGCACGGCATGGACGGTCGCCGCGCTCTCGTGGCGTCGGACGGCCGCCGCCACCCAGTCGCCGACAGCGGGATAGCCGCCGCCCTCCTCGGCTTCGTGGGCCAGGCGGCCGGAGATCTGGGCGGTCACCTCGCCCGCATCGGTGACGAGGTCGTAGAGGCCGCGCCGCTGCACAGCGATGCGGCCGGGGATGAGTCCGCGCGCGGCGAACGGCGCGAAGGTCTGCCGGAGCGCGTCGCTCCAGCCATAGTCGATGATCAACGGAAGAGTCCTCGAGCTCGGCGTTGGGATCGCGGCCGCGAGGAAGCTGGATCTCAGCCTGTGCGCGCAGCCTCGTGAGGCGCGCCCCGGAGGGCGGCGTGGTTGAGCACAGTCATTTCGCAACCCCTCCTTTCCGTCTCGGATGGTGGCTGGACAGGAAGAAGGCTAGCCGCGGCGCCAGGCGCGGTCAACCGCAAGCCCGCGGCCGGCAGGATCGCGCCGGATCGGCTATGGTGGGCCGTCAGGGCATCGGAGGCGCGCGCATGAGGGCTGAAGCGGCGATCGAGGACATCCTCGCGCTCTTCCTGCGTCGCGGCGGCGAACACTACGGCGAGGGCGTCAGCCAGCTCGAACACGCCCTGCAGTGCGCCGCGCTGGCCGAGCGGGCGGGTGCGCCGGACAGCCTCGTGGCGGCCGCGCTGCTGCACGACTACGGCCATCTCGTCGAAGACCGCGGGCGCATGGCTGAGGCCGAGGGCGTCGACGCCGAGCACGAGGCCGTCGGCGCGCTCGCCTTGTCGGCATGGTTCGGACCCGAGGTGACCCGGCCGATCGCGCTGCACGTCTCGGCCAAGCGCCACCTCTGCGCCGTTGCGCCCGGCTACCGCGACGCCCTGAGCCCCGCCTCTCAACTGAGCCTTCACCTGCAGGGCGGCCCGTTCGAAGCGCCCGAAGCGGCGGCGTTTGCGCGACGCCCATTCGCGCACGAGGCGGTCCGCCTGCGCCGATGGGACGACGCGGCCAAGGTGATCGGCGCGCAGGTCGGCGATCTCGGGCGCCACCGCCCGCTGCTGCTGCGCCTCGCGCGCTGAGAACTCAGCGTCAGTCGCGGTAGCGCTCCGTGGCGTCGCCGAGCGCGTCCCTCAGCGGTCCGAGCCAAGCCTCGTAGCGACGCCATTGGTCGAGGCTGTCTCGGAAGATCGGCTGGCGCACCTGTTCCGAGCTCGGCGTGCGCACGCTGCGCCGGGTGCGGTGGAACTCGATACAGCCGGGCTGGAAGTCGAGGCCGCAGTGGTCGAGGAGACGCCGCACGCTCCCTTCCAGGTCGTCGACGACGTCCTCGTGCCGCACGCGCAGCACCTTGCCGGGCAGGACTTCATCCCAGTGGCGCATCAATTCGAGGTAGGTGCGGTAGTAGCGGCCGATATCCTCGGCGCTGTAGGCGAACTCCTGGCCGTTGGCGAACAGCTGCTTGAGGTTGCTGAAGCAGCACGCCATCGGCTCGCGCCGCGCGTCGATGATCCGCGCATTGGGCAGCATCAGGTGGATGAGCCCGATGTGACGGAAGTTGTTCGGCATCTTGTCGATGAAGAAAGGCCGCGCCGCGGCGCGGTAGACTTGCGTATCGGCGAGGTAGCTTTCGCCGAGGCGCCGGCAGTCGCTGGCGGTTAGCGCGACCAGCGACGCCGGGTAGCGCGGATTGTCGAGGTCGTGCTCCCGACCCTGCAGGTCGAGCGCGACGCGCTGGATGTCGGCCAGTTCCTGGGTGCCCTCCACGTCGGTGTGCGAGGCGAGGATCTGTTCGATCAGCGTCGAGCCGGAGCGCGGCAGGCCCACGATGAAGATCGGGTCCGGCCGGGGGTCTCCCCAGCCGGCGCGGCGCGCGAAAAAGGCCGCCGTACAGACCTCCTTTTGCAGCCGGGTGTTGGTTTCCAGGATCTCGGGGCGGTAGCGGCTCTCGGCGCGCTTGAGGGCGTTGCCGCGGGCGTAGAACGCCCAGGATTCCGCGGTCTCGCCGCGGTCTTCGAGCGCCTTGCCAAGCGCGAAGCAGAGATGGGCGCGGTCGTCGGCCTGGGTCATGGGCGCGGCCTCTTCGGCCCGCATGCGCTCAATCTCGGCGTCGGTGAAACGGTAGGTCTTGAGGTTGGCGAGGCTCCAATAGGCGTCGCCGAAGTCTCGACGGGCAGCGGCGGCCCTGCGGTACGCGTCGACGGCCTCCTCGAGCCGGCCGACGGTCTTCAGCGCGTGCCCGAGCCAGAGGTTGGCGTCCGGCGAGTCCGGCGCCTTCGCCAGCATCCGCCGATAGAGGCCGATCGCCTCGTCCTGCTCGCCCAGCCCCACGGCCACGGTCGCGGCCAGCGCCAGGACCTCGGGATCGTCGGGCGTCAGCGCGCGGAGTTGGTCGATCTGGGCGCGGGCCCGCGGGTACTTCTGGCGGCGGGCCAGGCAGTCGGCGTAGTCGCGCCTTGCGGCCGGGTAGCCCGGCTCCATCGCGAGCACCGCTTCGAGCAGCGTCTCCGCGTCGTCGAGCACGCCGTGGGCCAGGCCGATCCGCGCCAGTAGCCGCATCGCCTCCGGATGGTCGCCGTGGCGCAGGAGGAACGCGCGCGTCACCTCCTCGGCGCGCGCAAGCTCGCCGTCGCAGAACAGCGAGGTGGCGGCCACCACCTCCGCCGGAAGCCGCGCCAGCGTCGCCACGTGTTCGGCTGCCGTCTCGGCGCCGGCCGCATCGCCGGTCAGCCGGTAGAGGCCGTGCAGCATCCGCCAGCTGCCCGGCAGCGCCGGGTTGATGTTGACGGCCGTGAGCAGCGCCTCGATCGCCCGCGGCGCATCCCGCATCACGACGAAGCACAGGCCGCGCTCCTCAAAGAGCCGGCTGAACCGCGGGCGCAGGCGCTGCAGACGCTCCAGGCTGGCCAGGGCCTCGCTGAGGCGCAGCAGGTGGCGCAGGCTCACCGCCTCGGCCAGCAGGAGGTCGCGGTTCTCCGGCAGGTCGGCCAGCAGCGCCCGCGCGCTGGCCAGCGCCGCGTCGTGCCGGCCCTCCTTCTGCAGCCTCCGAAGCCGGTCGAGCTCGAGCTCGACTGGGAATCGCACAGCCATGTCGGCGGAAGCGTCCATGAGTTCCTCACCGGGCGGCCGGCTGGCTCAGTAGTGCGCGCCGATCTTGAGCATGACGATCCGCGGCCTCAAAGGGACCTCCGACTTGATGAACTGGGCCGAACTCGTGAACGTGCTGGCGTTCGAGTCCGTCAGGTTCTCGCTGTAGAGTTCGAGATACCAGTTGTCCTTGGCGACGCCGATCGCCGCGTCGAGCGTGGCGTAGGCCGGCATCTCGTAGCGCAGCAGCGTCGTGTTCGGGACGAGCACCCCGACCCCGGACGTGTAGGTGGCCGGCTGGTTGTACATGCTGCCCATGTAGTTCGCCCCGATCTGGGCGTGCGCCTTGAAGTCGCCGATCATCCATTCGTAGCGCGCCACGATGTCGCCCTCGAACTTCGGCGAGAAGGCCGGGGTCGAGCCGACAAGGCCGAACGGATTGAGGAACGGCACGACGCCGACACCCTTCTGGTAGACCTGCGTGATACAGCCGCCGAAACCAGGTGTGCCGGGCACGTTGTTCTTCAGGCACGGCGAGTTGGCCTGCGTGTCGTCGTTGTAGCTGCCCGAGCCCTGGATAGTCAGGCTGTCGGTGATCTTGGCGACGAACTGGAGCTCGCCGCCCTTCACAACGTAGTTCGGGCCGTTGACACCGAACGTCGTGTTGCCGAGTTCCGTCGGGTTGAAGAAGAGCAGCTGAACATTGTCCCACTGCATGTAGTAGACGGAAAGGTTGAGCAGCAGTCGGTGATCGAGGAACTCGCTCTTCAAGCCCCACTCGTAGTTGGTCAGCGAGTCGGGGGCGTAGGCGTTGGGCTTATTGAACTGAGCCGGCCCGCCGGCCGTCAGCGGCGCGACGAGACCGGCCGAGCGATTGAAGCCGCCGGGACGGAAGCCCTGCGAGAACGTGAAGTAGGCCATCGCGTTCGGGTTCACCCTCCAGGTGACGTTGGCGCGGCTGCGGAAGCCCGAATAGGTGGCGTGGTCGTTATGGGCGTTGATGTTGACGTTGCTTCCAGGGCCGCACTGGCCGTTCGGCACGTTCAGACACTCCGCTCCGGTCTCGTACTGGGAGCCGACCTCGTATTCCTTGTACTGATACCAACGCGTGCCGGCGCTGACCGTCAGCACATCCGGGATGATGTCGAAGTCCACCGAGCCAAAGAGCGCCACCTGGTCGTAGCCGCGCTGGATATCCTCGCCGAACGCGGTGTTGTCGGGCCGCACGCCTGGCACGTTCGCCGTCGACCCCGGCGCCGTGCTGGTGTCGGCGAGGCAGGGCTGTCCGCCGGGCTGCTGCGCGATCGCCAGATTCTGAGGCGTGCAGGCCGGGATGGATTTGTAGTTGAAGTTCATCACGTCGTAGATGCGGAAGTTCTCCTGGTAGACCCCCGCGATGCCGCGCAGCCGCCAGTCGTCCGGCGTGGAGACGCGGAACTCGTTGCTGAGGTGCGTGTTGCGCACCACGTCGAGCCAACTCGACACCGGCGAGAAGCAGGTCGGCGGACCGGCGCCGAAGCCGGTGCCGCCGCCGGTGCACTGGTAGTACATGCCGCCGGTCGAGCGTGAATAGTTTGAGTAGTCCTCCTGCTGGTTGATGTGCCTCAGCAGGTAGCTTCCAGTGTATATCGCGTGCAGCGGTCCGATCTTGCCGTTTACGGTCCAGGCCGTGTTCGAAAAACTGTCGCGATCCCACGACGGCGCGAACGAGGTGACCTGGAGCGGCTTCAACGCCTGGAAATCGGAGCCGATCGGGTACTGCTGGTCGAGCCCCTCGGCGTCAAGAAGCTGGAAGCTTTGTGAGATCAGCACGCTCCAGTCGTCGTTTATGTCGAACAGCGCCGAGATCCGCGCGCCCTGGTACTCGACCGGATTGAAGTTGTTGCGCGCGAGTTGGTAGTTGTTGGCCTGAGGCGCATTCGGCAGGGTGCAAAGATCGTGCGGCCCGCCCCCCGGAAGTCCGTTCGGGCAGATATTCCGCGCGTTTGGATGGATGTTGAAATAGGTGTTGCCGAGGTCGTTGTTGGACCTGGTGAACGTGCTGGGGACGTTGTCGATGTAGCCGCCCTGGCGGTCATCGTAGATGACGGCGCGGACGGCGAGCCTGTCGGTCACCAGCGGGATGTTGATCACCGCGTTGAAGGCGTAGTTCGGGTTGCCCCCGCTGGTGACGCCGCCCTGCGCCTCGGCGCTGCCTTCATATGCGCCCAGGTTCGGCTTGTTGGTGATGTAGCGGATCGCGCCGGCCTCGGCGCCGCCGCCGAAGAGCGTGCCCTGCGGTCCCTCCAGGACCTCGACCCGCTGCATATCGACTACGTAGAGGTCGACGTTGCGGCCAGGGAACTGCAGCGACTGGTCGTCGAGGTAGATAGCGACGTTCGGAAAGAGGCCGATGGTGGCGCTCGACTGGTTGCCCTGCACGCCGGTGGAGAGGCCACGCATGAAGACCACGCCTTGGCCAGGGCCGCTCGAACCGAACGTGACGTTGGGCGTGTACTTGATGAGATCTGACAGGCCGAGCACGTTCTGCTGCGAGAGCGCGACGCTGCCCAGCGCCTGAAGCGTCATCGGCACGGACTGCACGTCCTCCGAGCGCCGCTCCGCGGTGACGACGATTTCGCTCACCGCGGACGAGCTATTGACGCTGGCCGCGTCCGCGGTGGCCGCCGTGTTGTCCGCCGCCCAGGCGTCGGCGGCGGCGCCGGCGGCGATAGCCGCAATGGCGCACGAGATCAGATACTTGCCCTTCATTGGTAAGCCCCCAAGCTTTCGCCAATCAGATCGGTCACGTGTGGCGCGCCTCTGACCCCCGTCTCCGCGCGCAAGTTCAGCCCGGGTCGCGATCAGCTATCGCGAGCCAGCTTGTTCCTGATGGTTCTATGAGCTCGGGGCATAACGCTACGGTGAAGCTTGTATTTCACCGAATTGAATATTTGCCGACACTTGTGCGACGGCGGCGCACGGAGGTCCCGTCGTGCGGTCGGCCTCAACCGGCGGCGATGCGCTCTGCGATCTGGCGCACGACGGGGATCAGCTGCGAGACGTCCTCGATCACGAAATCGGCTCCCGCCGCGCGCAGCTCCCGTTCAGCGCCGGCCAGCCGCGCGGCGCGCTCCGCGGCGGGCAGCGAGAGATAGGCGGGACGGTCGAGGCCCATGCCATTGCCTGAGGCCGAGACGCCGACCGTCCAGCAGCCGGCCAGCCGCCCTTCCTCGATCCCCACAGCCGCGTCGTCGACCTTGACGCAGGCCCTGGCGGGCCAGGCGTCGAGTTCGATCAGCGCCTTCCAGGTCATAAGCGGCGACGGACGGCCGCTCGGCGTCTCGCCGGCGCAGACCACTACGTCGGGCGCGTAGCCTTGCTCCGCGGCGCGCGGCAGGATCGGCCCCATCATCTCGCGCGTGTAGCCTGTGCCCGAGCCGATCTTCACGCCCAGTGCGCGCAGCTCGGCGACAGTCCCGGCGGCGCCGGGGATCAGGGTCGCAGCGGCCGCCGCGGCGGCCTTCATCGCCGGCTCGAGGCGGGCGTACAGACGAGCCACGTCGGCGTCGGTCGCCGCCGCGCCCTTCAACACCCGCCAGCGCGGGGCCACGTCAGGGTCGGCGAGCAGCGCGCGCAGGTGGTCGAGCTTTGCCTTGCCCATGTCCCGCCGCGCCTCGGCGTCAGACAGCGCCACGCCCTCGGCCGCGAAGACCTCGATCAACGCCCGGACCGGCGCCATGCACCCGAAGTCGATCACGGTGCCCGCCCAGTCGAACACCACGGCTTTGACCGGGAAGCTCATGCCGTCGTCCCCACTTCGAGACCCATCAGGTCGCCCAGCACGCGCTCGGCGATGGCGAAGCCGGTGGAGGCGCCCGTGCCGCTGGTCACGATCACCAGCCGCACGCCGTCAGCCGGCGCGTCGATCAGGTAGCTGCGATCGTCCGCGACCGCATAGACGCCGGTCCAGCGTTCGAGTGCTGGCGGCGCGGCGCGGCCGGTCGCACGGGCGTACTCCTCAAGGATGCAGCGCTCGGCTTCGGCCGGGGCGAACGGGGCCGGCAGATGGTCGTAGTGGTGGCTGTCGCCAACGATCAGGCCGCCGTCGGCGCCCTGCGCCACGATGAGGTGGACGCCGTTCGCGAAGCAGTCGGGGTGCTCGGCCCGCAACCGCGCCTCGAGCGCCCGCGCCTCGGGGAGCTCCGCGTAGCCCTGGTAGCGCACGAGGCCGAGGTCCGACATGAGCGCCGCGGGCAGCCTGAAGCCAGGGTCGGCGAGTTTCAGCATCGATAGCCGGCACTTGCGCAGGGCGTAGGCCGCGATGCGGTCCGGATAGAGCGTGACGAAGTCGTCGCCGGGGCAGACGACGACGGCGCCGGCCTCGATCCGGCCGCGCGAGGTCCCGAGGGCTGGCGGCGCCGCCTCGAACACCACGGTCTCGTTGAAGAACGTCACGCCCATCGCCTCGGCGAGCCAAGCTGCGAGACGCGGGATCGCGGCGCGCGACTCGACGCGCACCTCGTGGGGGCTGAAGAGCGCGCCCTTCAGGTCCGCTCCGCCAAGACCGCCGCTCTCGCGCCGGAACGTCGCCGCGTCCGCGAACCGGCATCCGTCGCCCATCTCGGTCGCCAGGAACGCCTCGACCACCGCGACGGCCTCGTTCGACCGGGCGGTGAGCCAGAGGCCGCGATGCTCGAGCGGAATCCGCGCCTTGGGAGCCACGTCGGCCCAGACATCCCGCGTGCGTCGCGCCAGGCGCCAGCCGTCGCCCCGCGCCTGGCCGGTCACCGTGACAAAGCCGAAGTTGCGGATCGAGGCGCCGTTGGCGTGGGCGTCACGCTCGATCACCGCCACGCGCCGGCCGGCGCGCGCCGCGACGTAGGCGTGCGCCAGCCCGATGACGCCGCCGCCGACCACGGCGAGATCGAAGGCTTGTGTCGTCATGTTTCCCCGACCTGCGGACAGCCCCGTATAGGCGCCGTCTTTGACACAATCATCCTCCTCCTGAGGGTGGGCGGCGGTTCCGCCGGGCGGCCGATTGTCGACCTGGGTTCGCGGCCGTTAGATGAGGCGAAGAAAGCACGCAGGGGAAACGGCATGAAGTGGCATCTGGCGGCGGTGTGGGATGCGGTCGCCGACGCGGTTCCCGATGCGCCGGCGGTGGCGGACGAGCGGGTGCGGCGACGCTGGCGCGATTACGAGGACCGGGCGGCGCGGCTGGCCGGCGCGCTCGTCGCGGCCGGGCACGGGCCGGGCGGCAAGATCGCGGTCTACAGCTACAATTGCAGCGAGTTTCTCGAGGCCTACTACGGGGCCTTCAAGGCCCGCGCGACGCCGTTCAACGTCAACTACCGCTACACAGAGGGCGAACTCGCGTACCTCCTGGCCAACGCGGACGCCGAGGCGCTGGTGTTCGCCGCGCAGTTCGGCCCGCGCGTCGAGGCGATCCGCGCCCAGCTGCCGATGCTGCGTACGCTGATCGAGATCGAAGACGGGTCCGGCCGCCATCTGGAAGGCGCGTCGCGCTTCGAGGAGGTGATCGCGGCCCACGCACCGCTTACGCGCCAGGACTACGCCGAGGACGACATCTTCATCGTCTACACCGGCGGCACCACGGGGATGCCCAAGGGCGTCATGTCGCATCAGGCCGACCGAGCCCTCGCCGGCGTGACGCAGGCCTTCAACAGCGCGAAGCTGCCGCGGCCGCAGGGCCGCGAAGAGTTGATCGAGGGATTCCGGCGCCTCCATGCGATGGGCGCGGCGCCGGTCAGCTACGTCGCCTGCCCGCTGATGCACGGGACCGGTCTGACGGGCGGCGCGCACAACCCGCAGCTCGCCGCCGGTTGCGCGGTCACCCGCCGCAACGAGCACTTCGATCCCGACGCGATCTGGCGGACGGTCGGGGCGGAGCGGATCACGCACATGGCTATCGTCGGCGATACGTTCGCCCGCCCGATGCTGGCCGCGCTCGACGCCGCCGAGGCCGCCGGCCGGCCCTACGACCTCGGATCGTTGCGATCGATCTTCAGCGCCGGCGTGATGTTCTCGCACGAGACCAAGGCTGGCCTCCTGCGGCACGCGGACGTCACCATCAACGACGTGATCGCCGCCACAGAGGGCTCGATGGGCGTCTCGATCGTCTCGCGCGCCAACCCGCCCGGCCCGACCGCGGTGTTCGCGCGCCATCCTCTCACCAAGGTGTTCGACGAGAACGACCAGGAAATCGAGCCCGGCTCGGACAGGATCGGCCTGATCGCCAATGGCGGCGCGGCGCCGCAGGGCTACTACAAGGATCCGGAGAAGAGCGCGCGCACCTTCCGCGTGATCGGCGGCCACCGCTACTCGTTCCCCGGCGACTACGCCAAGGTCGCCGCGGACGGCTCGCTGATCCTGATGGGCCGCGGCTCCAACTGTATCAACACCGGCGGCGAGAAGGTCTTTCCCGAGGAGGTCGAGGAGGCGTTGAAGGCCCACCCCGACGTCGAGGATTGCCTTGTCGTCGGCGAACCGGACGAGCGCTTCGGCCAGCGGATTACGGCGGTGCTGTCGCTGGCGCCCGGCCGCGCGCTAGACGAGGCGGAGCTCATGGCGTTCGTGCGCAGCCGCATCGCAGGCTACAAGGCGCCGCGACGCCTCGTGGTGGTGGACAAGGTCCGCCGCGCCGCCAACGGCAAGGCCGACTATCCCTGGGCCCAGCGCGCCGCGGCCGGAACCCGGGTCGCCGCAACGCCCTGATCCTCGTTCAGGCCGCTGGACGCTCGCCGATGATCGAGACGCGGTAGCCGGCGCGGTCCAGGGGGTAATAGTCCCAGATCGCCTGGTGCTGGGTGCAGCGGTTGTCCCAGAAGACCAGCGTGTTCGGCGTCCAGCGCACCCGGCAGGCCAGGGACGGCTGCGTCTCGATATGCCGGTAGAGCATTTCCAGCACCGCGCTGCTCTCGAACCTGGCCAGCTCGCGGATGTGCGAGGTGAAGCCCCGGTTCACGTAGAGAAGTTTGCGCCCCGTCTCCGGGTGGCGGACCACGACCGGATGCTCGTTCTTCTGGAACGTCTCGTTGGGGCGGTAGCCGTAGCCCTGCACCCAGGGGATCGCACCGTCGTGGACGGCGGTCAGCGGCTCAAGGAGCGCCTTCATCGGCGCCGAGAGCATCTCGTAGGCCAGGTACATGTTGGCGAAGAGCGTGTCGCCGCCGGAGCCGATGCTGGGCGTCTCGGTAAGGTAGAGCAGCGAACCCATCGGCGGCTCCGCATCGCAGGTGACGTCGCAATGCCAGCCTTCGCCCGCCACCGATTTCGAGTCCTTGTCGGCCTTGATCACCAGCCGCTCGGGATCGCCCTCGCGCATCGCCTGCAGGGGATGCACGTGCAGCTTGCCGAACCGACGCCCGAACCGCTTGTGGTCTTCGGCGGTCAGATGCTGGTCACGAAACACGATCACCAGATGCTCCAGGAGCGCGCGGCGCACCTCGGCGAACTGGAGATTGGAGAGCTCCCCCGAAAGGTCGACCCCCTCGATCTCGGCCCCGATCACGGGGGTGAGCGGGCGAACCATGATCGTTTCGTACGGCTCGTGCTGCGTCTCGATCAACGCCTCGACGGCTTCGCGGCCCTGCCAGTGCATCGGTTCCTCCTGAAGGCTTCCGCCATCGAAGTAGCGGCGCGGCGCCGGGCGTGCTTGTAAATGCGGGACATGGAGGCGTCTTCCGCACCCGCGACGCAACTGATCCGCAGCGCAAGCCTCGTCGGTTACGCCGAGCTGGCGCGCTCGCTCGGCCTGGACCCGGTGCGGATGGCGATCGAGGCGGGCGCTCCGGCGGAGGCGCTCGCCGACCCGGACCTGATGATCGCAAGCGACGCGGTCGGACGGTTGCTCGAACGCTCGGCCAGGGCGGGCGGCGCCGAGGATTTCGGCCTGCGCCTCGCGGCCACGCGCCGCCTCTCGAACCTCGGCCCGGTCGGCGCGATCGCGCGGGAGCAACCCACGATGCGCAAGGCGCTCGAGGTCCTCGGCCAGTTCTTGTGGCTGCACAACGAGGCGCTGTCGCTGGCTTTGGAGCTGGATGGCGACATCGCGGTCGCGCGCCTTGTGATCCAGGCCGGCGGGCGTCGCGTCTCGCGCCAGGCGGTCGAGCTCGCCGTCGGCGTCCTGACCGAGACGCTCCGGGGGTTGCTGGGCGAGGCCTGGCGGCCCGACCAGGTGCTGCTGCGGCACGGCCCTCCGGCCGACCTCGCCGCGCACCGCCGGGTGTTCGGCGCGGCGCCGCAGTTCCGGGCGGAACTGGACGGTCTCGTCCTCGCGCGCCGCGATCTGGACCGTCAGCTCGCCGGCGCCGCGCCGGCGGCGCAGCCAGCCCGGCGCCTGGCGGAGGAAGCCGCCGGCGCACGACGGCGCCGCGCCCGCGACGCCGTCGGCGAGCTCATCGTGTTGCTGCTGCCGACCGGCGTCTGCTCGGCGGACGAGGTGGCGCGACGTCTTGGCGTCGACCGGCGCACCCTGCACCGCCGCCTCGCCCGCGAAGGCTGCGGCTACCACGCGCTGCTCGACGAGAAGCGCCGCGAGCTGGCGCTCTCCATGATGGCCGCCGGACGCGCGCTCGGCGAGATTTCCGATCTCGCCGGCTTCCCTGACCAGAGCGGCTTCAGCCACTGGTTCCGAAGACGGTTCGGCGAGGCGCCGCGCGACTACCTTTCCCGCCTCCGCCGGGGTGACAGCGCCGGGACGCGCCCCGCAGGTTACGACCTGACGTAGGCCTCCAGCCCTTCGACCAATGCGTCGAACATCAGGCGCATGCGGCGGCTCGACTTCAGGTCCTCGTGCATGGCGACCCAGACCTCCATCTCGTAGCGGAAGTCGCCGCCGAGCACCTCGACCAGGTCAGGATCGCGCGCGGCGAGGGGCGCCTGACAGGCCCCGACGCCGAACCCGGCGCGCAGGGCCGCGAACTGGGCGAGGTCGCTGTCCGAGCGGAACGCGAACATCTTGCGGCTCACACGCAGCTGCCGCTCGGCGAGCGCGCGTTCCATCTGGAGGTTCCTGTCGTAGCCGATCGACGACGCTCGCGGGTCGTCGAGGCCCGTCGGAGCCCCGTGAGCCTCGAGATAGCGGCGATGAGCGTACAGCCCGAGCCTCACCGAGCCCACGCGCCTGGCCAGCAGAGCCCCTTGCGCCGGGCGCGCCATGCGCACCGCGATATCGGCCTCGCGGCGGAGCAGATCCTCGAAGCGGTCGGAAAGGGCGAGTTCGATCGTCACCTCCGGATGCGCCTCGTGGAAGCTGGCGAGGATCGGCGGCAGCACCTCGACCCCGACCACGTGCGCGGCGGTGACCCGGACGACGCCCCGCGTGGCCTCCGCTTCCCCCGAGGCGGCGCGCGCCAGCGCCTCGGCCGCGGCGGCCATCGCCTCGGCGTGCGGGCGCAAGGCGAGCGCCGCTTCGGTCGGCGCGAGACCCCCGCCCGACCGGGTGAACAGCGGCGCGCCGAGTTCGCCCTCCAGGGCCTCGACGTGGCGGCCGACCGTCGGCTGGGTCAGCCCCAGCGCGCGCGCGGCGCCCGACAGGCTGCCCTCGTCCAGCACCGCCAGAAGCGTTCGGTAGTGGTCCCAGCTTGGCATGCAAATATGTATACCGCCGGCACACATTCAGGCAATTACGTATAGTCCGCGCGAGGCGCATTCATCGCTCCACCCTATCACGGAGCCACCCAATGACCCCTCTTCCCCGCAAGGCCGCGCTCGTCGTCGGCGTGACCGGCACGTTCGGCGCCCATGCCGCTCAGGCCCTGATCAAGCACGGCTGGAGCGTCCGGGCGCTGGCTCGCGACCCGGCGGCCGCCGCCCGCAAGCTGGGCCCCCGGACGCCGATCGACTTCGTCCAGGGCGATGCGATGGACACCGCCAGCGTGGTCGCAGCGGCGCAGGGCGCTCAGCTGATCGTCCACGCCGTCAACCCGCCGGGCTACCGCAACTGGAAAGGCACGGTCCTTCCCATGGTGGAGAGCTCGATCGCCGCCGCGCGCGCCTCGGGCGCCCGCCTCGTGATCCCAGGCAACGTCTACAACTACGCCCCCGACGCGGGCCCGGCGATCGGCGAGGACGCGCCGCAGCGGCCCGCGACCCGCAAGGGCGCCATCCGCGTCGAGATGGAGCGGCGGCTGAAGGCGGCCTCCGAGACCGGCGTGAAGGTGCTGATCCTGCGCGCGGGCGACTTCTTCGGCCCCGCCGCGCCGTCAAGCGCGCTGTCGTGGATCGTCACCCGCAAGGGCGACCGCCTGACCGGCGTCTACCGGGCCGGCCCGGCGCACGTCGGCCATGCCTTCGCCTACATGCCCGACCTGGGCGAGGCGCTGGCGCGGCTGGTCGCGCTGGAGGAGCGTCTAGGCGGCTTCGAAGTGTTCCATTTCCGCGGCCACTGGCTGGAGCACAGCGGCGAGCTCGCCGAGACGGTCCGCCGGGCGGCCGGCCGACCGGAGCTGAGGATCCGCGCCTTCCCCTGGCTCCTGGTTCGGCTGCTCTCGCCGGTCAACGAGACGTTCCGGGAACTTCTGGAGATGCGATACCTGCAGGAGAGGCCGATCGGCCTCGACAATGCGAAACTGGTCGCCTTCCTGGGCGCGGAGCCGCACACACCGCTGGAGACCGCCGTGCGCGCGACGCTGGCCGACATGGGCCTCGTCGGCGAGACCGTCTACGCCGGGCCGGCCGCGCGCGCCGTCAGCTCGGCGATGGCCCCTACGATGTGATAGAGGCTCGAGGCCGGCGCCGGCTCGTCGCGATACGCGCCGGTCTCGTCCATCCAGTCGCGCCACAGCCCTGGCGTCGGAACCTGGAGGAAGCCCTCCAGCGCCTCGGCCGCCTGGGCCGCGGCGTCCCAGAGCGTCGCGTCGCCGGTCGACCCCGCGGCGCGCGCGCAAGCCCTCGCCCGCTCCGTCTGCGCCCATAGCCGCGCGCCGCGATCCAGCGGCGCAAGGGCCCCGTCCAGCGCGAAAATGGCGACGCCGCGCTTCTGGTCCACGCCGTGACGCTCTGCGACGTCGATCAGGCGCAGGGCCGCCGCACGGCTCGCCCCGTCGGCGCCGGGCCAGTCGAGCAGCAGGAAGCCCCATTCGTAGAGATGCCCCGGCCAGCAGACCGCATCGGCCGGCGTTCGCCAGCCGGCGTCGTAGACCTCGTGGAGAGCTCCCGAGCCGGGCGCGACGAGGCGCTCGAGACAAAGCCGCGCCTCGGCGTCGGCGAGCGCCGGCCAGAGTGGGTCGTCCGACGCACGCGACCACGCCTGGAACGCCTCGAAAAGGTGCATGTTCGGGTTCGCGAACAGCGGCGCGGCGAGACCCGGCGTCTCGCCATAGCCGCCGGCGGGATCGGCGAACGCCTCCAGACGCCGCGCCAACGCCGCCGCTTCAGCCTCCAGGCCGCCGCCGAACGCCGCGCGATATGACGCAAGCGCCAGCAGCACGAACGCCTGGTCGTAGACGAGGCCCATGCCGTCGTGGGCGACCGGGTAGCCGCCCAGCCGGTAGAGGCCGTCATCGCCCCGCGCAGCGCGGACGGCGGCCAGGCCGTGCCGGCTGGCGGCCTCGGCCGCGGCCGACCAGCCCATCCGGGCGGCCAGCGCATAGACATGCGTCTGACGGGCCTGGACGCGCAGCCGCGACGCCGGCGCGGACGGTGCGCCGCTCTGGTCCAGGCGATCGCAGAAGCCGCCGGCCGGGTCCGCGCCACGCTCCCACCAGATCGGCAGGGCGTCGTCCATCAGCCAGCAGCGTAGGCGCGCAGCCGCCGCCTGCAAACGCTCGCGTCCGCTCATGACCTGGGCGCGTGCCTCCACGAAGCTGAGGCGCCCTGCCCGGCCGAAGCCCCCGGGCCTCGCGTGAGGTTCATTCAGGCTCTCAGGGCCGCTATGGTCGCCAATCCGGAGCCACAGGAGCCGCAAAAATCGCCATGGCGCAAGACCGCCCGATCCTCGCCGTCGACGGATTGACGGTCCGCTTCGCCACGCACGACGGCGAGGTCGAGGCCGTGCGCGGTGTCTCGCTCGAGGTCGCGGCCGGCGAGTGCCTGGGCGTCGTGGGCGAGAGCGGTTCGGGCAAGAGCCAGACGTTCATGGCCGTGATGGGCCTGCTGGCGCAGAACGGCCGCGCAACGGGCTCCGCGACGTTCCGCGGCGAGCAGTTGCTGGGCCTGCGACCGCAGGCGCTGAACGCCTTCCGCGGCTCCAAGATTACGATGATCTTCCAGGACCCGCTCACCGCGCTGACCCCCCACGTGAAGATTGGAGAGCAGATCGCCGAGCCGCTGCGCGTGCACCTCGGCATGAGCCGGCGCGCCGCGGCGGATCACGCCCGCTTGTGGCTGGAGAAAGTGCGCATCCCCGACCCGAAGCGTCGCATGGACCAGTATCCGCACGAGCTGTCGGGCGGCATGCGCCAGCGGGTGATGATCGCCGCGGCGATGGCGTGCGGGCCGGACCTGCTGATCGCCGACGAGCCGACTACCGCCCTCGACGTCACCGTGCAGGCCGAGGTCCTCGACCTGATGGCCGAGCTGAAGCGCGAGACCGGCGCGGCGATGGTGCTGATCACGCACGACATGGGGGTCATCGCGCGCCTCGCCGACCGCGTGTGCGTGATGAAGGACGGCGCCTACGTCGAGGAAGGCGACGCAGCCCAGCTGTTCGCCGCGCCTCGCACCGAATACGCGCAGCGCCTGCTGGCGGCGATCCCCCGGCTCGACCGGACCGACCGCGGCGGCCGGCCAACGCTGGCGCCGACGCCGGACGACGCGCCCGTGGTGGTCCGGGCCGACGAGGTGAAGGTCTGGTTCCCGGCGCCGGAGGGCCTGCTCGGCCGCATGCGGCAGCTTCGCGCCGTGGACGGCGTCAGCTTCTCGATCCGCAAAGGCGAGACGCTGGGCGTCGTCGGCGAGAGCGGCTGCGGCAAGTCCACGCTGTCGCGGGCGGTGCTGAACCTGATCCCGGCCACCGGCGGAGCGGTGACGGTCCTCGGCCGCGATATCGCGCATGCCGACCAGCGGGCGATGCGCGAGGCGCGCAAGGACCTGCAGATCGTCTTCCAGGACCCGCTCGCCAGCCTCGATCCGCGCGCCACCGTCGGCGAGTCGATCGCCGAGCCGCTGTCGGTGTTCCGTCCGAGGATGACGCGGACCGAGCGGCTGGCGGCGGCGGCGGAAATGATGGCCAGGGCCGGCCTCTCGCCGGAGCTGATCAACCGCTATCCCCACGAGCTCTCGGGCGGGCAGAACCAGCGCGTGGGGATCGCCCGCGCGATGATCCTGAGCCCCCAGCTCGTGATCTGCGACGAAGCCGTCTCAGCGCTCGACGTCTCGATCCGCGCCCAGATCATCGACCTGCTGATCGAACTGCAGCGCGACATGGGACTGGCGATGATGTTCATCAGCCACGACCTGGCCGTGGTGCGCGAGATCAGCCACCGGGTGATGGTCCTCTACCTCGGCCGGGTGATGGAGATGGCGGACCGCGACCAGCTCTACGCCTCGCCGATGCATCCCTATACGAAGGCGCTGCTTTCGGCCGCGCCGATCCCCGATCCGGTCCGTGAGCGTGCGCGCCAGCGGGTGCGGCTGGAGGGAGAGCCGCCGAGCCCGCTCGATCCGAAGGCCGCCCTGCGTTTTCTGCCCTCCAAGCGCGACTCGAATCCGCCCTACCGGCCGAAGCTCATCGAGGTCGCGCCGGGCCACCTCGTCAGCGAGTTCGACCCGGTCTGAGCATCCTGCCCCGAGGGCGCTTCAGCGTCCCGTGAAGCGGGCCGGGCGGCGTTCGAGGAACGAGGCGACACCTTCCTTGTGGTCCTCGGACTTGAAGCAGGCCGAGAGCGCCGCGACGTGGCGCTCCATGTGTTCGGCCACATCGCTCTCGAGCCCGCGCCAGACCAGCTCCTTCATCCGCCGCAGCGAGAACGGCGACGAGGCGAGGTAGCGCTGCGCCTCCGCGCGGGCCGCGTCCATCAGCGCGCCGGGATCGACCAGCTCGGCCACGTATCCGATGTCCCTGGCCTCGGCCGCCTCGAGGAACGCGCCGGAATACAGCAGGCGCAGGGCGCGGGAAGGGCCAATCAGGCGCGGCAGCAACCACGAGCCCGCGCCGGTGTCGGGCACGAGGCCTCGGTGGGCGAAGTTCCAGGCGAAGCGGGCGCGGGTGCTGGCTATGCGCACGTCGCACTGGCTCGTGAACTCCGCGCCCATGCCCACCGCATAGCCGTCGATCGCCCCGATCACCGGCTTCGGGCACGCCGTGATCGGCCACCAGACGCCGCGCTCCTCGGCGCGGCCGCGCACGCCGCGCGTCTCGCCGGGAATGGTGGCGAGATCGGCGAGGTCAGTCCCGGCGCAGAACGCGCCGCCGGCGCCGCTGACGATCAGGACGCGGACCCGCTCGTCCTCGCCGGCCTTGCCCACCGCCTCGATGAAGGCGCCGAGCATGGCGTAGGTCATCGCGTTGCGCTTCTCGGGGCGATCGATGGTGATCACCCCGATCCCGTCCTGCTCGACTTCGAAACGGATGTGGTGAGCGGTCATGGCGCGGCTCCCGGATGGCAGGCGCCGATCAAAGCGCGACCGGCGCGTCGTCTCAATCGTCACCCCGCGGCAACCGTGCTAGCGGTCGCGCGGACAAGCAAGGGAGGAAACTCATGTTCAAGGGCGTTGACCACGTCGTGGTTGCGGTGAAGGACCTCGAGGCGTCGATCGGCCGCTACGAGGCGATGTACGGCGCGAGCGTCAGCGACCGGAGCGAATCCGCAGCGGCCGGGATGACGATGGCCTTCTTCCGCTTCCCGGACTCGTACATCGAGCTGGTGTCGAACCTCGGGAACGAGGGGCCCATCGCCAAGCGGCTCGAGGAGCGGGGCGAGGGCGTGCACCTGATCGCGATGAAGGTGGACGATCTGGAGAAGACGCTGGCTGAGCTCCGCGCGAAGGGCGTGCGGCTGGTGGGCGACCCGGGCCCCGGCAACCCCGTTCGCGGCCAGGTGTTCGTGCACCCGTCCCACACCGGCGGCGTCCTGACCCAGATCGTTCAGCGCTGAGGTTGAATCGCGGCGTCGGCCGCAACCTTTCCACAACGCTTGCGGTCTAACGTCGCGCTCGAGCATCCGGCGCGAGGACGGCCTTCAAGCGTGGACATCGACATCTTGCGTCCGATGGAGCTGACGCCGGCGCTGCAGACGCGGTGGCTTGAGTTCCAGCGTCTTTCAGAGGGCCGTGACACCCCCTTCCTGTCGCCGTGCTGGGCGAGGAGCGTCGAGGCCGCCAAGGGCGGCCGCGGGGTGCGCGTGGCGGTCGTCAGCGAGGCGGGCGAGCCGCGCGCCTTCATGCCCGTGAGCGCCGGCAAGATCACCGCGATCGCCGCCGGCGGGGCCATGTGCGACTACGAAGGTCTGGTCGCCGAGCCGGGCTTTGTGGTCGATCCGCAGGCGCTGCTGCGGGCGCTGGGCGTCAGCCGCTACGACTTCAGCCACGCGCTGGAGAACGACGCCGCGCTGGCGCCTTACGGTCGGGGCGAGCATGTCTCGTGGCTCATCGACATGCCCGACGGGTACGAGGTCTACGCCGCCGGACGGCGCGCTGCCGGCGTCTCAGCGCTCAAGGACCTCGACCGGAAGCGCCGCAAGGCGGCGCGAGAGGTGGCGGAGCCGCAATTCACGGCCTGGTCGACGTCGCGGACCCATTTCGACCGCCTGTTCGAGCTCAAGCGCGAGCAGTACCGGCTGACCGGCCAGACGGACGTCTTCGAAGCCGGCTGGACGATGCGACTTATGGACGATCTGTTCGCCCTGAAGCTGCCGGGCTACGGCGGCACGCTCTTCACGCTGCACTTCGGCGACAGGCTGGCGGCCGTGCAGTTCCATCTGATGGGCGAGCGCGTGATCCATGCCTGGATGATCGCCCACGAACCGGCGTTCGAGCGCTATTCGCCGGGCCTGCTGCTGTTCCAGGACATCCTGCGCTGGATGGACGATGCGCCCTACACGCGGCTCGACCTCGGCTACGGCGACTACCGGTTCAAGCGCGAGCTTTCCAACGCGCAGACCCGGCTGACCTATGGCTTCGTCGGCTTGCCGTCGGCGGCCACGCTCATGCGCGAGGCCGCCTACGCGCTGCGGCAGACCGCCGAGCAGTTGCGCCTCGGCGGCGTCTCGGAACTGCCCGGCAAGGCGATGCGCCGCATCGACCTCATCCGCGGATTGCGGTGAGGGCCTGCCGACACTAGGTTGCGCGCCTTTTTCGCAACCCCTCCGCCATGACCCTCACCCTCGACGACATCAAGGCCGCCGCCGGCCGCGTGGCCGGCCACATCGAGCGCACGCCGTGCCGATTCTCGAGGACGTTGTCCGAGATTACCGGGGCCGAGGTGTGGGTGAAGTTCGAGAACCTGCAGTTCACCGCCTCGTACAAGGAGCGCGGCGCCCTGAACAAGCTGCTGCAGTTGACCGACGCGGAGAAGAAGCGCGGCGTGATCGCCGCGTCCGCCGGCAACCACGCGCAGGGCCTAGCCTACCACGGCCAGCGGCTCGGCATCCCGGTCACGATCGTGATGCCGCGCGGCACGCCCTTCGTAAAGGTGCAACAGACGCGCGACTTCGGGGCGGCCGTCGTGATCGAGGGCGACAACTACGACGCAGCCCACCAGCACGCCATCTCGCTGCGCGACTCACACGGCTGCGTCTTCGTCCATCCCTTCGACGACGAGGACATCATGGCCGGCCAGGGCGTGATCGCGCTCGAAATGCTGGAGGACGCGCCCGACCTGGAAGTGCTGCCGGTGCCGATCGGCGGCGGCGGCCTGATTGCGGGCGTCGCCACGGCCGCAAAGGCGCTGAAGCCCGACATCCGGGTGGTCGGCGTCGAGCCCGCCATGTACCCGTCTTTCACGGCCAGGATGCGTGGCGTCAATGCGCCCTGCGCGGGGCAGACGATCGCCGAGGGCATCGCGGTGCGCGAGGTGGGCAAGCTGACCTACCAGAACGCCCGACCGCTGATCGAGGACGTGCTGCTGCTCGAAGAGCCGTTCTTCGAACGCGCGGTGGCGCTCTACTGCAACGTCGAGAAGACGGTCGCCGAAGGCGCCGGCGCGGCCTCGCTGGGGGCGTTGCTCGCCTTCCCTGAGCGTTTCCGCGGCAAGAAGTGCGGCCTGATCATCACCGGCGGCAACATCGACCCGCGGCTGCTCGCCTCGGTGCTGACGCGCGAGCTCGTGCGCGCCCAGCGGCTCGTTTCGCTGCGCATCGTCGGCGACGACCGCCCGGGTCTGCTCGCCACGGTCTCGGCCGTGATCGGACGCCACGGCGCCAACATCATCGAGGTGGCGCACAACCGCCTGGCGCTCGACGTGCCGGCCAAAGGCGCCGAGTTCGACATCCTGGTCGAGACGCGCGACGCGCAGCACACCCAGGAGATCATGGACGCCCTGCGCGCCGAGGGTTACCCGCCGAGGGCGGTCTGAGACGATGCGCGCGCCGATGCTCCGCTTCGCCTGCGCCATCGCCCTGACGACGCTCGTCGGCGCTTGCGGCGTCAACCGCCCGGCGCTCGCCGCGCCCGCCGCCGAGGCCGCCTCCAGGACCTATCTCGCCGAGGTCGGGCGCGAACCTGGCGTCGTCACATTGCCGGACGGGCTCGAGTACCGCGTTCTGCAGTCCGGCCTCGTCACCGGCCAGTCGCCGAGGGCATCCGACCGCGTCGTGGTCAACTACGAGGCGCGGCTGCCCTCCGGCGAGCTCGTCGACTCGTCCTACGCCCGCGGCGAGCCCAGCACCTTCCAGGTGGACGCGGTGGTCAAGGCCTGGACCGAGGCGCTGCAGCTGATGAAGCCGGGCGACGTGTGGATGCTTTACGCCCCTGCGGGCCTCGCCTACGGCGACGATGGCGCGGGCCCCGTGCCGCCGGGCAGCGCGCTCGTCTTCAAGGTCGAGCTGATCCGCGTGCTGCCCGGGAATGGCGGCTGATGCCGGGCGAGGCGCTCGCCGCGCGGGCGCTCCCTATCCTGGAGCGTCTCGTCGCGTTCGACACCACGTCGCATCTCTCCAACCTTGCGCTGATCGAGTGGATCGAGCGCTACCTCGCCGGCTGCGGCGTCGCCTCGCGGCGCATCGCCAGCGCCGACGGGCGCAAGGCCAACCTGCTTGCGAGCATCGGCCCCGCGTCGGCAGGCGGGGTCGTGCTCTCGGGCCACACCGACGTCGTGCCGGTGGCGGGGCAGGCGTGGTCGAGTGATCCGTTCGAGCTCACAGAGCGCGGCGGGCGCCTTTACGGCCGCGGCGCTTCGGACATGAAGACGTTCATCGCGCTCGCCCTCGCCGCGGTCCCCGACCTCCTCGCCGCGCGCCTCGTGCGCCCGGCGCACCTCGCGTTCTCGTACGACGAGGAGACCGGCTGCTTCGGCGCGCCGGCGATGATCGAGGTGATCGCCCGGGAGCTGCCCCGGCCGGCGCTGGTGGTGGTCGGGGAGCCGACGAGCATGCAGGTCGTGTCCGGCCACAAGGGCATCGCGGTCTGGCGCGTCACCGTCACGGGCCGCGAGGCGCACTCCGCCCAGACCCATCTCGGGGTCTCGGCCAATATGGTCGCCGTCCGGCTGATGGCGGCGCTCGCCGACATCGCCGACGACCTCGAGCGCAACGCCGACCCGGCCTCGCTCTACACGCCCAGGCACGCCACGCTGACGATCGGGCGCATCGACGGCGGCACGGCGGGCAACATCCTCGCCAGGGCCTGCGTCTTCCAATTCGACCTGCGCGGCCCGGCAGGCGACGACAGGGCGCGTCAGCTCGCGCCGTTCTTCGCCCTCGTCCGCCGGCTCGACGCCGAGATCAAGGCGCGCGCGCCGGAGGGCGGCGTGGCCGTCGAGCAACTCGCCGAGGTGCCCGGCCTGCGACCTGAGCCGACCACCGAGGCCGAGGCCTTCGTGCGGCGCCTGGCCGGCGACAACGGTCCGGCGCGCGTGGCCTCCTTTGCTTCCGAGGCGGGCCAGTTCCAGGCCGCGGCGCTGCCCGCCGTGCTCTGCGGCCCGGGGTCGATCGACCAGGCCCACCAGCCCGACGAATACATCGAGATCGCCCAGGTGGATCGCGGCGCCGAGTTCATGGCGCGGCTCGCGGAGGCGCTCAGCTGAGGCGCGCCAGGGCCCAGGCCGCCGCCTCGCGCACCGCCTCGCTGGCGTCCGCGAGCCGGGCCCGCGCAGCCGGAACCAGGGCCGTGTCGGCCGAATTGCCGATCGCGTAAAGCACGTTGCGCACGAAGCGATCGCGGCCGATCCGCTTGATCGGACTCTTCGCGAAGAGCGCGCGGAACGCCGCGTCATCCAGCGCTGCGAGCTCGGCGAGCGGCGGTTGGCGAAGAGCTTCGCGAGCGTGCAGCGCCGCCTCGCGCGAAGCGCGCGCGAACTTGTTCCACGGACAGACCGCGAGGCAGTCGTCGCAGCCATAGACGCGGTTGCCCAGGGCGATCCGGTAGCGTTCGGGGATCGGTCCCGTGTGCTCGATGGTGAGATACGAGAGGCAGGCGCGTGCGTCGAGCTGGTAGGGCGCCGGGAACGCATCCGTCGGGCACACGTCGAGGCAGGCGTGGCAGGCGCCGCAACGGTCGTCGCCGGGCGGATCGGGCTCCAGCGGCAGCGTGGTCAGCACGGCGCCCAGGAAGAGCCAGGACCCGAACACCCGCGAGACGAGGTTGGTGTGCTTGCCCTGCCAACCGAGACCGGCGGCCTGCGCCAACGGCTTCTCCATCAGGGGAGCCGTGTCGACGAAGACCTTCACCTCGCCGCCGAACCGCACCTGCACCAGGCCCGCCAGCCGTTTCAGACGCTTCTTGATCAGCTCGTGGTAGTCGTCGCCCTGCGCGTAGACCGAGATCGCCGCCCGGCTCCGTGCGTTCAGCGCCGCGAGCGGATCGTGATCCGGCCCGTAGTTGAGGCCTAGCACGATCGCCGAGCGCGCCTCGCCCCAGAGGCTGCGCGGATGGGCGCGGCGTTCGGCCGTGCGCTCCATCCACGCCATGGTCCCGTGGCGGCCCTCGCGGACGAACTCGGCCAGCCGCGCCGATGCCGGCCAGGGCGCATCGACGCTCGCGAAGCCGCAGGCGTCGAAGCCGAGGCGCAGGGCTTCCTCGCGGATGGACGTCCGGGCGGCGGGATCAGAAGTCGAGGTCGTCATAGTGCCCCGCAGGCGCGAGGCCCGGCCAGCGGTCGGCGAGCAGGGGGCGGAAAGCAGGTCGGGACTTGACCTTCATGTACCAGATCTTGGCGCTGGGGATGTCGCGCCACGGGATATCGCCGAAGTAGTCCAGCACCGACAGGTGCGCCGCAGCCGCGAAGTCGGCCAGCGTCAGGCGCGGCCCAGCCAGCCAGTCGCGCGCGTTCAGGAGGCGCTCCACGTAGCCCAGGTGATCGCGCAACGCCTCGCGGCCCAGACGCATGTTGGACAGGTCCGGGGCGCCCATCTTGGTCAGGCGCTTCTCCAGTTTCTCATGCAGGAGCAGCGAGTTGACCTCGGCGTCGAACTTGCGGTCGAACCACTGCAGCAGACGGCGGGTCTCGGCGCGTTCGACCGGGTCGCGGCCGATCAGCGGCGGCTGCGGGTGCTGCTCGTCAATGTGCTCCAGGATCGCGCGAAGCTCGGCGACGACGATCCGGCGCCCGCCCTCGTTCTCCACCAGCACCGGCGTCAGGCCGGACGGGTTGAGCCGCACGAACTCGGCCGGCTGCTCCCAGTATCGCACCAGCACCGGCTCGAACGGCAGCCGCTTCTCGCCCAGCGCCAGCCTCGCCTGGCGCGAGGCCGGGTCCAGCGGGAAATGGTAGAGGGTGCGTTCCACGAAAGGCCACTACGATCATGGCCGTTAAGGGCGCGTTTACTCAAGCGCGACCGTAGGCGCCTCGCCCTCCGCGGTTTCGTGGGCCTCGGGAAAGGCGCCGCCGTGCGGCTCGGCCCGGCCACGCGGATCGGCGTGGATGATGATATCGGCGGCGGGGAACTCCGTCAGCACCCGCTTCTCCGCCGCGACGACCACCTTATGGGCGGTCTCCAGTGAAAGCTCGGGGTCGAGGTCGGCGTGCATCTGGATGTGCATGATCGGGCCAGACGCGCGGGTGCGCAGCTGGTGCACGTCGGTGAGCCTGGGGTCCTCCGTCATCAGCGCCACGATCCTCGCACGCGCCTCGTCCGAGAGCTCGCGGTCAAGCAGTTCGTTGGAGGCCGCGCGGAACACGCCCACGGCGCCCCACAACAGCACGCCCATCACGACGAGCCCCCCGATTGCGTCGAAGCCGGAGAGACCGGTCAGCGCGGTGGCCGCGATCGCAACCAGCGCGGCGAGGTTTGACGCCAGGTCGGCGAGATAGTGGGCCCGATCGCCGGTCACCGCGACCGAGCGCGCGCGCCGCAGCACCTGCGTCTGCGCATAGACGAGCGCCGCGGTGAGCAGGGTCGAGGCGAGCATCACCGCGATCGCCCAGCCGCTCTGGGCGAGCGGCTGAGCCCGGAACAGATGCCGGATCGCCTCCTCGCCGATCAGCGCCGCCGAAGCGAACACCAGCCCGGCCTGGACCAGGCTGGCGAAGGCCTCCGCCTTGCCGTGCCCGAACCGATGCTCCGCGTCCGGCGGCGTGGCCGCGTAGCGGACCGCGAAGAACGTGCCGAGCGCCGCCAGCACGTCGAGCCCGCTGTCGGCGAGCGACGCCAGAATGGAGACGGAATCGGTGATAAGCCAGACCAGCGCCTTCAGCGCCGCCAGAATGGCCGCGGTGGCGACCGACAGCGCCGTGACGCGGCGTGTCAGCGCCGCGGTCTCGGCCGCCGAAAGGGTGTAGGCCGTGTCCACGCCCGAAGACTAACGGGCGGCGCGTCGAAACCCCAGCGCGAACGTTTCTCACCTGTTCCGGGGCTGCGCGCGGCGCGGCGGCGCCGGCTAGTGCGTGGCCCCGCTGACCGAGCTGCTGATCTTCTGGTACATGGCGTTCTCGTTGGTGGCGAAGGCCGAGAGCCCGCCAATGATCGCCAGGAAAATGAAGGCGACGATCAGGCCGTATTCCACGGCCGTCGCTCCGGATTCATCGCCTGAGAGCCGGCTGAGGCGCCCCAGAATCACAGGAAGTCGCGCAGCCACGCCACGACCGGCGCGTCGGCTGGCGGCATCGGGTAGTCGCTCAGCTTGTCGGGTCTGACCCATGCGATCGCCTCGTGTTCGCGCGCCGACACGAATCCTGCCCAGCGCCGACACAGCCAGACTGGCATGAGCAGATGAAATGAATCGTAACCGTGGCTGGTAAAGACAAACGGCGCCAGGCAGGCGTGCGTAACCTTAATCCCGAGTTCCTCGTCCAGCTCTCGAATCAGACATTCCTCTGGAGTTTCATTGGGCTCAACCTTACCGCCCGGGAACTCCCATAACCCAGCCATAGCTTTACCATGTGGCCTCTTAGCTATGAGCACACGTCCGTCGACGTCGACCAGCACGGCGGCGGCGACCAGAACAAGCGGCTTCATGGGCGGTTCCCCGATGGCGACGACGCCTCTTCGCATACCGGCACGCCGGCCCGCTGTCCCGCGTTTGACGGACGGAAGGGCAAGGCGCGGAGGCTGCTTCCACATTGAATGAAGGAGGACTGGGCGCGATGCGGGCGATGGTTCTGGAAGGGCAAGTAGGCCTCGATCACCTGAAGATGGCCGAACGGCCGGCCCCGAAGGCGGGCCCCGGCCAGGTCGTGGTGCGGCTCGAGGCGGCATCGATCAACTACCGCGACCTCGTGACCGTCAGTTTCCCCGGGCTCGCTCGGCTGCCGCTGATCCCGCTCTCGGACGGCGCGGGCGTGGTCGAGTCGGTCGGCGAAGGTGTCACGCGGGTCAGGCGGGGCGAACTCGTGATGCCCAGCTTCTTCCCCCACTGGCGCGCCGGCCCGCCGGTTCCGGCCCAGATGGCCGCACTCGGGGGCGCTCTCGACGGCGTGGCCTGCGAGGCGATCGCGTTGCCGGAGGACGGTGTCTCGCCCGCGCCGGCGGGCTGGACCGCGGCCGAAGCCGCGACACTGCCCTGCGCCGCTGTCACGGCGTGGCGTGGCCTCATCGTCGAAGGGCGGCTGATGGCCGGGCAGACGGTGCTGGTGCAAGGCACCGGCGGGGTCTCGATCTTTGCGCTGCAGTTCGCCAAGCTGGCCGGGGCGCGCGTCATCGTCACCTCGTCGTCCGACGAGAAGCTGGCGCGGGCGCGGGCGCTGGGTGCCGACGAGACGATCAACTACGTCGCCTCGCCCGACTGGGCGAAAGCCGCGCGCGACCTAACCGACGGGCGAGGCGTCGACCAGGTGGTCGAGGTGGGCGGCGCGGACACCTTCCGCCAGTCGATCGCCGCGTGCGCCTACGGAGGCCACATCGCGGTGATCGGCGTGCTCTCCGGCGCGGTGAAGGACCTGTCGGTGGCGGAGATCTTCGCCCGCAACGTCAAGATCAGCGGCATCACCGTCGGCAGCCGCGAACACGTCGAACAGATGGTGCGCGCGATCGAGGTGGCTAAACTCAAGCCGGCGATCGACCGCCGCTTCCCGCTCGCCGAGCTGCCGCAGGCGCTCGCACTGATGCAGGGCCGCAGCCACTTCGGCAAGGTCGTGATCGACATCGCCTGAAGCGCGGCGCTCCGGTCAGCCCGACAGCTTCGCCTCGGCCGCCGCCAGCGCCTGGCGCGAAGCGTCGGGGTAGTTCTGCGCGGCGAGCGCGTCGCAGAGCGCGGTGAGGCACAGGCGCACGTGCCACGGCGTCGCCGAGGCGCCCATCAGCCCGATCCGCCAGATCCGCCCCTTCAGAGGGCCAAGGCCGGCGCCGATCTCGAGGTCGTAGCGGGCGAGCATGTGGGCGCGCACCTTGGCCTCGTCGACACCGTCGGGAACGAGCACAGTGTTCAGCTCGGGCAGCCGATGCTCCGGCGCCACCAGCAGCTTCAGCCCGGCGGCCTCGACGCCCGCGACGAGCGCCTCGTGCATGCGCCGATGGCGAGCGTGGGCGACGTCCAGCCCTTCCTCGAGCAGCGCCACGAGCGCCTCGTGCAGACCGTAGAGCGCGTTGATCGGGGCGGTGTGGTGGTACGTGCGTCCGCCCTGTCCGCCCCAGTAGGCCATGATCAGCGACATATCGAGCAGCCAGTTGCGCACCTTCTCCCTGCGCGCCGAGACGGCCTCGAGGGCCCTCGGGCTCATGGCGAACGGCGCCAGGCCCGGCGGCGCCGAGAGGCACTTCTGTGTGCCTGAATAGACCACGTCCGCACCCCATCCAGCCGCGTCCACGTCGACGCCGCCCAGCGAGGTGACGCAGTCGACCACGGTCAGCGCCCCGGCCGCGCGGGCGAGGTCGCAGATCGGCTTCGGGTCGGTCAGAACGCCGGTGGAGGTCTCGGCGTGAACGAGCGCCACGAGCTTGGGCCGACGCTCCTTCAGCATCGGCTCGAGCCGGGCGGGATCGACCGGCGTTCCCCACGCCTGCTCGAAACGCTCCACTGACGCCCCGGCGCGCGCGGCCATGTCGGCCATGCGCTCGCCGAACTGGCCGTTGACCGCGATCACGGCCGTGTCGCCCGGCTCCAGCAGGTTCATCATAGCCGCTTCCATTCCGGCGGTGCCGGGCGCGGGCAGCGGCAGGCAGGCATAGCCGGGCGCCTTCATCACGAGGGCGAGCGCAGCCTTGATCTCCTCCATCAGCGCCTGGAACGCCGGATCGAGGTGGCCGACGGTGGGCCTCGCCAGCGCCGCGAGCACGCGCGGCGAAACATCCGAGGGGCCCGGCCCCATGAGTATCCGACGAGGCGGATGGAAGCTGTGCAGACTCAAGCCTTTGCCCTCACACCATTATGATTGGCGCGCGCCCGGCGTCCGGCGGCAGACTGGCGACGGATAGAGGTCCAATGTCCCTTGCGCCCGTCGCCGGCCCAACCCTGGAAGGGCCACGCGGCGGGCGTTCTTTATCCGCTGGCGCCGGCCTTGCGGAAGCCTGCGTTTAATCGAGAAGCCGCTTCTCGAGCGCCGCGCGAAGCGCAGCATCCACACCGAGCCGCGCCCCGAGGTAGGCGTCGATATCGCCGTGCTCGGCCTCTATCACGCGCAGGGCCTCCTCGAGGTACTCGGCCTCAACGCCGATCGCCGCACGCATGGCCGCGTCGGTGGCCATGCGGCCGGTCTCCGCCTCGATCATCTGCTTCACCATCGGCGCGCGCGCAGCCAGGCGCTCCGGGTCGTTGCTGAGCAGGTAGTCGGCGAGGATCTCCTCGCGCGAGACGCCGGCGATGTGGTGCGTGAGCGCCGCGAGCACGCCGGTGCGATCCTTCCCGGCAGCGCAGTGGATCAGCACCGGCCCGTCCGCCTCCGCAAGCGCCCGGAAGTAGCGCCCGAAAAGATCGACGTGGCGCGCCTTGAACGGCGCGTCGCGGTAATAGTTCAGCAGATAGTCGCGGAACGACTCCTCGGAAAGGTCGCTTCCGCGGATGAAGGTCCACCACGGATCGTCATCGTGGCCCTCGCCGAGGTCGTTCTCGATGACAACGCCAGCGAAGCCGGGCGGCCGGCGCGACGGATCGCGCTCGCGCTCGCCCGGACGGCGCAGGTCGACGATGACGGCCAGGTTCAGCGCATCCATGGCGGCCAAATCCGCGTCGGTGGCCCGGGCGTGCGACGCCGATCGGTAGACGACGCCCTTCTTCATGCGCCGGCCATGCCGCGTCGGATAATCACCAAAGTCGCGGAAGTTCTCGACGGCTTCGAGCCGGACGTGCCTCGTCATGACCCGCCAGATAGCGGCGAGCTGTGACGATTGCGAGACTGCCGCGACGGCGCCTCAGCGGAACGGCGGCTCGTCGAAGCTGCGCAGCTTGCGCGAATGGAGCCGCGGGCCCTCGCCGCGCAGCACGTTCATCGCCTCGAGGCCGATACGCAGGTGCTGCGAGATGGCGCGCTCGTAGAAAGCGTTGGCCTGGCCGGGCAACTTGATCTCGCCGTGCAGCGGCTTGTCTGAGACGCATAGCAGCGTGCCGTAGGGCGTACGGAACCGGTAACCCTGCGCGGCGATCGTCGCGCTCTCCATGTCGACGGCGATGGCGCGCGACTGGTTGAAGCG
>JAKAZA010000028.1 GCA_021816155.1 Pseudomonadota bacterium | reverse complement strand
ATCGGCGAGCCCGCGGAGTGCGCCGAGGCCTACCTCTACCTGCTGAAGGCCGGCTACACGACCGGCCAGGTGCTGCACGTGGACGGCGGCGGCTCGGTGGTCTGAACCCGCGCGGCGGAGCCATCGGCCGGCTCCGCCGTTACCGCCTGGGCCTCGCGACCCAGGAGCCTGGATGACGCTGCATCAGGGATTGGCGTTCGCGCTGATCATCGCCACCCTCGCGCTCTTCGTCTGGGGCCGCCTGCGCTACGACGTGATCGCGCTCGCGTCGCTGATCGTGGGCGTGCTGATCGGCGTCGTGCCGGCCGCTGATGCGTTCGACGGCTTCAAGAGCGACGTGGTGGTGATCATCGCCGCCGCGCTCGTGGTCAGCGCCGCGTTCGAGCGCAGCGGGATCGTCGAACTGGCGATGCGGCCGTTGCTGGCCCGCCTGAAGGACGAGCGCACGCAGGTTCCGGCCATGGCCGCCTCGACGGCGCTGCTCTCGATGGCGACCAAGAACGTCGGCGCCATCGCCATCCTTACGCCGGTGGCCCAGCAACTCAGCCGGCGCACCGGGACCTCGGTCTCGCGCCTGCTGATGCCGATGTCGTTCGCCTCTCTGCTCGGCGGCCTGGTGACCCTTGTCGGGACGTCGACCAACATCCTCGTCTCGCAGGTGCGCGAGGAGGTTCTCGGGCAGCCGTTCCACATGTACGACTTTGCGCCGGTGGGTCTCGGCCTGACGGCGCTCGGCCTTGCCTTCCTCGCGTTCGCCTACCGCCTGCTGCCGAGCGAGCGCGTTGCGGAGACCTCGATCGCCGAGGCCCTGGCCGGCAAGACGTTCGTGACCGAGGCCGAGGCGCCTGAAGACTGGACCGGCGGGCCGAGGCGCGTCCGCGAGCTGACCGCCGCCAGCGAGGCGAAGATCGTCGGCCTCGTCCGGGGCGGCTCGGTGCGCGCCAACCCGCACGGAAACACTCTCGTTCGACCGGGTGACGTCGTGCAGCTCGAGGGCGAGCCCGACGCGCTGCACAAGCTGATGGCCGAGCTGAAGTGGAAGCCGCATCGCGCCGATCGGCCGCTTGAGCAACGGCGCGGCGAGATCCGCTCGGTCGAGGCCGTGGTCGAAGCCGCCTCGGCGCTGACCGGCAGGTCGGCCCGTCGGGCCGACCTGCAGGCGCGATACAACATCAAGCTGATGGCGGTGGCGCGCAGCGGCAAACGCCTCGGTCAGCAACTGCGCTCGGCCCCGATCCGCAGCGGAGACATTCTGGTGCTGCACGGCGTCGAGGCCGACCTCGCCCACGCGATGAAGGACCTCGGTCTGCTGCCGCTAGCCGACCGGTCGGTCCAGTTGGGCCGGCAGAACACGCTCGTCTGGCCGGCGTTGATACTGGCGGCGGCCATGGCCAGCGTCGGCTTCCAACTCGTTCCGGTAGCGATCGGTTTCACCGCCGCAGCGCTCGCCACGGTGCTTACGCGCTCAATCACCATGCGCGAGGCCTACGGCGCGCTGGAGGGTACGGTGCTGGTGCTCATCGGCGCGCTGGCGCCCGTGGCGGAGGCTCTGCAGCGGACCGGCGGAGTCGATCTGATCGCCGGCTTCCTGTCTTCGCTGCTGGTCGGGGCGTCGCCGCTGGCGGTGCTGGCGCTGATCATGGCGGTGGCGATGCTGGCCGCGCCGTTCCTGCACAACGCGCCCACCGTCCTCGTGCTGGCGCCCGTGGCGATCGGCATCGCGCGCCACCTGCAGCTCTCACCGGACTCGCTGCTGATGGGCGTCGCCACCGGCGCCGCGTGCGACTTCCTCTCGCCGATCGGCCACCAGTGCAACACGATGGTCCTCGGCCCGGGCGGCTACCGGTTCAGCGACTATCCGCGTCTGGGAGCGCCGCTGTCGCTGATGGTCATCGTCGCCGGCGCCCCGCTCATCGCGCTCGTCTGGCCACTGACCGCGCGATAGACTGGCGGTTCGTCTCCGGCAGGGCGAGGAGCATCCGCATGGCCATTCGCGGCGTCGACCACATCAACATCGGCACGGACCGGCTGGACGAGACCCGCGCCTTCTTCCGCGACGTACTCGGGCTCGTCGAAGGCTATCGGCCGGACTTTCCGTTCGGCGGCGCCTGGCTCTACGCCGGGGATGGGGCTGTGGTGCACCTCGTCGCGCTGCCTGAGGGCAAGCGTCCGTCGTCGGAAGCGGCGCTCGATCACTTCGCCTTCTCGATCGACGATTTCGACGATGCGGTGGGCCGGCTGAAGCGGGCGGGCGTGACATACCGCGCCGTCGACATCCCGGACACGCCGATCCGTCAGATCTTTCTGCGCGACCCCAACGGCGTGAACATAGAGCTCAACTACCGCTCGCCGATGGCCGCGGCGCCGGCCGACGCCGTCAGGGCCGGTCGGGCGCGGCGCGCCGCTAAGGCGTCCTGAGCGCCGCACCCAGCAGTTCCTGCAGGCGCGGGCTCGTCGGATAGGGGGTGTTCCGGTACTGCCGGAAGCCTTCGCCGTACTCGACGCCGAGATCGCGGCCGCGGCGGCGCGACCACGCCACCGTCGCACCCAGATGGTCGGCGATGCCGTGCTGCTTGAAGAGCCAGTCCTTCTGGCTCTCGTGGCAGCTCTGCATGGCGCATTTCGTCTCGAAGGTCGCGGCGACGTCGACGCCGAAGTCGGGCTTCACCGGATGGCCCTCGCGGTCGCGGCCGCCGACCGGATCCATGAAGTAGAGGTGGGGGATCGCAGGCAGCGGCGGCGCCTCGCCGGTCCGGTAGTTGGGCGCGGAGGCGGCGAAGCAGGCGTCGCGCGCCAGCACGCTCGTCGCTTCGTGGTCCGGATGGTAGTCGGCGGGCGAGGCCGTGAGCACGATATCGGGCCTTGCGAGCCGCACCGCCTCGGTCACGCGGCGACGCGAGGCGTCGTCGTTGAACACGCCGAGGTCCGGCAGGCCGATGCAGTGGTAGTCGGCGCCGATCATCGCGGCCGCCCTGGCCGCTTCCGCCCGCCGGGTGCGCGCCGTCTCCTCGGGGCCCGCCGCGGCCGAACCGCAGTCTCCCGCAGTAACGGTAGCGATGACGATCCGGCATCCGGCGGCGGCCAGGAGCGCAAGCGTCCCTGCGCCCAGGAGTTCGATGTCGTCGGGATGGGCGTGGATGGCGAGGATGGAAGCAGTCATGGCGCGTGTGTCACAAGCCGAGCCGGCGGGCCCTGGTGGCGATGGCGAGCGCGAGGCGCTCGGCGATCAGCTGGTCGGGCGAGCCGGTCTGCTTGCAGGCGCGGTCGGCCGCGAGCAGATCCGGCGTAAGTTCGGCGATCTGTTGCGGGTCCCAGGCGCGCGCCTGGCGCAGGAACTCGCGCTCGTTCTTCCAGAACACGCCCGAGGCCTTGGCCGCCTCGGCGAGCTCGGCGCCGGCGGCGCGCAGCGTGGCGGTGCGCCGCAGCCGCCCGAGGTGCGCGCTCATCGCGCGAACGGCCGCCGGACCGCCTTCGCCCTCCTGCGCGGCGCGGCGCAGCCCGCTCTGCGCGGCGGCGAGCCGGCCCCCGAAGGCGTCCTGAGCGGCGTCGGCCAGCGAGGCCTCGGGTTCCACGCCCAGGAAGTCGGCCAGATCCTGGGCCGCTCCCACCGCGTCGGAGCCGGGGCCGAGGTAAAGCGCCAGCCGCTCGATCTCGCGGCGGGCGACGCCGCGCTCATGGGGAAGACGGCGCACGAAGATGTCGAGCGCCTCGCTGGTGAGGCTCAGCTTGTCCTTGGCCAGCGCCTCGCGGGTGAGGCGGGCGAGGTCGCCGACCTCGTCCTCGTAGCAGGGGATGGCCACGGCGGCCGCGTGCTTCTCGGCGGCGCGACGAAGCGCGGAGTTGCGGTCGAGATTGCCTGCTTCGATCAGGAAGAAGGCCTCGGGATTGAACTCGCCGCCCGCGTGCCGCTCGAGCGCCGCGGCCGCGACGCGGTCGGGGCCAGCGCGCTCCGCGGACAGGCGCAGGCGCACGAGGCGCCGCCCGCCCATCAGCGAATAGGCCATCAGCTCGTCGGTGAGCCTGGCCGGGTCGTCGTCGATATCGCCGTCGCTGACGAGCGCCACGTCGAACGGGTCGTCCGGGCGCTCGGCCACCTTCTCGGCCAGGTGCTGGGCGCGCTCGCGCACCACGCCGAGGTCGCGGCCGAAGATCAGCGCCGCGCGGACGCCGGGCCTGGGCGCGCCCAGGAACTGTTCGGCGTCCTGGCGGCGGTTCAGCAACATCAGCCGCCCCCGTGAGCGGCCATCCACGCCGCCACCTGTAGCTGGATCTTCTGCGCGGCGTCGGATGCAAGCCGGTTCTGCGTGTCGGTGCGCGCCGCGATCCCGGCATAGGGCTGGTTGGTCGAATCGTAGCTGAGGTTGCTGACCACCCAGCCCGTGTGGACCACCTTGCCCGTGGCGATGTCGGTCAGCGTGTAGTCGACCCGCACGTCTTCTTCGTACCGCTGGGCGGTCGCGTTGGCGGTGAGGCCGTGCGCGACGCGCGTCTCCCCCACCCTCATGTCGAGCCGGTACCGCGGCGCCGAACCGGTGGCGTGGGCGAAGTCGTCGTTGAGGTCCTCGCTCAGCACGTAGCCAACGCGGTCCTGCCGCGGCGCGACGACCTCGATGTGGCTGAGGCCGCCGGTGACGCCCGGCGCGTCGTAGAGCGGCGTGAATCCGCAGCCGCCCAAGGCCACCAGCGCGACCAGGGCGCCTGGACGAAGCCGCGATGGGAGACGCGGGGTCATGCGGCGACGATGTTGACGATGCGGTCCTTGACCACGATCACCTTGCGCACCTGAAGGCCCTCGAGGCGGCGCGCGATCTCGGGATCGCCCATGACGATCTTCTCCACTTCGGCCTCCGAGGCGCCGGCGGCGGCGCGGATCTCGCCGCGGCGCTTGCCGTTGACCTGCACCGGCAGCACGCGCTCCTCGTCCTCGGCCAGCTTCGCATCATACTGCGGCCACTCGGCCGTCGCGCAAAGTCCCGGCTCGCCGAGCCGCGCCCAGCACTCCTCGGCCAGATGCGGGGCGAACGGCGAAACCAGCCTCGCCAGCGCCGACAGCGCTTCGCGGCGGGCCAGGCCGCCCTCGGGGAAGCGCCGCAGCACGCCGACGAACTCGTGGAGCCGGGCGATGGCGCTGTTGAAACGCCAGCCCTCGATCGCGTCGGTGACCGCTTTGATCGCGCGGTGCGTCGCCCGCCGCAGCTCCAGCTCGCGTTTGACGTCCAGCGGCTCGATCACCGGCTCGGCGTCGTATTCCGCCCAGACCCGCTGCACCAGCCGCCACGCTCCCTCGACGCCCGCCGCCGTCCATTGCACGTCGCGCTCCGGCGGCGAATCCGAGAGCACGCAGAGGCGCGCCGCGTCGACGCCGTAGGTGTCCGCCATGTCGGCCGGCGAGACCACGTTGCGCTTGGACTTCGACATCTTCTCGACATCGCCGATCACCACCGCCTCGCCGGTCGCCCTGAGCCGCGCGCGGCGATGACCGCCCTCCGAGCTGATCTCCACCTCGCCAGGCTCGAGCCACTCGCCGCTCTGACGGCGGTAGGTCTCGTGCGTGACCATGCCCTGCGTGAAGAGGCCCGCGAACGGCTCGTCCGCCGACAGCATCCCCTCGTCGCGCAGCGCCTTGGTGATGAAGCGCGCATAGAGCAGGTGCAGCACCGCGTGCTCGATTCCGCCGATGTACTGGTCGACCGGCAGCCAGTAGTCGGCCGCCTCCTTGTCGATGGGCTCGTCCGCCTGCGGATTGATGTAGCGGTCGAAATACCAGGAGGAATCGACGAACGTGTCCAGCGTGTCGGTCTCGCGGGTCGCCGGCCCCCCGCACTCCGGGCATCGCGTCTCTTTCCACGTAGGGTGACGTTCCAGCGCGTTACCGGGCCGGCTGAAGTCCATGCCCTCGGGCAGCTTCACCGGCAGATCCTTCTCCGGCACGGCGACCACGCCGCATTTCGCGCAATGCGTCACCGGGATCGGGCAGCCCCAGCCGCGCTGCCGGGCGATGCCCCAGTCGCGCAGCCGGTAGACCGTGGCGCCCTCACCGAGGCCGAGGCCCTCCGCCTTATCGATCGCCGCGGCCTTGGCGGCCTCGACTTCGAGGCCGTCCATGAAGCGCGAATTGTAGATGCGTCCGCCTTCGACGTAGGCCTCCGCGCCCACGCGGAACGTCGCCGGGTCCGCGTCAGGCGGCAGCACCACCGGCTTCACCGGCAGGCCGTACTTGCGGGCGAAGTCGAGGTCGCGCTGGTCGTGCGCCGGGCAGCCGAAGATGGCCCCCGTGCCGTAGTCCATCAGCACGAAATTGGCGATCCACACCGGAAGGGTCCACGTGCGGTCGAACGGGTGCTCGACCGAGAGGCCGGTGTCGAAGCCCAGCTTCTCCGCCGTCTCGATCTCGGCTTCCGACACGCCGCCCTTGCGGCACCGCGCCACGAAATCCGCCACGCGCCCGTCCCGAGCCGCGAGGATCTCCGTCAGCGGATGGTCCGGCGAGAGGGCGATGAAGCTCGCGCCGAACAGCGTGTCCGGCCGCGTGGTGTAGACCGTTATCCCGTCCTCGAAGCCCAGGGCGGCGTCGCCCGCAGACGGGAAGGTGAGGCGCAGGCCGCGCGACTTGCCGATCCAGTTCTCCTGCATCAGCTTCACCTTGTCCGGCCAGCGGTCGAGGGTCTTCAGGCTCTCGAGCAGCTCGTCGGCGTAGTCCGTGATGCGCATGAACCACTGGGTCAGTTTGCGCCGCTCGACCACCGCGCCGGAGCGCCAGCCGCGGCCGTCGATCACCTGCTCGTTGGCGAGCACGGTCATGTCGACCGGATCCCAGTTGACGAGGCCTTCCTTGCGGTAGACCAGTCCCTTCTTCCACAGGCGCAGGAACCAGGCCTGCTGCTTGCCGTAATAGGCCGGGTCGCAGGTGGCGACCTCGCGCGACCAGTCGAGCGACAGGCCCAGCCGCTGAAGCTCGGCGCGCATCGTGTCGATGTTGTCCTGTGTCCAGGCGGCGGGGTCGACGCCTCGCTCGGCGGCGGCGTTCTCCGCCGGCAGGCCGAACGCGTCCCAGCCCATCGGGTGCAGCACGTTGAAGCCCTGGGCCCGCTTGAAGCGCGCCACGACGTCGCCCATCGCGTAGTTGCGCGTGTGCCCCACGTGCAGCTTCCCGGACGGATAGGGGAACATCTCCATCACGTAGTACTTGGGCTTGTCCGAGACGTTTTCCGCCCGGAAGACGTCGGCCCGGGCCCAGGCTTCACGCCACCTGGGCTCGACCTCTCGTGGATTGTAGCGCGGCATGGCGGCCTTATTCCTTCGCGAAGGCCCAGAGGTCCAGGGGGAAGACGAGAGAAGCCCCCGAGCCGGCACCGGCGCGGAAGGCCCGCGCGGCTGCTACGCCCGGGGGCGGCTAAGCCCGAGCGGCGTCGGGATCAGGCGGGGCGCTGACCGTTGCATGCGGAAAATGTACGCCATCGCCGGCATGGCGGCAACGAGGCTTCCCATTGCGACGCTCGCTCTGCGGGAACAGGCCAGGAAGTCGCGCCGGTGAGCGGACCGCCCGGCGTTGCGGCTGCAATCCTGGCGCTCGCCCGCGGTCTGCGGCCGGTCTAGCCGTTCAGGTTCGAAAGCCGCAGCTGCCTCGCCCGCGTCAGGATCGCGTTCTCGACGTCGATAGAGGTCTGCTGGGCCGGCTCCGAGGGGATCCAGCCGCCGGCGCCGTTGCTGACCTCCTTGAACACGGTGACCTTCAGCGCGTCGCCGCGCAGGCGCGTGTCGAGGATGTAGACGGTGCACTTGAACCGCTCGTCCGGCTTCTCGGGGTTCACGTACCAGTCGGTGATGATCACGCCGCCGTAGGGGTCGGCCGAAGCCAGCGGCATGAACGAGAGCGTGTCGAGAGTGGCGCGCCACAGGTAGGCGTTCACACCGATCGCGTTGGGCGGAACGGTCGCGCGCGCCTGGTGGTGCATGCCGGCGGCCCCACCGCAGGCGGCGAGGCCGGAAAGGCCAAGCGCGGCCGCGCCGATCAACGCGGCGCGGGCCACGGAGCCGATCTGGAAACCCATATAGTCTCTACTCCGATGGTCTGGCGGTTCCTTCGGGGCGCCCGCCCGCGCCTCCCGCACCCTGGTTCGCGTCTATAACATCCGCAAAGCTGCGCCAAACAGGAATCGCGTGGCGATGCGGACACAGCATTTTGCACTTCGCGCGCCGAATTGGCCCTGCGACGGAAGGGCAGGTTGACGCCGAATTTGCCGGGACCTTAATCAAACTTCCAAAATGCGGGCGTAGCATGCGCCATGCGTTGGAAGGGGCGTTCAGACGTGAAGGCGCGGCCGAACAGGCTGATGACGATGGGTGTTGCGGCATTGGCCGCAGCGAGCGTCGCGTCGTCAGCGCTCGCTGCCGGCGCCACCGCCGCCGATCTCTTCAACCAGGAAAACGATTTCACGCCGCAGCCCAACCAGATGGGGCCGCAGCCGCCGCACCGCACGCTGACCTGGGACAGCCGCACCGGCCACTGGGGTCTCGACCTGGACGTCACCACGCCGTCGAACCGGGAAATGCAGTGGAGCGACACGCGCCTCGGGGTTAACTATCGCGTCGCTCCAAATTTGCGCGCTGGCGTCGGCGTCGCGCTCGGCCCGGAGCTGTCGCCCGACAATCACCAGTTCGACAATCCCGGGCCCGTGCCGCGGGTGCGGCTGCAGACCTCGTTCAAGTTCTAGTTTCCTGGCGCGACGAACCGCGCGCTAGTCTGGCGTCGTTGCATGCCCGCGCGAAACCGGCGGGCGCTTCGGGAGGACGCCAGATGAAGTCGCAGCTCTGCGATATGCTCGGCATCGAGTTTCCACTCTTCGCCTTCAGCCACTGCCGCGACGTGGTCGTGGCGGTAAGCCGGGCCGGCGGCTTCGGCGTGCTGGGCGCCACCGGCCATGATCCGCGGTCGATCCGAACCGAGCTCAAGTGGATCGACGAGCACATCGGCGGCAAGCCGTACGGCCTCGATATCCTCGTGCCCGAGAACATGGCCACCGCCGGCGAGCGCGGCGTCACCTACAATTCGCTGAAGAGCCGCGTGCCGACCGAGCACCAGGACTTCGCGCGGAGCCTGCTGGCCGGCGCCGGCGTCGAGCTGGCGCCGGTCGAGGCGTCCGACGACCGGCCACAGCCGTTCGACCCGGAGACGGCGCTGCGCACGCTGGAGGCCGCGTTCGACCACCCGATCAAGCTGATCGCCAACGCGCTGGGCGTGCCGCCGCCCCAGATGATCGAGATGGGCCGCGCGCACGGCGTGCCGGTGGCGGCGCTGGTGGGCGCCAAGGAGCACGCGATCCGCCAGGTCAGCGCCGGCGTCGACATCCTGGTGGCGCAGGGCACCGAGGCGGGCGGCCACTGCGGCGAGGTCACCACCATGGTGCTGATCCCCGAGGTGCTGAAGGCGATCAAGCCGATCCGCGAGGTCCCGGTGCTGGCCGCGGGCGGGATCATGAACGGGCGCCAGATGGCCGCCTGCATGGCCATGGGCGCGGCGGGCGCCTGGACCGGCTCGGTCTGGCTGGCGACGCGCGAGAGCGAGACCAGCGAGATCTTCCGCGAGAAGATGATCGAGGCCTCCAGCCGCGACGCGGTGCGCGTGAAGACCCGCACCGGCAAGCCCGCCCGGCAACTGCGCTCGGCCTGGACCGAGGCCTGGGAGCGCAGCCCCCAGAGCCCGGGCGCGCTGCCGATGCCGCTGATGAGCCTGGTCAGCGAGGCCGCCCTGCGCTCGGTCAACCGCGCGGCCGAGGCAGGCAATCCGAAGGCGCGCGAGATGGTGACCTACTTCGTCGGCCAGGGCGTCGGCCTGATCGACAGCGTGCGCTCGGCCGGCCAGGTCGTGCAGGAATTCAAGGAGGAGTTCCTGGAAGCGATCGAGAGCCTGAACGGGCTGGTGGAGGCTTGAGTCCCTCCCGCTTTCACGCGTGCTCGAGCCGGGTCAGCCAGTAGTCGGCGTCGTAGGCCGGGTCGTCGGCGAGGTAGCGCCACAGCTTGACGCGGTTCACGTACTCGAGACGGCCGGTGTCCTGCTCGAACCAGGGCTCGGGCGTGGTCAGGATGGTCTCGACCGAGCCGCGCTCGGGCGGGGTCTTGACGAAGAAGATCGGACGCTGGGCGTTGCGCTGGGGCAGGTCCGAGAGGTCCCACTGGCGCTTCTGCGAACCGCTGGCGTGCATGCGGACCTTGAACATGTAGCGGGTGTCGTCCGACAGGTTGACGCCGCCGCCGTGCCAGATGCCGTGGTGCAGGAAGAGCAGCGTGCCCGCGTCGCAGACCATGTGCTGCTGGCCGACCATGTTCTGGTAGCGGCCGAGCGCCACCTCGCTGACCTTCCTGAGGTGCGTGCCGGGGATGAAGCGCGTGCCGCCCATCGCCCGCGTCACGGCGTGCGGATAGTACATCATCTGGACGTCGAACGCCTGCGGACGCGGGTCGACGGTCGAGTCCTGGTGGGTGTGCTGGGAGACGTTCTCGTGCGCCGCGGCGGCGTGGAAGCGCGGCGGGTAGGTGACGTGCAGGAAGTGGTGGTCGAAGACCGGCGCCTCGCCCAGGAGGCTGCGGATCGCGCCTTTCACCCGCGGCAGGTCGAGGAGGCGGGCGAGCGCGCTGCCCGGCGGATAGGCTTCCGACAGCGGCGTTCCGGCCGGCACCTCCGGGATCCGGCTCGAGGCCATCACGCTGGCCTGCACGTCGAAGAACCGGCCGCCCTCGACCGGCTCCGGCGCGCGGCCGGCCTCGGCCATGAACTGCGCGTTGATGTCGGCCGGGACCGCGGCGTCGAAGCGCAGGAAGCCGCGCGCCACGAAGCTGGCGACCTGCGCCGATGTGAGCAGGATGGGCTCGGTCACGGGCCGACCTCCACGAGCTGTTCGAAGAAGAATTCGTACTTCAGGTAGGACAGATCAAGCTCCTCGCCCCTGGCGTGCGGGAGGAGTTGCGAGGCCTGGATGAGCCGCCAGCCGTCCCTGAGCGCCGCGAGGCCGGTGGCGTAGGGCGGCGCGTCGGCGTCGCCCGCCATGTGCAGCGTCTCGCCGGTCCCGTCGTAGACGGCCCACCCGAGCACCGGCGAATCGAGCGCCGAGTTCTTCAGGTAGAGCACGAGCACCTTCTGGCGGAGGGTCATGCGCCCCTCCATTCGGCGCCGTGCGGGAAGGCGAACGCGTCACGGCTCTCGGGCTTCATCTCCGCGCTGTACCCGGGCCGCTGCGGCGCGAGGTAGCGGCCGCGCTCGATGCGGATCGGATCGACGAAGTGCTCGTGCAGGTGGGCCGCGTGCTCGATCATCCGACCCTCGTCGCCCGGGCGCACGCAGGCGGCGTCGAAGAACGCGAGGTGCTGGACATATTCGCAAAGGCCGACGCCGCCGGCGTGCGGACACACCGGCTTGTCGTAGGCGGCCGCCATCAGCAGCACCGCCAGCGCCTCGTTGACCCCGCCGAGCCGGCAGGCGTCGATCTGCACGACATCGATCGCGCCGGCCTGCAAGAACTGCTTGAACATCACCCGGTTGTGGCAGTGCTCGCCGGTCGCCACGCGCACCGGCGCCACCGCCTCGCGGATGCGGGCGTGGCCCAGGATGTCGTCCGGGCTGGTCGGCTCCTCGATCCAGTAGAGGTCGAACTCGGCGAGCGCGCGCACCCACTCGATCGCCGGCCCGACATCCCACACTTGGTTGGCGTCGGTCATCAGCAGACGGTCCGGGCCGAGCACGTCGCGGAGCAGCGCGGCGCGGCGGCGGTCGTCGGCGAGCGAGGCGCCGACCTTCATCTTGATCCCGCGCCAGCCGGCCTCGACCGCGGCGCTGGCGAGGTCGCGGATTTTCTCGTCCGGATAGCCGAGCCAGCCGGCCGAGGTGGTGTAGGCGGCGTGCCCGTCCGCTTCGAGCGCGGCGATCCGCTCGCATTTTCCGGGCAGGCGGGCGCGCAGCAGCTCGAGCGCGCGCTCTGGCGGCAACGCGTCGGTGATGTGGCGGAAGTCGATGGCCGCGACGATCTCCTCCGGCGTCATGGCCGCCAGATAGCGCCAGAGCGGCAGGCCGGCTTCCTTGGCCATCAGGTCCCATACCGCGTTGACCAGCGCGGCGGCGGCGAGGTGGACGACGCCTTTCTCGGGCCCGAGCCAGCGGATCTGGGTGTCGCCCACGAGCGTCCGCCAGAAGCCGGCGAGATCGCCGCGGATTCCGTCCAGGGTGCGCCCGACGACCTTGCCGGCCAGTGCCTCGATGGCGGCCACGCACAGCTCGGTGCCGCGGCCGAGCGTGAAGGTCAGTCCGTGTCCCTCGCCGCCGCCGTCGGTCTCGAGGACGCAGTAGGCCGCCGAGTAGTCGGGGTCGGGGTTCATCGCGTCCGACCCGTCGAGGAAGCGCGAGGTGGGAAAGCGGATGTCGAACGCGCGCGCCGCCGTGATCGTCGTCACCCTGGTCCCCTCGCCGGCGGGCTCTTATCGCGGGCCCGGCTCATCAATGCAGGCGCCGGAGGGGCGCATCAAGCTCATGCGCTCCAGCCGCCGTCGATCACGTGGACCGCGCCGGTGGTGAAGCTGCTCTCGTCCGACGCCAGATAGACCGCGAGGGCGGCGATCTCGCGGGGATCGCCAAGGCGGCCCATCGGCTGGCGGTCCACGAAGCTCTTCCTCACCGCCTCGGGGTCGCCGCCCAGCGCGGCCATGCGCTCGTCGAGCGATGGCGTCGCGACCGTCCCCGGGCAGATGGCGTTGCAGCGCACGCCGCGACCGACGAAATCGGCGGCGATCGAGCGGGTGAGGCCGATCACGGCCGCCTTGGTCGCGCTGTAGGCGAAGCGGTTCGGCACTCCCTTCAGGCTGGAGGCGACCGACGACATGTTGATGATCGAGCCGCGGCCGCGGCGCAGCATGCCCGGCAGCGCCGCCTTGCACACGTGGAACATGGCGGTGACGTTGATGTCCCAGGAGAAGCGCCAGTCTTCGTCGGCGCAGTCGAGGATCGTGCCCTGGTGCACGTACCCCGCGCAGTTGAAGACGACGTCGAACTCGGGCCGCTCGGCGAAGAGCCGCGTGATCGCATCGAGGTCGGTGACGTCCAGGCGCCGCGTCTCCGCCACGGTCAGCTGGGCGAGGGGGGCCTCGTTGATGTCCGTCGCCAGCACCCGCGCGCCCTCGGCCGCGAACCGCTCCACCGTCGCGCGGCCGATCCCCTGGCCTGCCGCCGTCACCAGGCATGTCATGCCGTCCAGCCGACCGCTCATCGTTCCTCCCGCCAACGCGCGGCCCACTAGCGGCATCGGCTCGTCCATGTCACGAGAAGGCTGATGGCCGCCGACCGCCCGCCCAACGTCGTCCTCGTGCTGACAGACGACCAGGGCTATCCGCCAATCGGCGCGAATGGGCATCCGTTCGTCGAGACGCCTCACCTCGACGCCTTCCACGCCGAGGCGGTGCGCTTCGAACAGTTCCATTCGGGCACCACCTGCGCGCCGACCCGCGCGGGGCTGCTCACCGGCCACTACTGCAACTCGACCGGCGTCTGGCACACGGTGGGCGGCCGCTCGCTGCTGCGCGCCGACGAATGGACGCTGGCCGACGCGCTCGCGGAGTGCGGATGGCGCACGGGCCTGTTCGGCAAGTGGCATCTTGGCGACGCCCATCCGTACCGCCCGCAGGACCGGGGCTTCCAGCGCGCGATCGTCCATGGCGGGGGCGGCGTCGGCCAGACCCCGGACTGGTGGGGCAACGACTACTTCGACGACACCTATCTGGCGGACGGCGTTCCCACGCGGTTCGACGGCTACTGCACTCACGTGTTCTTCCGCGAGGCGCTGGCCTTCATCGAGGAAGACCCGGCGACGCCGTTCTTCTGCTTTCTTTCGACCAACGCGCCGCATCACCCCTTCAACGTCGAGCCGGCGCTCGCCGCGCACTACGCCGGCCGGACGGCGACTGAGAACTACGCCCGGTTTCTCGCGATGATCACCGACATCGACGCGAGCTTCGGAAGCCTGCGAGCGCGGCTGGCCGCGGCTGGGCTGGAGGACAACACCATCCTGATCTTCGCGAGCGACAACGGCCAGTGCCCGCTCGCGGTCGCGGCCGAGGCGGGCGCCTACAACGCCGGCATGCGCGGCCTGAAGGGCAGCATGTACGAGGGTGGGCATCGCATCCCGTTCGTCGTCCGCTGGCCGGGCGGCGGGATCGGCGGCGGTCGGTCGGTGACGAGCCTGGCCGCCTACATCGACGTGATGCCGACGCTGCTCGACCTGTGTGGCGCGGCGGTCCCCGCTGGCCGATCGTTTCACGGCCGCAGCCTCGCTCCGCTGCTGCGCGGCGAACCGGTGGGCGGCGACTGGGCCGAGCGCATCCTCGTGACCGACACCCAGCGTGTGCCCAGGCCGATCAAGTGGCGGCTGAGCTGCGTGATGAAGGGCGACTGGCGGCTGATCAACGGCGAGGCGCTGTACGACCTCTCCGTCGACCCCGGGCAGCGGCATGATGTGGCCGGGAACCGGCCGGATGTGGTTGCGGAACTGCGCGAAGCCTACGAGTCCTGGTGGACGCTCTGCGCACGGCAGGTGGACGACGACATACCGATCTCCGTTGGCGTGGAGCCGCAGACGCTGCTGACCAGCCACGACCTGCGCAACGACGAGGGCGACGGGGTCTGGAGCCAGGGCCAGGTGCGCCGGGGCGAGGCCTGCGCCGGATACTGGGAAATCTGGGTGGCGCGCGCCGGCCGCTACGAACTCGCCCTGCGCCGCTGGCCCGCCGAAGCCGGCCACCCCCTGCGCGCCGGCGTCGACGGCGCCGATATCCCCTTTCGCGGCGATGCGGTCGCAGCGCACGACCGCTGGCTTTACGAAGGCGGCGAGGCGCTCGCTGTCGACGCGGCGAGCGTCGAGGTGGACGGCGCGCTCGCCGCCGAGACGATCGTGGGGGAAGAGGCTGCGGCCGCCTTGCTGGCTGTCGATCTGACGGCAGGCGCGCACCGACTGCGCGCCTGGTTCTCCGGTCCGGGCCTGCGGCAGTCGCCCTACTACGTGGCCCTCAGCGGGCCCGCGGTCGGGGACTAGGGCAGCAGCGCCTCCACGGCCGCGAGCCCGGCCGCGCCCGAGCCCGCCAGCCGGCGCGCCGTCCGGCCGCGCACGCCGCCCAGCGCGTACACGGGCAGCCTGGCGGACGAGACCAGGGCGGCGAACCGCAGCGGGCCGAGCGGCCGTCCGGCGGAGGGGCTTGCGCTTGGGAAGACCGCCGACAACACCACCGCGTCGGCGCCCCGGCGGCGCGCAGCGGCGACGGCGGCGGCGGAGTGGGCGGCGCAGGTGACCAGCCAGCCAGGCCTCGCCCGGCGCAGCCCCGCCGCCCGATACGCGAGCCGCTCCGGCAGGTGCACGCCGTCGGCGCCGATGCGCGATGCGAGTCCGGGGTCCGCCCCGGCTAGCAGCATCGCGCCTGCCCGGTGCGCGGCCCGAGCGAGTCGCCGCCCGGTCGCGATCGCCGCCGGGTCGCCGAATGCCCTGTAGACGACGCCGGCGCCGCGCGGCAGGCCGGCGATCGCCGCCTCTGGATCAGGCGTGCGCGCCGGATCGGTGAAGAGCAGCAGCCTCGGAAGAGACTTTCCCCGGACCCGCGCCGGCCTTAGCGTCCGCGCGCATCGCCAAACCGCCTCAGCCTCCCGTGACCGACGCCCGCTCAACGATCGCCGCGCCCGCCTTCGACGCCGTCGCCGCGCGCCGGGCGATCCTGGATCGCATCGCGGCGGCGGCCCGCGCCGCCGGCCGCGATCCTGCCGACGTGACGCTGACCGCTGTCTCCAAGATGCAGCCGGAGGAGCGCGTGGCGGCGATGCTCGCCGCCGGCCAGCGCGTGTTCGGGGAGAATCGGGTGCAGGAGGCGCTGGCGCGGTGGCGCCATCGGCGCGAGGGCCTCGAGCTGCGGCTGATCGGCCCGCTGCAGACCAACAAGGCGCGCGAAGCCGTGGCCTTTTTCAATGTCATCGAGACGCTCGACCGCCCGCGGCTCGCCCAGGTCCTGGCGCAGGAGATCCAGCGCGCCGGCCGGGCGCCGCGGCTCTACATCGAGGTCAACACAGGCGAGGAACCGCAGAAGGCCGGCGTCATGCCGCCCGAGGCCGACGCCTTCATCGCCCGCTGCCGCGACGAGTTCGGGCTCGCGGTCGAGGGATTGATGTGCATTCCGCCCGCTGGCGAGCCGTCCGGTCCGCATTTCGCGCTCACCGCCAAGATCGCGGCGCGCAACGGCCTTCGGAAACTCTCCATGGGCATGAGCGGCGACTTCGAGACCGCGATCGGCTTCGGCGCCACCTCGGTGCGCGTCGGCACGGCCCTGTTCGGCGGGCGCTAGGGCGTTCCCGGGCGCGGCGGCCGCCGGGCGGTCAGCGGTCACTCCAGCCATCCCTCGAGGAAGTCGAACACCGCGGCCTTGTAGAGCGCGTGCGGGATGGCGGAGAAGTGGTCGCAGGCGGGCAGGGTGACGGCCTTGGCGCCGGGGATGATGTCGGCCAGGGCCTGCGGGTCGCCCGCCATCTCGTCGCGCGCGCCGGCGACGACCAGCGTCGGCGCCGCGATCGCGGCCAGCTCGTCCGGCGCCGGCGCCGCGCCGCGTCCTTCGGTGAAGGCCGCCAGCGCCAGCCGGTCCTCGCCCTGCTGGTCGGCGAAGAGCCGGAAGCCCTTCATGGTCTTGTCGGGGACGGTCTCCGGATCGGCGGCGCGCATCGCCTCGGCCATCGTCATGGCGGGCGCGGGCGACTTCGGCGGCTCGAACATGCGCCCGCCGACGCCGCCGACCATCAGGTTCGCCACGCGGTCGGGATGCGCCAGCGCCATCTGCAGCGACAGCCGCGCGCCCATCGAGTAGCCCATCAGGTCGACCCGGCCGAGGCCCAGGTGGTCCAGCAGGCGCACGAGGTCGCCGACCAGCTCGTCGCGGCCGTAGGCGGCGGGATCGTGCGGCTTGTCGCTCTCGCCGTGGCCGCGCATGTCCATGGCCACGACGCGGTAGCCCTTGCGCTCGAAGGCGCCATACCAGCCGAGCCTGCGCCAGTTTTCGGCGCGGCTGGTGGCGAAGCCATGGGCCAGCAGCACCGCGCCGGCGGCGGCGGCGCCGGATGGCTCGATGTCGTCGTAGGCGAGCGTCAGCCCGCCGGATTGGAAAGTCGCCATGGCGTCAGCCTAGGCGGAGATGCCGCCCGGCGCCAACCGCCGCGAGTCGCGGCCCTCTGCGCAGGCCCGCTCGAACCGCGGCAGGCGTCTCCGGGGCGACGCCGGCGGCCGGGCCCGGCGAGCGGAGCTGACGGAGCGTGTCGGCCGCTACCGTCCGGTCGACCCGAACCCGCCAGCGCCGCGCGTGGTGTCGTCCAACTCGGCCACCTCGCGCCATGTCGCGTGCGACACCGGCGCGATCAGGAGCTGGGCGATGCGCTCCCCGCGGCGGACGACGAAGTCCTCCGGGCCGAGGTTGATCAGGATCACCATCACCTCGCCGCGGTAGTCGGCGTCGACCGTGCCAGGCGCGTTGAGGCAGGTGACGCCATGGCGCAGCGCGAGGCCCGACCGCGGCCGCACCTGGCCCTCGAAGCCGGGCGGGATCGCCATCGCGAGGCCGGTGGGCACGGCGTGGCGGTCGCCAGGGCGCAGGGTCAGCGGCGCGTCGTCCGGGACCGCGGCGCGCAGGTCCATGCCGGCGGCGTGGGCGGTCTCGTAGGCGGGCAGCGGCAGGTCCCCGCCATGCGTCAGCCGCTTCACCGCGACGACGGGGCTCCCGCTCACGCCAGATCCTCCGCGATCCGGGCGGCGAGGCGCCGGGCGACCTCGGCCTTGGAGACGCGCGGCCAGCGGTCCGTCCCTTGCGGATAGACGAGCACTACCTCGTTCTCGTCGCCGCCCATGATCCCCTCGGCGCTGACGTCGTTGGCCACAACCCAGTCGCAGCCCTTCTTGGCGAGCTTGGCGCGAGCGTTGGCCTCGAGGTCGTTGGTTTCGGCCGCGAAACCGACCACCAGCTTCGGCCGCAGCGGGCTGTTGGCGGCCAGGGTGGCCAGGATGTCGGGATTCTCCACCAGCCGCAGCGTCGGCGGCCCCTCGCCGGTCTTCTTGAGCTTGGTCTCGAACGCTTCCTCGGGCCGCCAGTCGGCAACAGCGGCGACGCACACCGCCGCGTCGACCGGGAGCGCCTCCCGGCAGGCCGTCAGCATCTGCAGCGCGGTCTCCACGTCGACGCGGCTCACGCCGGGCGGCGTCCGCAACGCGGTCGGGCCGGTGACCAGCGTCACGCGCGCGCCCAGCGCCGCGGCGGCCTCGGCGATGGCGTAGCCCTGCTTGCCGCTGGATCGATTGGTGATCATCCGCACCGGATCGATCGGCTCGGCCGTGGGGCCGGCCGTCACCAGCACGTGCTTGCCGGCCAGCGGCCGCGGCCGGGGCGCCAGCATCGCCATTGCGGCGGCGAAGATCGCGTCCGGCTCGGCCATGCGGCCGGGACCGAACTCGCCGCAGGCCATGGCGCCCTCATCCGGCCCGATCATCGCCACCCCGTCTGCCTCGAGCCGCGCCGCGTTCCGCCGGGTGGCCGGATGTAGCCACATGCGCACATTCATCGCCGGGGCCATCAGCACCGGCTTGTCGGTGGCCAGCAAGGTGGTCGAGGCGAGGTCGCCGGCGAGGCCGTTCGCGGCCTTGGCCATCAGGTCCGCCGTGGCGGGCGCCACCACCACGAGGTCCGCCGAGCGCGAAAGCTCGATGTGGCCCATGTGCGCCTCGTCGGTCAGGCCGAACAGATCCTGGTGGACCTTGTCCTCGGCCAGCGCCGAGAGCGACAGCGGGGTCACGAAGCGCGCGCCCGCGTCGGTGAGAATCGGCCGCACGCCGACCCCCGCCTTGCGGAACAGTCGCGTCAGCTCGAGCGCCTTGTAGGCCGCGACGCCGCCGCCGACGATCAGGAGCACACGCCGCTCGGTCAAGGAGTCCGCTCCGAAGAAAGGCGCAGCCTCATATTCCACTGGACAAGGGTTGCAAGTTGTTCTTTCTTTGTTCCGGAACCGCTCGGGGAAGCGGCATGGACGGGGTGATGAAATGAGGGTTGTCTTCCTGATAGGGGCGGGTGCGACGCTCGCTCTGGCGCTGGCCGCTTGCGACGCCGGCCCGCGCGCGACGGTTAGCAAAGGGCCTCCGGCGATGGCCTCGTCCGCGACGCCCGGCGCTCAGGCTTCCGCGGCGCCGGTCGACCCGCGCGACCAGCCGGCGCCGCTGGCCGCCGACGGAAAGCCGATCTGGGCGGCCAACCGTCGCCATACGGCGCAGGAGAACGCCGACTACCAGTTCGGGCGGCATGGCAAGGAGTTCAACGCGACGACCGAGGCCGAGTACGTGCGGCTGGCCCACTCGTTCGTGTCCTCGCCGCCAGCCGGCGTCCAGCGCCTCGAACGGCCCAACGGCGACAGCCTGATGTACGATGCGAAGACGAACACCTTCGCGGTCGCCACCAGCGCCGGCGTGCCGCGCACCCTGTTCAAGCCGCGCGACGGCGCCGCCTACTGGCGTGACCAGGTCGCCCGGGTGAACGCCGGCGACCACGGGAACACCTCGCAGGGGTGACGCGGCGCGGCTTGCGGGGAGGGGAGTGCGAGCTGCGTCCTGGTCCTTGATTTCGCCCGCTTTCGGGATGACGTTCGGCTCGCGCTTCGCCGAGCCGTGCGTGGCCGGCGCGGGCGCGTGGGCTCGACCTTCCGCCGCGATCCGGCTCGTTCATCTCAGGCTCATCAGGCCAGCTGCATCAGCGCGCAAGGCGACTTCCCACGCGAGGAGATGCGATGCCCGTCGTCAGATTCCGTCAATTCGGCGCCAGGCCCGCGCCGCGGCCGATCCGGGTCACGGTCCCCGGCTGGGCGGGAAGCAAGGAGCCGCGCGCTGACGGCCGGCACGAGCAGCCGTGGCACTGCATCCCGTTTTCCGAGAGCGCGCGCTACAGCCTGGAGCTGGTCTACCCGTACGACACCGAGCTGCGGGTCTCGACACGAGGCGGCCGGGTCCGCCTGGACGCCGACTGGGGCCCCGCACCGGAAGGCATGGAGGTATGGCCGCCATTCCGGACCTTCGGCGACGACTACTACTCCTATCAGCTGTCGCTCGACCTCGAAGTCCCGCCGGGCTTTGCGGTGCGCACCGAGCCGCACCCGCGGTATTTCACCGATCCGACCTATTCGACGCCGCTCGCGGTTCCCGCGCTGCTCCGCACCGAATGGTGGCCGATGATCTTCTTCTGCATTTTCCGCGCGCCGCCGCCGGGCGTGACCCACGTCTTCCGCAAGGACGAGCCCTTCATCGCCTTCACGATCCTGCCCGCCGAGCCCGACCTGACGCTCGAGCCAATGGATCTCGAAAGCGCCGCGCAGCGTGAGATGCGCAGCCGCCGTCTCGCGGCGAGCCGCGACAAGCTCGCGACTGGGACGCGCTGGACGTCGGACACGCACACCATTTTCGATGGAACCTATCGAAACCTCGCCCGGGCCGCGCGGGCGCGAGCCAGGCGGACCGAATCGGAGGATTGAGCACCAAGCGTCGCCGGGGCGTGTGTGCGGATGAACGCCCGGTGAACTGGAGTTTCACGGGGCGAACAGCGAGCCTCGCTAGGGTGACGCCTTGGGAAGGGGAGCGAGACCCGCCACGAACGCTGGCGCTTTAGGAGGACTGAGTACAATGCATCCCAAGACGGCCTTGTTGAGCGGGGTCGCCGCCACGGCCTTGCTGGTCGGCGTCACCGCTCCCCGCCTCGCCGCGGCGGACCCGATTCCGCCTGCGCTCAGCTACGCCGATCTGCTCGAGCCGGTTCCTGACGCGGGCGTCCGCCTGGCGGCCGACGACGCCCTTCATGAACAGGCCCCCCGGCTCCAGCTGGCGCAGTACGGTGGCTATCACCATCACCACCATCACCATTCATGGCAGTGGTACCGCGACAACGGCTACTACTGGAACGGTGGGGGCTGGGCGATGATCCCGCACTATCATCACCACCACCACCCGTGGCGTTGGTACCGGGCCCAGGGCTACTACTGGAACGGGTGGGCCTGGACGCCGCGCGTGTATGGCCACCACCACCATCACCACCATCACCACTGGGGCTGGTGAGGCGCGTCCTCGGCGGTCCTTTCATCTCTGACGGCGACCCGCCTCAGCGCGCCCCGATGAACCCGAGCAGCAGCCCAAGGCGGAATGCGATTGCGGTGACTGCGGCGCCGGCGACGAACCAGATCGCGGCGCGCCAGGGCGCACGAGACTGGCCCGCGACGGGCGCGCGGGCCTCGATCGCCTCCGCCGCCGCCCCGCTGGCGTCGAGCTCCGACGGCTGCCGCGGCTCCGCCGTCCTCGCCAGAGCCGAAAGCGCCGCCCGCCCGTCGCGGACGAGATCGCGCAGCCTTGCGCCCGGCGAGAGCTCACGCGCGATCCATCGGGCGACGACCGGTTCGGCGGCCGCCCAGATGTCGTGGTCGGGGTCGATGCGCCGCGCCACCCCCTCGACGGTGACCATGGTCTTCTGAAGCAGCACCAACTCGGGCCTGAGACGCATGTCGAAGAGCGCGGTGACCTCGAACAGCTGGGCGAGAAGCCGGCCCATCGAGACGTCGCTGGCGCGGGCGCCGATCACAGGCTCTCCGACTGCACGCAACGCCTGGGCGAAGGCGGCCGGGTCGTGATGCGCGGGCACGTAGCCGGCCTCGAAGTGCACTTGCGACACGCGCGCGTAATCGCGGCGGATGAAGCCCCAAAGAATCTCGGCGAGATAGCGGCGCTCGGCAGGGCCAAGGCGGCCCACGATCCCGAAGTCGACCGCGGTGACCCTTGCCGGCGCCTGCACGAACAGGTTCCCCTCGTGCAGGTCGGCGTGGAACACGCCGTGGTCCAGCGCCTGGGCAAGAAAGCCGCGGATCATGTTGTCGGCCAGCGCGCGCCGGTTGAGGCCCGGCGCCTCGAGCGCGGCCGGGCCGGAGAGCGGCGCGCCCGTCGCCCATTCGAGCGTCAGCACGCGCCGGGCGACGCCTTCCCAGACGACACCCGGCGCGCGCATGAATCCGTCGGCGGCCATCACCGCGCGCAGCTCGTCCGCCCCCGCCGCTTCGAAGCGCAGGTCCAGCTCCAGCTCCAGCGCCCGCACCACGGTTTCTGCGAACGCCCGCGGCTGGAGCCGACGCGCCGGAGGCGCCAGCGCCTCGGCGAGCTGTGCGGCGGCCCGCAGCGCGTCGGCATCGGCCGCGACCCGCCGCTCGATGCCGGGCCGGAGCACCTTGACCGCCACGGGGCGCCCGTTCGCCAGCGTGGCGCGGTGCGCCTGTGCGAGCGACGCGCCGGCCAAAGCCTCCTCGAACGTGGCAAATACGGCCGACAGCGGACGCCCTAGCGCGGCCTGAACCTCGGCCCTGGCCTCGTCCGCCGGAAACGGCGCCAGCCGGTCCTTCAGGCGCGACAGATCGTCGGCGAACTCGGCGCCGAGGATGTCGGCGCGCGTCGAGAGGAACTGGCCGAGCTTGATCCCGACCGGGCCGAGGCGCTCGAAGGCGCTGGCCAGCCGCTCGCCCGGCCGCCCGACCAGGCCCTGTCGCCCGCGGAACAGGCGCAGCCCGCCCGCGAGGGCCCGCGCGCCGCCAGGCAGCAGAGGGTCGAGCTCCCTGGGCAGGAGCGCGTCGGCCCGGATCAGCACCCACGCCGCCCCGGCCAGTCGCCAGTACGAGCCGAGCCGGGGCATGGCGGCCTAGAGCGCCCAGCCCTGGTGCAGCGCCACCACGCCGCCGGCGAAATTGGTGAACGACACGCGCGCGAATCCCGCAGACGCCATCAGCCGGGCGAGCGTGCGCTGGTCGGGAAACCGGCGGATGCTCTCGACAAGGTAGCGGTAGGCGTCCGCGTCCCCCGCCACCCGGGCGCCGATGTGCGGGATCAGCCGGAAGGAATAGGCGTCGTAAAGCGGCCTCAGCGCCTCGGGGACCAGCCGGGAGAACTCCAGGCACAGGAACCGGCCGCCGGGCTTCAACACCCGCCTCGCCTCGGCGAGCGCCTGCTCAATGTCCGTTACGTTGCGAAGCCCGAAGCCGATCGAGTAGGCGTCCGCGCAGGCGTCCGGAAGCGGCAGGGCCTGCGCGTCGCCAACCGCCCAGACGATCTCGTCGTCCCAGCCGCGGGCGCGGCCGGCCGAGACCATCTCGGCGTTGTAGTCAACGACCAGAATCCGGGCCGGCTCGCCTCCGCGGCGGTCGCGCGCGGCCCTTGCGAGCCTTGCAAAGCGCCGCCCCAGATCTCCGGTGCCGCCGGCGCAATCCACGATCAGCTCCCCCGGCTGCGGATTGAGCCGGGCCGCGGTCGCGTCCTTCCAGAGCCGATGCGCGCCCAGGCTCATCAGGTCGTTCATCACGTCGTAGCGCCGCGCGACGCGCTCGAAGACGCCTCGGACAAGGCCGGGCTTCTCGGCGGGATCGACGTCGCGGTATCCGAACGTGGCGGTCATGGCCCCGCCTTTAGGCCCGATCGGCGCCGGGAGCCAATCGTGTCGGCGTCGAACCCCTTTTCGTCGGGCCGCGGCGCGCACTATGGATAGCACGCGTGCCCGAGCTTCCCGAGGTGGAGACGATCCGGCGCGGGCTGGCGCCCGTGCTGGCCGGCGCGCGCCTCGTCCGCGCCGAGGCGCGCCGGCCCGATCTGCGTTTCCCCCTGCCGCCGGACTTCCGGCAACGCCTGACGGGCGCGCGGATCGAAGGGCTGGAGCGGCGAGCCAAATACCTGCTGGCGCCGCTCGACAGGGGCGAGACGCTGGTCGTTCACCTCGGCATGACCGGCCGCTTCGAGGTGGCGGGGGCGAACGCTGCACGGCGCCCCGGAAGCTTCGCGCTGGCCCAGGCGCCGGACCCGCGCCACGCTCACGTCGTCTTCGAGACCGACGCCGGCGCAACCGTGACCTTCTACGATCCGCGCCGCTTCGGCTACATGGACCTCATCGCGTCGGACGCTCTGGGGGACCACCCTTGGTTCCAGCCGCTCGGCCCGGAGCCCCTCGGCGCGGATTTCGACGCGGCCCACCTCAAGGCGGCCTTCGCGGGACGGCGCGCGCCGGTGAAGGCGCTTCTGCTCGATCAGCGCGTCGTCGCGGGACTCGGCAACATCTACGTCTGCGAAGCGCTGTTCCGCGCCCGGATCCATCCGGAGCGCGCCGCCGGCGGCCTTGGCGCCCGCAAGCTCTCCGCGCTCGCCGAGTCCATCGGCGCCGTGCTCCGCGAAGCGATCGAGGCTGGCGGCTCTACGTTGCGCGATTACGCCACCGCGGAGGGGACGCTCGGGTATTTCCAGCACAGCTTCCGGGTCTACGGCCGGGACGGCGAGCCCTGTGTCCGGCCGGGTTGCGCTGGCGTCGTCGCACGCCTCGTGCAGTCCGGGCGCTCAACGTTCGTTTGCGGCCAGTGCCAGACATGACGCGACGCCGGCGCGCCGCAGCGCTTCTGGCGCTCGCCTCGATCGCCGCCCTCCTCGTGGGCGCCCCCGCCTGCGCCAAACCCCCGGTGTGGATCGCCCGCTCGAAGCATGCGACCCTCGTGCTGTTCGGCTCGATCCATCTCCTGCCTCCCGGCCTGGATTGGCGGCCGAAAGTGCTCGACGAAGCGCTCGGCAAGGCCAACGAGGTCTGGTTCGAGCTGCCGATCACCACCGACAGCGACCGTCGGGCCGCTGCGACGTCGGCCATGCGCGGCGAGCTGCCCAAGGGCCGCAGCCTGCTGCAGATGCTGTCGCCTGGCGCGGCGGCGCAGCTGCAGGCGGCGGCGCAGTCGCTGCACTATCCCCCCGAGATCATTGAGAGCATGCAGCCATGGATGGCCGACTTGACGCTCTCGATCGTCGATGACGGCCGCAACGGCGCCACCGCCTTCAACGGCGTGGAGACGCAGGTGCAGGCCATCACTCCCGCGGCGACGCGCCGGCGTGCGCTCGAGACCCCCGAGCAGCAGATCGGTTTCCTGGCCGGCGCGCCCCTGGCCGACCAGCTGGCGTCCCTGCGGTGGACGGTCGGCGAGATCGATAGCGATCCGGGGTCCTACCGTCGCCTGATCTCCGAATGGATGGCCGGCGACGTGGCCGGCCTGGAGCGGGACGCGATCGCGCCGCTGCAGGAGGTCTCGCCGACGCTCTACGAGCGCCTGCTCGTCAACCGAAATCGCGCCTGGGCGCGCAAGATTGAGCGGCGGATGAGGAGGCCAGGCCTTGTGGTGGTCGTGGTCGGAGTCGGCCACATGCTTGGGCCGGCGGGCCTGCCAGCGCTGCTTCGCGCCCACGGTCTCGCAGTCGAGGGGCCCTGACGGCGCTTCTCGCGCCGCCGCGCAAAAAGGATTGGAACGCCGCATTGACCGGTCGAAGGGCTTCGGCGTATATCGCCGCCTCTTTTTCCGGCCGCCGCGCGTGCGGGGCCCCTAGCAGGCTGCTCAGAGGATCATGGCGAATAACCCCGGCGCGAAAAAAGCGATCCGCAAGATCGCCCGCAGAACCGAGGTGAACAAGGCGCGCCGGTCCCGGGTTCGCACGTTCCTGCGCAAGTTCGAAGAGGCTGTCACGGCGGGCGACGCGGGCGCCGCGACGACGGCCTTCAACGACGCTCAATCGGAGCTGATGCGGGCGGTCGGCAAGGGCGTATTGCACAAGAACGCCGGCTCGCGCAAAGTGTCGCGGATGGCTGCGCGGCTGAAGAAGCTTCAGGTCGCCTGAGTCCGCCCTCGGCGGAACTAAGTTTCTGAAATCTCTGCAAATGTTGTGAAGTAACCGCCTGTGCCTCGCGGTTGCTCGGGAGTCGCCGAATAGGCCGTCTCCAGTCTATGTCATGGCCCCGAAATTGTCGAAATTTCGCTAACCGTTGGCCATTCTGCGAGAGCTGAAAGTCAAGACATTTTTGATTCGCGGGCCCCGTATTTCGCGATTGACGGAGCCCTTCCCGGGCGTAGTCTGAACGCCTCAACGCATTTTCTTTGTGCGGACGAAAGGGCGGCGGTGGCGAAGGCCGAACGCCCTGAGGGGAAGTGTGTGTCGTTTTTTAGGGGCGTCGGGCTGTGGCCAGCAATGGCCGCAAAGCTCGGGCTCGACCCGAGCAGGGGCGGGTTCGAAGCGAAATAGGGCTGGATGGCGATGAAGGGACTGGCGGAGATGGCGTCGCTGACGCCTGCGGGCGTGTGGGTGAAGGCGAGCGCAGAGCTTCGGGGAGAGCTTGGCGACGACACCTACGGTTCCTGGCTGGCGCAGGCCACGCTGCGGACGGCGCCGGGGGGTGAACTTTGCCTGGTCACGGCCACCGGCGTCGCGCGCGACTGGATCCGCCGGTACGCGTGGCGCCGCATCGGCGAACTCTGGGCCTTGCACGACCCCGAGCATCGCGAGCTGACCCTGAAGTCGCGCCTGGAGTTCGAGGCCGAAGGCGGGGACTGCCAGGCCGAGCCGGTCCCGATCGAGCCGCTTTCGATCGAGGCGGTCGAGCCGGTCTCCACCGACAGCCCGCTCACCGCGCCGATCCCGACGGCGCGGCCGTCCAAGACGCAGTGGCTGCAGGATCGCTTCACGTTCGAGATGTTCGTGAAGGGTCCGTCGAACGAGTTCGCGCTCGCGGTCGCGCGTCGCGTCGCGTCGTGGGCCGACGGCCACTTCAACCCGGTCGTTTTCCACGGCGCCTACGGCTTCGGGAAGACGCACATTCTCAACGCCATCGCATGGGAGGCGATGCGCACCGCGCCCGACCGTAAGGTGGTCTACCTGACCGCCGAGCGCTTCCTGTCGTCCTTCGTCCGGGCGATCATGGAGCGCAAGACGGCGGCCTTCAAAGACGAGCTGCGCACCGCTGACCTGCTGCTGATCGACGACGTCCATTTCATCGGCGGCAAGCAGAACTCCGAGGAGGAGCTGTTCCACACCTTGGCCGCGCTGATGGAGGACGGGCGTCGCGTGGTATTCTCCGCCGATCGTCCTCCCGCCGCGCTCTCGGAGATCGACGCACGTCTGCGCTCGCATCTTTCCGCCGGCCTGGTCTGCGGCATAGAGCCGGCCGATCGTGCGCTCCGGCTCGACATCCTGGAGCGCAAGGCGGCGCTCATCGGACGCCACCAGGGGGCGCCGGCGCAACTGCGGCCCGAAGTGCTGCAATTCCTGGCAGACCGCTTCACCGACAGCGTCCGCGAGCTCGAGGGCGCGCTCAACACCCTGATGGTGCGCGCTGGCGCAAGCGCCGGCGGACTGACGCTCGAGGAGACGCAAGCGTTCCTCGGGCCGCACCTGCGCGGCGGGGAGAAGCGCATCACGGTCGACGACATCCAGAAGGCGACGGCCGAGCACTTCGGCTTGAAGCAGGCGGACCTGATCTCGGAGCGGCGTACGCGCTCGGTGGCGCGACCGCGCCAAGCGGCCATGTGGCTGGCCAAGCAGCTCACCACGCGGTCGCTGCCGGACATAGGCCGGCGCTTTGGCGGCCGCGACCATACGACGGTGCTCCATGCGGTGCGCCGCATCGAGGAGCTGCGCGCCGCCGACGCCCAGCTGGCGCGCGACTTGGAGGCGCTGACCCGCAAACTGCGCGGGGGATAGCGGCGCGGGCGCGCCGGCGCGGTGTTCCAGATGCAAGAACCCCCGCGGCCGGCGTGGCCGCGGGGGTGACCTGGAGGGCGTGTGTCGGCTAACCGGACCCCATCTCGTCCAGGGGGGCTGGGGGGGCTGTTCAGGATCCGGGACCAGCGGGGCTTCCCGATCAGCCGACATTGCTTAAATCGCTCGCCAAGCGGGCGCGTGCTGGGCGGAATTGAGGTCTTTTCGAGGCCGAGCATGAAAACCGTGTCATGTTTCGCCGGCGAGGCCACTGACGCGGAGCCCTCAACGGGGGGTTCCCATTTGCGGAAAGCTCGCTCAAGCTCGTCGAGCATGGCCCTGGATACTTCGTCGCAGCAGCCCCGCCGGTCCGTTACGTTCTTCGAGCGGCGTGAGCTCGATCGATTGCTCAGGCTATACGGCCAGATGGTTGCGGCTGGTCACTGGCGCGACTACGCGATCGACGGGCTGGCCGACGCCGCCGTCTTCTCCGTCTACCGCCGCGCCTCCGAGGCGCCGCTCTACCGCATCGAGAAGCGCCCGGCGCTGGCCAGACGGCAGGGCGCCTGGGCGGTGATCGGGCAGGCGGGCGTGATCCTGCGCCGGGGTCACGAACTGGATCAGGTGCTGCGCTTCTTCGATCGCGCCCGTTTCGCCGTGGTTGAGTGACGGCGCGCGCTCGGTAGGGGCTCGTTTACCGCGGTCGCGGATGCTTGCGGCAAGGAACCCGGAGTCGCCCCATGCCTCGCGCCGCCATCGCCCTCGCCGCTACCGTCTGCCTGCTCTCCACCAGCGCCCTCGCCGCGCCGACGCCCGCCACGCCTGCTGCGCCTGCCGTCGGCAAGGCGCCGCCCTCGGTGGCGACCGAGCCGTTGTTCGCCAACATCGTGAGCCGCGCCGTTAAGCTGCGGGACGAGACCCAGGCCTATGAGCAGGGGGCGCTGGACAGCAGCATCGCCAGCAAGCCCGGGTTCTCCACGTTCGCGAGCGATGTCGGACAGCTCTCGAGCCTCGACATGCAGGGCCACGTGACCCTCGCGAAGCGCGGCGTCAGCGACGACCTGAAATGCATCCTGAAGGGCATGTCGCAGGACCTGCCCGTGAAACTCAAGGCGCTGCAGACCGCCTCGAACGCGAAGACCCGCAAGCAGGCTCTGGAAGACATGTTCTACCTGCTGCGCGACAACGTCGAGGTGATCACGTCCCCGCCGCAGCCGTCGGCCTAGATTTTACGACGCGCGAGCGCCGGCAGGCCGTGCTGCGGCCGCCGCGTCGAGCGCCTGGGCGACCAGCCCCGGCGTAAGCAGTTGCGGCAGGACGCGCGGCGGCCCGCCGTCGGCGGCGTACACGAGATAGAGCGGCACGCCGGCGCGGCCCTGGTCGGCTAGCGCCTTGGCGATCGCGCCGTCGCGGTTGGTCCAGTCGGCTTTCAGATAGACGGCGCCAGTGCGCTGGAAGGCGCGCACCGCCTCCTGCGTGTTGAGCGCGACCTGCTCGTTGAACTGGCAGGTGACGCACCACGCGGCCGTGAAATCCACGAACACCGGCTTGCCCTGCGCCCGCAGCTGGGCGAGCCGCTCGGGCGACCACGGTTCGGAGGGCACGCCCGCGGCCACAGCGGCGCTTGCGGCGGCCGAGGCGGGCGGCGGACCGAACGGAGCGGCTGCGAGCATGCCGATGGCCGCAGCCAGGGTCCCGCTGGAGACGACGAAGCCCAGCCGCGCCCGGTGGCCCTTGGCCGCGCGGCGCTGAGCATGGCCGAAGATCCAGGCCGCCAGGCCGACCAGCACGGCGGCTGCGAAAGCGGCCGCGAGACTGCCGCGGTCGGTCTGCGCCGCCAGCACCCAGACGAGCCAGGCGGCGGCGCCGTACATCGGAAATGCCATCGCCTTCTTGAATGTGTCCATCCAGGGCCCGGGCCGGGGAAGCCGCCTGAGGATCCAGGGGCTGAAGGTCAGCAACGTGAACGGCGCCGCGAAGCCGAGGCCGAGCGCGGCGAACACGGCCAGCGCCACCGGGGCCGGCTGGGTCAGCGCATAGCCAAGCGCCGGGCCCATGAACGGCGCCGTGCATGGCGCGGCCACCACGACGGCAAGCGCGCCGGTGAAGACTGCGCCCAGCAGATCGGCGCGCGCCGCCAATCCCCCGCCGAGCCCCTGCAGCGACGCGCCGATCTCGAACACCCCCGAGAGGTCCAGCGCCGCCGCCAGCAGCACCAGCGCGAGCCCGGCGGTGACGACAGCCGGCTGCAGCTGCGCGCCCCACCCGATCGCCTGGCCCGCTCCGCGCAGCGCCAGGAGAACGCCGGCCAGCGTCAGGAAGGCCGCGAGCACGCCGGCAAGGAACGCCACACCTTGCCATCGGGCCTGGCCCGCCTCGCGCGGCTTCCCGACCAGCGCCGCGGCCTTCATCGACAGGATCGGGAAGACGCATGGCATCAGGTTGAGGATCAGACCGCCGGCGAACGCGAACAGCGCCGCAGCGCCCAGTCCCAGCGTGGCGGGGGCTGCAGGCGGACCGAGGCCGCCCGACTGGGGCGGCGGCGGGCCGGCGGTCGCCTCGACCTCGAACGCATGGCCGTCGCCCGTCTCCACCACGCCGGCGACGGTCGTCGGCTGGGGGCCCTGCTTGAACGCCGACCCGGCCGTGGCCGCGATGGTCAGTCCCTGCGCGCCGAGATCGATCGTCTGGGGTTTGGCCTGGTCGATGAGGCTCGGGTCGAACGGGAAGAAATAGGCGCCCGCGCCACTTCGGCCGGCCAGCGCCGGACCTGCGATGGCCAGGCGCAGCGTGCCGCCGGTCAGCCGCCAGGTCGCCGCAAGCCCGCTCGGCTTGGGCGCGAGCGCGAGCGCTTGGGCGATCGGGCCGCCCCAGGCGGGATCGACCGGCGCCGCGCCAGCCGTGATCGGGACGTCAAGGGCGAGGTCGGTGGTCTGTGGCACGCACACGTCCGCGCAGACCAGCATATCCACCTTGGCCGCCAGGTGCGCGGTCTGGCCCACGCGGGCGTCGGCCGGAACCGAAATGGGCGTGGCGAGAATGGCCTGGCCCTCGTAGCCGTAGTTCATCAGCGGGCCGACGGGCAGGCGCCTGGGCGCCGGCCAGACGATGTCGCCGGCCTTCCAGCCGTCCGGCAAGGTCCAGTCGACGGTGGTCGGCTCACCTGCATCGCCGGGATTGCGCCAGTAAGTGTGCCAGCCCTTCTCGATCTGCTGCACGACCGCGACGTAGAGCGTCGACCCGGGCGCGGCCCCGTCAGTCTCGGCCGCGAGAGTCGCCTTCACGTGGGCCGCGCCCATCCCGGGTTGCGCGGCGGCTGCGCCGGCAAGGGCGGCGAGCGCGAGTGAGGCGGCGAGGAGTATCGAGCGCATGGTCGCGACGCGATCGCCTCTAGTGCAGAACGCGGACAAGTGGAAACGGCTTTTACTGGCTGGACGCTGAGCCGCGCGCCGCCGATGAGGGGTGTGGCGACCGCCGTCAATGATTCGTCCGCCCCAGGAGACCGGATGCCCGCCCGTTTCGACGACATCGAGATCGGCCAGGTGGCCAGCCTCGGCGCGGCCCGCGTGGATTCCGAGGCGCTCGCCGCCTTCGCCGCCGCCTTCGCTCCAGGCTGGACCGTCGACCGCGGCGCACCCGACGCGATGATCTACGCGATCTGGTCGCGGCTCGACACGGTGGCCGCGGCGGACTGGCCGCAAACCAAGCGTCTCGGCGTCGATGCGCTGCGCTGGGTCCGCAACCCGCCCGCCGGCGAACTGCTTCGCGGACGGATGACGATCATGGGCAAGGACGAGGTCGGGGAAGGCAAGGGCATCGTCTTCGCGCAGCACGATCTCCTCGACGAGGCCGGCCGCCTCGTCTTCTCGTGCCTGACCCGCAGCGTGTTCGCCCGCTAGGCCCGAACGGCCTCAGTCGGCGGTTCGAGGTCCGCGTACTGGCCGCCCTTCCGGTAGGGGTAGAGGTAGGTGGGAATGATCGGCTCGACCGCTGTCGGCTGGATGCCGAGATCGCCGAGGCCCGCCGCGCCTTCCGACACGATGTTGTCGACCGACAACAGCGCCAGCTGGTCGCTCGTCATCGGCGGCGGCATGAGGATGGGCGCCATGGCGCGCAGGGCGGCGATCAAGTCTCCGGCCACGCCGATCAGGGAGGCAAGCGCGCCGGGCAGCTCCACCAGCGCGCGCGGCCGCCCGATCTCGGCGAGCGTCAGCTTGGTCAGTTCGCGCATCGTATAGATCGACGGGCCGCCCAGCTCGAAGGTGCGACCTTCCGCCGACGGTTCGGCGATCGCGGCCGCGGCCGCGCGCGCCACGTCCGACACGCACACCGGCTGCAGCCGCGTCGCGCCGTGGAAGATCGGCATCGCGAAAGGCGTCATCACCGCCATCCGGGCGATCCTGTCGAAGAAGGCGTCGCCGGGACCGAACACCACCGACGGCCGCAGGATCACGGCGCCGGGCAGCGCGGCCCGCACCGCCGCTTCTCCTTGCGCCGCGGTGCGGGCGAGCTTCGAAGGCGAGTCGGCCGCAGCGCCGATGCCCGATATCAGCACGAACTTCCTGACGCCGAGCCGCCGCGCCGCGTCGGCGACCATGGCCGGCCCCTCCGCGCGCAGGGCCGCAAAGGTCTGGCGGCCGCTCTCGAACGACGCGCCGGCCGCGTAGACGGCGCCTTCGGCGTCCTCCAGCGCCCGCTCGACCGTCTCGGGGACGCGCACGTTGGCCTGCACGATCTGGATCTGGCCGACATCGCCCAGAAGCCGCAGCCTGTAGGCCTGCCAGGGCCGGCGCACCGCCACTCGCACCCGCCAGCCCTGTTTGGCGAGCGCCCGCACGACCTGCGAGCCGATGAAGCCGGAGCCGCCGAAGACGGTGACGAGTCCGCGCATTCCGTTCCTTTGAATCCCTGCCCGGCGCACCCGAACGCACGTGCGATAGCTGAGCGGCCGCCACCGCGCAACGGCCCGATATCGCTTGACGGAACCACGCGGCGCGTATGCCATTCCACCTCCGCGGAAGTGGTCATGGCTCACAGGTCCGACACTCGCCACCAGATCGAGGGCCGCAACGCGCTCATGGGGGCGCTCGTGGTGGTGGTGCTGGCCTTGGCGCTGGTGGCGGCCTCGGGCAGCTTTGGCCGCACCCACCGGATCAGCCAGGATGCGGAACCGCACTGGGCGGTCAGGTCTGCTCCGCTGGCGGAAGCCTTCGATTGACGACGGAATCGTCGAGCGCGCGTCCGCATTGACGGCGCCGGGGCGGCGCCCTATGCGTCGC
>JAKAZA010000165.1 GCA_021816155.1 Pseudomonadota bacterium | reverse complement strand
CCGCAAGCCGCCGAGGCGGACCTGCGGCTGAACAGCCTCGCGGACCTCCCGCGCGCGCTCGCCGCTGCGAGCTGAGCCCTCGCCGGGTGCGTCGCCCACGTCGCCCTTGACAAGCTGGAACAAACCAAGAATAAACGCAAAAGAACAAACCAGGTACAGCGGTATCAACATGTTTCGACTGGCGCGTGACGGGCTCGCTCTTGTTTCGGTCGCGGGGTTCGTTTGGATGGTCTGCCAAGTGGCCAGTCTCGCGGGCTGAGTCGGGGCCGAACCTCGGCGCGGGATCAGGTGCGGGCACGCGTCGCCCGCTCAGGCGGGCGCGGGAGGAACGATGGCGGGTCTGAGCGACGGTTTCGTGCATCTGCGCGCGCGCTCGGCCTATTCGCTGCTTGAGGGCGCCATCAAGGCCGACAAGCTGGGCGTGCTGGCGAAAGGTCTCGACATGCCCGCGGTGGCGCTCACCGACCGCGCCGGCCTGTTCGGCGCGCTCGAGTTCTGCGCCGCGGCGAAGGACTCGGGCGTGCAGCCGATCGTGGGTTGCGCCCTTCCGGTAACCGAGATCGGCGAGGGGCCCGCGGAGCGCTGGGCCCGGATCCCGACCGTGGTGTTGTTGGCGCAGAGCGAGCAGGGCTGGCGCAACCTGACCGAGCTGTCGTCGATGGCCTATCTCGACGTTGCGGCGACGGAAGATCCGCACGTGCCTTGGCCCGCGGTGGCGCAGCGCTCGGAGGGCCTCATCCTGCTCTCGGGTGGTCCGGACGGGCCAGTCGACCCGCTGTTCGCTCAGGGGAGAAGCGGCGAGGCTGTCAAGGCGCTGGAGACGATGCGCGCTGTGTTCGGCGACCGCTTCTACGTCGAGTTGCAGCGCCATGGGCGTGCGAGCGAGGCGGCGGCCGAGCCTGGGTTGGTTGCGTGGGCCTACGAGGCTGAAGTCCCGCTCGTCGCCACCAACGACGCCCACTTCGCCGAGGCCAAGACGCATCGGGCGCACGAGGCGCTCCTGTGCATCGCCGACGGCGCGTTCCTGGGCCAGGACGAGCGTCGCCGCGTCACGCCAGAGCATTGGTTCAAGGGCGCCGCCGATATGCGACGGCTGTTCGCCGACCTGCCTGAGGCCTGCGACAACACGCTCGACATAGCCCGTCGCTGCGCCTTCATGGTGAAGAAGCGCGACCCGGTGCTGCCGCGATTCCCGACTGTCGGCGGCCGCAGCGAGGCCGAGGAGTTGGCCGTCCAGGCGCGGGAAGGGCTGAGAGCCCGCCTCGCTGCCGGAGGGATCGATCCGGACGAGCCTTCCTATTGGGCGAGGCTCGACGAGGAGATCGGCGTCATCCAGTCGATGGGGTTCTCCGGGTATTTCCTGATCGTCTCCGACTTCATGAAGTGGGCGGTGGCGCACGGCGTGCCGGTGGGGCCGGGGCGTGGCTCGGGCGCCGGCTCTCTGGTCGCGTGGTCGCTGCTGATCACCGGCGTCGACCCGCTGCGTTACAAGCTGATCTTCGAGCGCTTCCTCAACCCTGAGCGCGTGTCGATGCCCGACTTCGACATCGACTTCTGTCAGGAGCGGCGAGAGGAAGTGATCGCCTACGTCCAGGCGAAATACGGCCGCGACCGGGTCGCCCAGATCATCACGTTCGGCACGCTGCAGGCGAGGGCGGTGCTGCGCGACGTGGGCCGCGTGATGCAGCTTCCGCTGGGTCTGGTCGATCGCCTCGCCAAGATGGTGCCGAACAATCCCGCCAATCCGGTGACGCTTGCAAAGGCCATCGAGATGGAGCCGCGGCTGCAGCATGCGCGCGAGCACGAGGAGGGTGTCGCCGAGCTCCTCGACATCGCGCTGCAGCTCGAGGGCCTCTACCGCAACGCCTCGACCCACGCCGCCGGCATCGTGATCGGCGATCGCCCGCTCACCGAGCTGACCCCGCTCTATCGGGATCCGCGCTCCGACATGCCGGCGACGCAGTTCAACATGAAGTGGATCGAGAGCGCCGGGCCTGTGAAGTTCGACTTCCTGGGCCTGAAGACGCTGACCGTGATCGATCGGGCGATGGGCTATCTCAGGCGTCGCGGCGCGGATTTCCCGCTGGGCGCCATGCCGCTCGACAACCCCGCGACGTACGAGCTGATGACCGCCGGTCAGACTCTGGGGGTGTTCCAGATGGAAGGGCAGGGGATGCGCGACATCCTCCGCCAGCTGCGTCCGACCAATCTGGAGGAGGTGTCCGACCTCATCTCGCTCTATCGGCCCGGGCCGATGGACTCGATCCCTGAGTACGTGGAGTGCAAGGCCGGCCGCAAGCCGATCGATACGGTCCATCCGCTGATCGCGGATGTGCTCGGCCCGACGTTCGGGGTGATCGTCTACCAGGAGCAGGTGATGAAGATCGCCCAAATCCTGGCCGGCTACAGCCTCGGCGAGGCGGATCTGCTGCGCCGCGCCATGGGCAAGAAGAAGAAGGCGGAGATGGACCAGCAGCGCGTCCGGTTCCTCGCCGGCGCGGCTGAGCGTGGCGTGGCGCCCGAGGTGGCGACGCTGCTCTTCGAGCGGATGGAGAAGTTCGCCGGCTACGGCTTCAACAAGAGCCACGCCATGCCCTACGCGCTGATCGCGTACCAGACCGCGTGGCTGAAGGCGAACGCGCCGGTGGAGTTCTTCGCGGGCTCGATGAGCCTCGACATCTCCAACACCGACAAGCTCGCCCTGTTCTACCAGGACGCCAAGCGCCACGACGTCGCCATCCGCCCGCCCGACGTCAACCGCTCCGGCGCCGACTTCGAGGTCAAGGACGGCGAGGTGCTCTATGCGCTGGGCGCGGTGCGCAACGTGGGGCTCGCGGCGATGGAGCACGTCGTGACCGTGCGCGAGGAAGGCGGCCCGTTTCGCGACCTGTTCGACTTCCTCGAGCGGATCGATCCGCGACAGGTCGGCAAGCGCGCTCTGGAGAACCTCGCCCGCGCCGGCGCCTTCGACCAGATCCACGCGAACCGCGCCCAGATTCTGGCCGCCGCCGACGACCTCATCGCCTATGCCCAGAGCATGGCCGCCGAGCGCGCGTCCGGTCAGGTGAGTCTCTTCGGCGCCGAGCACGCCGACGCCGGTCGGCCGCGCCTGCCGAAGATCGCCCCGTTTGCGCCGGCGGCCCAGCTAGACGAGGAACTGGCCGCAGTCGGCTTCTACCTGAGCGGCCATCCGCTCGACGACGTGGTTGAGGTGCTGCGGCGCCGGCGCACCACGCTCTATGCCGACGCGGTCGCGCAGGCCCGCGCCGGAGCAGAGGCGTTCCGCATGGCGGGCGTGATCCGTCGTCGCCAGGAGCGCGCAGCGTCGGGAAGCGGCGAGAAGTTCGCCTTCGTCAGCCTTTCCGACCCGACCGGCGAATACGAAGTGCTGTTCCCGCCCGAGGCGCTGCGCCGCCGCCGCGACGTGCTCGAACCCGGCGCGCATGTGGTGATCAAGGTTCGCGCCAAGGCGGCCGACGGCGATGTCCGCTTCTTCGGTGACGACGCCGAGCCGCTGGACCAAGCCATCGAGTCCGCCGTCGTCTCGCTGCGCGTGCACCTTACCAGCGCCGGCGCGGACGCGCACGCGCTGCGCCAGCGCCTGAAGCCCGCCACGTCGGGCGGCGGCGACGTGGTGCTGGTGGCCGGCTTTCCGGCCGGCCGGGAGGTCGAGCTGAAGCTGCCCGGCCGCTACGTGCTGGACGCGGCCGCCAGAGGGGCGCTGAAGACCGCCCCGGGCGTGACGTTCCTCGAGGATGCGTAGCCGACCTCAGGACGCCGCGGCGGTGACGACGCTGCCGGCCGCGCTGATGCGCCGGATCGAGCGCATGCACGCCGGGCCGCAGCGTGGCTACCACGCGTGGAGCCATCCGCAGGCGCTGCTGCGGCTGCTGGACGAGGTGCGCGCCCACCTCGCCGATCCGCTGGCGGTCGAATGCGCGATCCTCTTCCACGATGCGGTCTACGACCCCACGCGGGCCGACAACGAGCGTCGCAGCGCGGCGCTCGCGTGGCGCCTCTTGCAGGCCGTCGTCGCCGCGCCGACGCTGGCCCGGGCGGTCCGGATGATCGAGGCGACCGAGCGGCATGAAGTCCCCGCCGACGCGCCGGCGGAGGAGGCGGACGATATCCGCCTCTTCCTGGACATGGATCTGTCGGTCCTGGGCGCGTCAGAGACGGCGTTCGACGCCTACGAGGCGGGCGTGCGGCGCGAGTACGCCCATGTGCCCGAGCCGGATTTCCGCGCAGGCCGCGCCGCGATCCTGGAGCGTTTCCTGGCGCGCGACCGGATGTTCCTTTCGGACTGGGGCGTGGCGCGGTTCGAGGCGCCGGCGCGGACGAACCTGCGGCGGTCGCTGGCCCGGCTGCGGACCAGGGGAGCGCCTTGAGCGGGCAGGGGCTGGGCGCCGGCGTGCGCAGCGATCTCGGGATGGCCGGCCGCTCGGGCGCGCCGGTGCGCGCCTGGATAGCATTCCTCGCGGGCCTGGCGCTCGCCATTGTCAGCTCGGCCGCGTGGGCGAAGCCGACGCCGACTTGGCTCACGCTTCCGCCGCCGCCGCCGCTGCCGACGCCGGCGTCGCAGGGCTACGTCGAGCACGACGACGCCAGGATATGGTACGCGACGTTCGGAACGGGCCCGCCCGTCATCCTGCTGCACGGCGGCGACGGCAGCAGCGACGACTGGGGTTTCCAGGTTCCGGCCCTGATCGCCCATGGCTATCAGGTGGTCGCGATCGACAGTCGCGGCCAGGGCCGCTCAACCCGCGACGCCCGCCCGCTGCACTATACGCAGATGGCCGCCGACGTCCTGGCGGTGATGGATACGCTCGGCGTGCGCAAGGCCGCGCTGGTCGGCTGGAGCGACGGCGCGATCGTCGCGCTGATCCTGGCGATGAAGCATCCGGATCGGGTGAGCCGGGTGTTCGCGTTCGGCGCCAACATGGATTTGCGCGGCCTGAGGATCGTCGGCGTATTCGCGCCGATCCTGCCGCGGGTGAGGGCGTTGCTGAGGGCAGACTACGAGCGCGTCTCGCCGACGCCGCACGACTTCGGCGGTATGTTCCGCTGGGTGCTGGCCATGCAGATGCGCGAGCCGCACTACACGGCGCGCGACTTGGCCTCGATCCGCGTGCCTGTGCTGATCGCCGACGGCGACCATGAGGAGCTCATCCACCGTTCCCACACCCAGTATCTGGCGCGCGCCATCCCGGGCGCTGGCTTGCTGCTCCTCAAGGGCGTCGGTCACTTTGCGCCGCTGCAGGATCCGGACGCCTTCAACGCGGCGGTGCTCGATTTCCTGGACAAGGCGGTCCGCGCCAACCGAGATCCCGGTGAGCGTCCGGTGAGCCCGCATCCGACGCCTGGGGGATGAGCGTCTGACAATGAGCTGGTTTCATGACCTGTCGTACCTGTTCGGCGGAGCGTTCCTCGCCAATGCTGTCCCGCATTTTGTCAGCGGCATGATGGGCCGGGCCTTTCAGAGCCCTTTCGCCAGGCCGCCAGGGCAGGGTCTCTCGTCGTCGACCGTGAACGTGCTCTGGGGGTTCGCGAACCTCGTCATCGCGTACCTGCTCATCGCATGCGTCGGACGTTTCGATCTGCACGCGCCAGATCAGGTCATCGCTCTCGGCGGCGGAGTCCTGCTCAGCGCTTTGATGGCCGCCCGTATCTTTGGTCGGTTCCACGGCGGCGATTCGCCTGCGGGGCCGTGAACGTTCGGTGGGGGGCGGGCTCGCCGCCGCCCAGGCCCGCCAACCACACCCAGATCGCGCCTAAGGAAGATTATCAGAAATGTGAGCTTGGCGCCGAAGGCAACGCCAGCTCTCCAGAGCCGATCCTGCGCAACGTATCGACAAGAAGTCCCGGTTCCACGGCGGTGACTTTCCGCTCGATCGCCTCCGGATCGTCGCCCGGCTCCAGTGGCACGCAGCGGCTGGCGATCACTGGCCCCTGGTCGTAATCGCCATCCACCAGATGCACCGAGGCCCCCGTGGTCCGCGCGCCGGCCGCCGCGACGGCCTCATGCACTCGCCGTCCGTACATGCCCTGTCCGCCGAATTCGGGCAGCAGCGCCGGATGGATGTTCAGGATGCGGTTCGGAAACGCGGCCAGCGTCCGCTCGCCAAGCTTCCGCAGGTAACCCGACAATACGACCAGCTCGACGCCGGCGCCCTGCAATGCGGCGACCAGCGCCGCGTCCGCAGCGTCGGGGTCGGACGCCGTCGGGATCACCCGGACCGGCACGCCGTGCTCGGCGGCGAAGCCCAGGGCTGGCGCATCGCGCCGATTGCTCACCAGGATGCGAGCTTGCGCCGAGAGTTCTCCGGACTCGATGGCTCGCAGGACCGCGCGCATCCCGGAGCCGTTTCTGGATGCGAGAAATCCCAGCTTAAGCGGCTTATATTCCAAGATAATCAGCCATCTATATCAAGTTCAACCCGCATCCCATCCACCGCCGGCTCGACGTGCTGCGGCAGGCGCCGCTTCAGCTCCATGTAGTCGAGATCGATATGGAGATTGGTCAGGATCGCGCGGCGCGGCTTCACGTGGTCGATCCAGCCCAGCGCTCGGTCCACGTGGGCGTGGGTCGGGTGCGGCGCGTAGCGCAGCGCATCGACGATCCAGATATCCACGCCGGCCAGGGCGCGGAACGCGGCCGCGTCGAGGTTGAGGACGTCGCTGGAATAGGCAATTGGACCAAAGCGATAGCCGAGGCTACGGACCTCGCCGTGATCCTGGTCGAAGGTGATGACCGGAATCGCGCCCGATGGCCCTTCCACCTTCCAGCGCACGCCGTGCGCGGGCGTCCGCACGATATCGGAGATGGCGGGATAGCCCTTTTCGCCATGGAAGATGTAGCCGAAGCGCCGCAGCAGCGTCTCTTCGGTGGCCGCGTCGACATGGCAAGGAATGCGCGCTCGCTGCCGGAGCGCGAAAGCACGGATGTCGTCGATGCCGTGCGCCTGGTCTGCGTGGTCGTGCGTCATCAGAAGCGCATCGAGCCTTCTGGCCCCGGCCGCGGCGGTCTGCTGGCGAAACTCCGGCGAGGCGTCCACGATCGCCGTCGTCCACCGCTCGGGTCCCTCGTCCGAGGGTCTGCGCACCATCAGCGAGCAGCGCGTACGCCGGTTGCGCGGATCCGACGGGTCGCAGTCGCCCCAGTTCCCGTCAGCGCGCGGCACACCGCCGGACGACCCGCAGCCCAGGATGGTGATCTCCAGCCGCGCGCTCACCGGGCCACCCTGTCGAAAAGCGCGAAGAAGGCCGCCTCC
>JAKAZA010000164.1 GCA_021816155.1 Pseudomonadota bacterium | reverse complement strand
GCTTCGATCATGTTGTTGACCGCGTTGCCGCCCGCGCCGCCGACCCCGAACACCACGATGCGGGGCTTGAGCTCTCGGGTCTGTTCGGGAGCGAAAACCTTGAACGTCATTTCTCAAGAACCCCGCATGTCATCGGCTGGCGCAACAAAACGAATCAAACCGACCCGCCCGTCGGCTCTGCTTCGTGTATGGTTTAACTGAACGACCACCATGCTTAATCACGCGTTAACTGCATAATCTGAGTCGGGCGGCAGCCCAGCCGCTACAGATCGTTTTTTCGTTGCTGGACTTGGGGTTGCTGGCGCGCGACCGAAACCATCGGGACGTGTTGCCGCAGGCTGGGGCAACCATTCGTCTCACAGGTTTTCGCGCAGCCAGCCCGCGACGCGGGAGACCACGTTGCCGTTCGCGGCCTGCCCGGCTGGTTTCGGCTTCTTCGGGCCCGCTTCGCGCGGGCCGAAGGCGGCGCGGTGCAGAACCCCGGCCGCGGCGCAGAAAGCAGGACCGGACGCAGCGTCGGCGAGGTGAGGGATGCGGCGCGGGCGACCGAGCCGCACCGGGCGGTCGAAGACGCGCACCGCGACCTCGCGAACGCCCGCGAGCTGGCTTGCCCCGCCGGTCAGCACGATGCCGGCGCCCGGCTCGACCGGCGCGCCGCTCTCCTTCAACCGCTCGCGCAGCAGTTCCAGCGTCTCCTCGACACGCGGCGCGATGATGCCCTTGAGCAGCGAGCGCGGCGCGACCACGGGACCGGCGCCCGGATCGTCGCCGCGCGGCGGCGCCTCGATCATCTCGCGGTCCTCGTTGGTGGAGGCGATGGCCGAGCCGTGCAGCGTCTTGATGCGCTCGGCGCCGGCGATCGAGGTGGAGAGCCCGCGCGCCACGTCCTGTGTCACATGGCCGCCGCCGACAGTGATCGCGTCGACGTGGGTGAGGCTGCCGCCCGAATAGACCGCGAGTGACGTCGAGCCTCCGCCCATGTCTATGAGGATCGCGCCGAGGTCCATCTCGTCCTCTTCGAGCGTCGCCAGCGCCGAGGCGAACGGCGCCGCGACGACGCCCTCGAACTGCAGGTGGGCGCGCTCCACGCAGTGGGCGATCGTCTGGAACACCTGCTCGTCCATCGAGACGAGCAGCAGCGAGAGGCCGAGCTGGCGGCCGAACATCGAGCGTGGATCACGCACGCCCTTCTGGCCGTCGACCGACCAGGCGATCGGCCGCACGTGGATGATGCGGCGGCCGGGCATGCGCAGGCCCGCGACCGCGGCGCCGATGGCGCGCTGCAGGTCGGCGTCGGTGATGGGCCGGGCGCCCAGCGAGACCGTGGAGGCCAGCCGCCGGCTTGCGATCCGTCCGCCAGCCGTGCTGACCGTGACGCCCGCCACCTTGCACTGCGCCATGGTTTCGGCGCGCTCGACGGCCAGGGCGATGGCGCTCGACGCTTCGTCCACCTCGACAACCGCGCCGGAACGCACGCCGCGCGACTGCACGTAGCCGACGCCGGCGACGGTCAGCGTCCGGTCGGCGGGCCGCACCCCCTCCGGTTTCATGAGAAAGCAGGCCACCTTTGAGGCGCCCAGGTCCACTGCGGCGGTTATTCCCGGCCGGCCCAGACCGACCTTCAGGGCGTCCCGCCCGCCAGCCCTCCGCTCGGCTTCTGCGAAAGCTGCCCTGTCTTCTCCGACTGCCAGTTTCATCCTGCTGTGTCCGTCACCCCTTGCGTCCCCGACGTCTGCCGGGGCCGCACCGCCACCATTTCAGGGTCCCTCAGGTCGATCCGGGCGAGGCCCAGGTCGAGGACGCGCGACTGCTGATCGAGTTGGTCGAGCCGGATCAGCGCCGCCTCTTCGTTGTTCGTTGACGAGTCCGGGTCGAGCTCGGGCAACTGGACGATCGTCCCGCCCTTCAGCCGCAGGTCCCAGCGGCGCCCGTCGACCCGCACCAGGGCGTCGAGGCGCTGGGCCAGGCGCGGGCGCGACAGCACGTGCGGCAGGATCTCGGCCGCCGCGACATTGGCGCCGTCACCCACCACGAGCGGCAGGGCGGCGAACCTGGCGGGGTCGGCTTCCGGCGCGACGACGCCGCCGGAATCGATGACCGCCGTCCGCCCGTTGTCCTCCCACACCGCCAGCAGGCGCCGCTCGTCGACGGCGATGACGATGCTGCCCGGGTAGAAGCGCATCACCGTGGCGCCCTTCACCCAGCCGACCTGTTCGACGCGGCGCCGCAACGCGTCGAGGTCGAGCGTCAGCAGCGGCGCGCCCTTCGTCAGGGCGGCGGCGCGCAGAATATCGGCGGCGGACTGGGGCGAAGCGCCCTCGAGGCGGACGCTCTCGAGCCGCAGGCCGGCGGTTCCAGTAGCCTGGACGGCCGCATCGCCGAGCGCGGCGACGAGCCGCTCGCCACGATGGTCGGTCGCGAGAGCGATGGCGACGACGCCGGCGACAGCAAGGCCGCAGGCCCCGAAGATCATGCCGGGAGTCAGCCTCAGGGGAGCGTCCGCCGCCGCCCCGGCGGCTGACGGGGATTGGCGGCTCTTAGTTGGACTGCCGGAGCTTTTGCTCCGGGCCGGGGCGCCGTTGCGCCCGACCCCCCGCACCACCGCGGGCATACGCGTCCTCCGTGATCCAGAGCACCAGTTGGTCGAACCCGATACCCAGATGCGCCGCTTGCTCGGGGACGAGCGAGGTGGGGGTCATTCCGGGCTGCGTGTTCACCTCCAAGAGGACCAGAACCTTCTTAATGTCGTCATAACGAAGGTCGCTGCGGGTAACCCCGCGACAACCAAGCGCGGCGTGGGCGAGCTCGGCGTAGCGCTTGGCCTGTTCGAACACTTCGGGCGGAAGTCGCGCCGGCAGCACGTGCCGCGATCCCCCCTCGCCATACTTGGCTTCGTAGTCGTAAAAGCCGGTGCGCGGGATGATCTCGGTGACGGTCATCGCCTTGCCGTCCATCACGCCCACGGCAAGCTCCGAGCCGGCGACGTAGGGTTCGATCAGCACCTCGTCGCCGAGCCCCCAGCTGGGCGACGCCAGCTCCTGCGGCGGCGCGTTAGCCCCTTCAAAAACAAGGAAAACTCCGACCGAGGATCCCTCCGAGTTGGGCTTGACGACGTACGGCGGCGCCATGACGTGGCGGCGCGCGGCCTCGAAGCGGTTGAAGAGCCCGCCGCCCGGCACAGCGACGCCCGCGGCCGACATCACAGCCTTGGCCTTGGTCTTGTCCATGGCGAGCGCCGAGGCCAACACCCCGCAGTGTGTGTAGGGAATCTGAAGGGTCTCGAGGACGCCCTGGACGCAGCCATCCTCCCCCCAGGCGCCGTGCAACGCGTTGAAGCAGACGTCCGGCGCGAGGCGCGTGAGCACGGCCGCGATGTCGCGCCCTGCGTCAATTCGGCTCACTTTCGCGCCCAGATTTTCGAGCGCCCCGGCGCATGCGGCGCCGCTGACGAGGCTGACTTCGCGCTCCGGCGAGAGGCCGCCCAACAGCACCGCGACATGATGGCCGGCGAGGGGCTTGGACATTTCGGCGGCTCCGGCTCGAACTGGACAGCAACGGTTTAGGCCGACTCCGGCCGCGCTGTTAAGCGCCGGGCCGCTGGCGCGGCCAGGGGCCGGCCCATGCGTCGGCGTGCGTCAGGGCTGCGGCGTGGCTGCGGCGCGAAGCGCGCGGAAGTCGATGTCGGAGTTAGCGGCGATGTAGACGAAGGCAGCCCAGGTGGCGACGGCCTGGTTCAGCTGCTTCGGGTCGACCTTGTCGAGCGTATCTTCCGACGAATGGTGCCAGTCGAAATAGCGACTGGCGTCCTGGCGCACGGCGAAGGCCGGCACGCCGGCGCGGACCAGGCCGACCGTGTCGTCGCCGCTGTACCTGGCGGGCTCGCGCGCCACCATCACGCCCAGCGGCGCCACGGCGGCGGCGTAGTCCCGCATCTCGGGCGTGTTCGTCGAGCCGGCCGGCAGCGCGACGCTCCACGCCCGGTCGGCCCCGATGTCCGACTCGCCGATGACCACCATGTGCGGCGCGTCGCCCTTGTGCGCAGCGGCGAACGGCGCGCTGGCGTAGTCCATCTCCTCGGCGCCGAAGAGGGCGACGCGGATCGTACGCTGCGGCGGACCCTGGCTCGCGGCGAGCCGGGCGGCGGCGACAGCGATCCCCATGCCCGCGCCGTCATCGATCGAACCCGTGCCCGGGTCCCACGAATCGAGGTGGCCACCCAGCTGGACGATCTGGTCCGGATGGACTGCGCCCGGAATCTCGCCCTCGACGGTCCAGGCGGTCGCCGGCTTCGTCGTCGAGGCGAGCTTCAGGCGAATCCGGATCGGCCGGCCGCGCTCGGCGAGGTGGTCGATCAGCTCGGAGTCGATCGTCGAGAGCGCGGCGGCGGGGATCCGCGGGACGCCCGGCTCGTAGTTGAGCGCGCCGGTGTGGGGCTCGCGGCTCACCCCCGTGGCGAGCGAGCGTGTCAGGTAGGCGATCGCACCGCGCTTGGCCGCCTCGCTGGGCCCTTGCCGCCGGTTCGGATTGAGCGCCCCGTAGCCGCTGCCGTCCTGCGTTCGCGGCATCGGCTGCGTGACCACCGCGATCTTGCCGGTCAACGAGCCAGGCGGAGCGGCCAGGAGGTCGGCGTAGGTGTGGAACAGCGCGATCTCGCCTTCGACGCCGTCGGGCGGAGTCGGGACCGAGCCGCCGAGCCCAATGATCGCCAGCGTCTGCGGATGCGGCGACACGATCTCGGCCTCCTCGGGCCCGCGCAGCCAGGCGGTTATCGGGAATGGCTCGACGCGGACGTTCTTGAAGCCGAGCGCGGTCAGCTTGGCCACGGCCCAGTCGCGGGCGCGGGCCGCCGCCTCGGACCCCGCGAGCCTCTGGCCGACCTCGACCGAGATGCTCTCGACGTAGTCGTAGGCGGTCGGGTCGTGCAGCGCGCGCTGGACCACCGCATCGGCGCCGGCGCGCCAGGGACCGGCCAGCGCGGGCGTCGCTGGCGCCAGAGTTGCGAGAGCCACAGTTGCGAGAGCCGCAAGCCACGCACGCATGTCCGGACACCCCCTCGCCCGCGTCTTTCTTCTCACCGGCGGTGCGCGCCCGACGATTCGGAGTCAAGGCGCGCCGGGCCTCCGGCGACGTTCGATTGACATCGGCAGGCCATCCAGCGGCCTGAATTCGCGGTCAGACGGTGCCCCTCGGCGGCCGTCAGCGGCGGCGCCCCAGGCGCTTGATCTCCCATTCGAGCAGTATGCCGGTTTTCTGAGCGACATCGGCGCGTACGGCCTCGCCCAACCCCTCGAGGTCGGCGGCGGTGGCCGAGCCTGTGTTGATCATGAAGTTGGCGTGCAGCGGCGAGAACATCGCCCCGCCGAACGGCTTGCCGCGCCAGCCCGCCTCGTCGACCAGCTTCCAGGCGCTCATGCCGGGCGGGTTCTTGAATGTCGAGCCGCCCGTCTTCTCGCGGATTGGCTGGGCGGCCTCGCGGCGGGCGGTGATCTCGTCCATCGTGGCCTGGATCACCGCCGGCTCGTCGCGGCGGCCCTGGAAGATGGCGCCCAGCCAGATGAAGCCCGCGTCGGCGAGCTCGCTGTGCCGGTAGCTGTAGCCGAAGTCGGTCGCCGTCCAAGCCTGGAGGTTGCCGACCGCGTCGACGCCCCACGCGGTCTTCAGCACATCCTTGGTCTCGGCGCCGTAGCAGCCGGCGTTCATGGTCAGCGCGCCGCCCACCGTACCGGGAACGCCGGCGTAGAACTCAAGGCCCGCGATGCCCGCCTTCGCCGCGGCCCGGGCGACCGCGGCGTCGAGTGCGCCAGGCCCGGCGATCACCGTGGAATCGGCCGCCTCGACGTGGATTTCGCCGAACTCCCGGCCCGCCAGGCGGATCACCACCCCCTCAATCCCGCCGTCGCGGACGATGACGTTGGAGCCGACCCCGAGCACGGTGCGCGGGATCTCGGGCGCCAGGGCCTTCAGGAACCCGGTCAGGTCGTCGTCGTCCGCCGGAAGGAACAGCACGTCCGCCGGGCCGCCGACGCGGAACCAGGTGAACGGCGCCAGCGGCTCGTCGAAGAGGAGCTTGCCGCGAACCCTCGGAAGCTGGTCGCGCCAGGTCACGCCGCCAGCGCTGCGAGCTGAGCGGGCAGCGCATGAGCCCAGGCGGTGATGTCGCCTGCGCCGAGGCAGACGACGAGGTCCCCCTCCCTGGCCTCAGCCGCGATGACGCTCGGCAGCGCTTCGGAGCTCTCCAGAGCGAGGACGTGGCGATGGCCATGGCGCTTCAGGCCCTCGACCAGCGCATCCTTGCCCGCGCCTTCGATCGGCGCTTCGCCGGCCGGGTAGACGTCGGCGACGACCACCGTGTCCGCGTCGTTGAAGCAGCGGCAGAAGTCCTGGAAGAGGTCGTGCAGGCGGCTGTAGCGGTGCGGCTGCACGACCGCGATGACCCGCCCATTGGTGACGGCGCGCGCGGCCCTCAGCACCGCCGCGATCTCCACCGGGTGGTGGCCGTAGTCGTCGACCACCGAGACCCCGGCCGTCTTGCCGGTGAAGGTGAACCTGCGGCGTACGCCGCCGAAGCCGGCGAGGCCCTTGCGGATGGCCTTTTCCGGCGCACCGAGCTCGCGGCCGATGGCGATCGCGGCAAGCGAGTTGAGCACGTTGTGCTGCCCGGCGATGGGCAGCGTGATGTCGCCGAGCACCGTGGTCGCGCCGCCGCCCGGCGCGCTGATCAGCACGTCGAACGTCGAGCCGCCCGCGCCGATGCCGATGTTCATCGCTCGGATCTCGGCCTGCGGGTTGACGCCGTAGGTGATCAGGCGCCGGTTCTCGACCCGCGCGGCCATGTCCTGCACGTCCGGGTCGTCGATGCAAACCGCCGCGAAGCCGTAGAACGGCACGCTCTCGACGAAGTTCTGAAAGGCGCGCTTGACGTTGTCGAACGTCTCGTAATGGTCGAGGTGCTCGGGATCGATGTTGGTGACCACGGCGACCGTCGGGCGAAGACGCAGAAACGTGCCATCGCTCTCGTCGGCCTCGACCACGATCCAGTCGCCCTCGCCCACCTTGGCGTTGGCGCCGTAGGCGTTGATGATGCCGCCGTTCACCACCGTCGGGTCGAAGCCCGCGGCGTCGAGGATGGCGGCGACCATTGACGTGGTGGTGGTCTTGCCGTGCGTGCCGCCCACAGCCACCGAGTGCTGCTGGCGCATGAGTTCGGCCAGCATCTCGGCGCGGCGCACGAGCGGGATTCGGCGGGCGCGCGCGGCGGCGAGCTCCGGGTTGTCGGCCTTGACGGCGCTGGTGAAGACGATCGCCGAGGCGCCCTCGATGTTCGCCGCGTCGTGAC
>JAKAZA010000163.1 GCA_021816155.1 Pseudomonadota bacterium | reverse complement strand
GCCTTCCGCGACGAGCCGTGCTGCGGCCTCGGCCTCGGTCAGGCCGGAGGGCGCGGCGGCCTGAGAAGCGGGAGCGGACGCGCTTGCGGACATGTCAGGGGCTCCGAGTCCCGTCCGGCGGCGAGGGTGGCGTGAGTGTCGTCCGGATCAGCGTGTCGACGCTAGTGGCTCAGCAGCACGTAAGGTTCGCCGGCCTCGACCAGATCCCGGGTCACGCCGCCCAGCACCCACTCGCGCAGCCGCGAGTGGCCGTAGGCGCCCGAGACGATCAGGTCGCTGCGGTCCGTCGCAGCGATGCTCAGGAGGCGCTGGCCCGCCTTGCCTGGAGCATCGACTTCCGCCAGCGTCCCCGCCGTCACGCCGTGACGTGCGAGGCGTTGGGCGACGTCCGCCAGTTCGGCCTCGGTCGCCTCGAGCTGCTCGCGCCCGCAGACCGCCGCCACGAGCACCCGCCGCGCTGCGGTCAGGAGCGGCAGACTCGCCGAGACCGCGCGCCGCGCCTCCCGAGTATTCTTCCAGCAGACGAGGACAGTTTCCCCGCAATAGTCCGCCTCCTTCCGAGGCATCATCAGCACCGGAAGGCCGGTCTCCATCACAAGCACATCCGCCGTCGTGTACGTGAGCCGATCGACATCGCCTTGAGTGGGGTAGGCGAGCACTAGGTCGGCGACCCGCGCGTGCTGCGGCGCGAGCCGGTCGGGATAGCCCACCTCGGCGCGCCAGGCGGACCGGACGGACGGGTCGGCGAAATGGGCGACGAAGGCCTGCTGCGCCGAGGTCAGATCGTCCTGGGCCTGGCGAAGGATCGATTCGAACCCTTCGGCGGCCACGTCCGCGCTCGGCCAGGGCGCGCAGGCGCCGAGGCCTATGACCTCAGCGTCGAGCTTCCGCCCCACGCTGGCGGCCATTCGAAGACGCGACTGGCAACCGCGATCGGGCACGACATGCGTGATCAACGACTTGTAGGACATGCGCCACCTCGGTGGCCACCATCACCGCGGCCGCGCCGCGCCGCCTTGACCGGTGTCAAGAACCGTTCGCAGCCGCGGCGAAGATTCAGGCCTCGCTCTTGGCGAGGATCGCCGCCCACTCGGCGTCGGTGATCGGCGTCACCGACAAGCGGAACTGGCGCAGCATCCGCATGTCGGCCAGGGCCGGGTCCGCCTTGATCTCGGCGAGTGTCACAGGGCGCTTCAGCGGGCGCACCGGCGTCAATTCCACGGCCACGAAGCGGCCGGTCGCGTCGGTCGGGTCGGGAAACCATTCGCGCGAGATCCGGGCTATCCCGACGACGGCCAGCCCCTCGTTCGAGTGGTAATAGAGCGCTTCGTCGCCGACCTTCATGGCCTTCAGCCACAACGCGGCCTGGTTGTTGCGGACTCCGTCCCAGACCGTCTTGCCGTCGCGCACAAGTTGGTCGAACGCATATTTCGCCGGCTCGGATTTCACCAGCCAGTGGTTCATCATCGCCTCCCCGACCGTCGCCGCGCCTGCTCTTGAAGAGCGTGGGCTGCGGCGTCAACGGGCGTGGCCGGATGCCCGCGGCGAAAAACTCCAGAAGCGGCTTTGACGGGCCCATCCTCAGGCGCTAATCCCACCCGGCGCTTCTCCTTTCGCGTTGCACAAGGACCGCCCGCGCCCATGCCGACAGCCAAGGTCAACGGGGTCGAGGTGGAGTTCGAGAACGGGATGACCGTGCTCCAGGTGGCGGAGCTGGCGGGCGAGGAGATCCCGCGCTTCTGCTACCATGAGCGCCTCTCGATCGCGGGCAACTGCCGCATGTGCCTCGTCGAGGTGAAGCCCGGCCCTCCCAAGCCCCAGGCGTCCTGCGCTCTGCCGGCCGGCGACAAGATGGAGATCATCACCAACTCGCCCATGGTGCAGAAGGCGCGCCAGGGCGTGATGGAGTTCCTGCTGATCAACCACCCGCTCGATTGCCCGATCTGCGACCAGGGCGGCGAGTGTGACCTGCAGGACCAGTCGATGGGCTACGGCCGCGACGCGACTCGCTACGTCGAGAACAAGCGGGCGGTCGAAGAGAAGCACATGGGTCCGCTCATCAAGACGGTGATGACCCGCTGCATCCAGTGCACCCGCTGCGTGCGCTTCGTCACCGAGGTCGCCGGCGTCCCCGAGATCGGGCTGATCAGTCGGGGCGAGGACGTAGAGATAACGACCTACCTGGGCGGGGCGGTGTCAAGCGAGCTGTCGGCGAACGTCATCGACCTCTGCCCGGTCGGCGCGCTCACCTCCAAGCCCTACGCCTTCAACGCCCGGCCGTGGGAGCTGAAGAAGACCGAGAGCGTCGACGTGATGGATGCGCTCGGTTCGGCGATTCGCGTCGACGCGCGCGGGCCGGCGGTGCTCCGGGTGCTGCCGCGCACCAATGACGAGGTCAACGAAGAGTGGATCTCGGACAAGACGCGCTACGCGGTCGACGGCCTCAGCCGCCAACGGCTCGACCGTCCGTTTGTCCGCAAGGACGGGCGCTTGACGCCGGCGACATGGGACGAGGCGCTGTCGCTGGTGGCCGAAAAGCTCAAGCAGGCGACGGCTGAGCGGGTCGGCGTGATCGCCGGCGACCTGCAGGACGCCGAATCGATGAAGGCCGCGCTCGACCTGTTCGGCGCCGGCGGCGTGACGAACCTGGATTGCCGCCAGGACGGGACAATTCTCGGCGCAGGCCCGCGGGAAAGCTGGCTGTTCAACTCGACGCTCGCGGGGATCGAGGCCGCCGACGTGGTGCTCCTCATCGGCACGAACCCGCGTCTCGAGGCCGCCGTCCTCAACGCCCGCTTTCGCAAGATGTGGCTTGCCGGACGGACGCGCTTCGGCCTCGTTGGCGCGGCGGCGAACCTCACCTATCAGTACGACCATCTCGGTGTCGGCGCCGACGCGCTGGGTGGGCTGGCGGCCGGCGATTCCGATTTCGCCAAGGCGCTGGGGAGCGCCGAGCGCCCGGCGCTGGTGATCGGGCAGGGCGCTCTGCGCGATCCAGCCCTGCTCGCGGCGATCGCCGAGGTCGCCCGGGCCGCAGCCGTGGTGCGCGAAGGCTGGAACGGCTGGAACGTCCTCCACACCGCCGCGGCGCGCGTCGGGGGACTGGACCTCGGCTTCGCACCGCGCGACGGCGGCAAGTCCGCTCGCGAGATGGTGCGGCAAGGGGCGCTCGATGTGCTGTTCCTGCTGGGCGCCGACGAGATCGACCTTTCGGCGACCGATGCGTTCGTTGTCTACCTCGGCACGCACGGCGACGCCGGCGCCCACCGCGCAGATGTCATCCTGCCGGGCGCCGCCTACACCGAGAAGAACGGGCTGTACGTCAACACCGAGGGCCGCGTGCAGCGCGGCGAGCGCTCCGTTTTCCCGAAAGGCGAGGCCCGCGAGGACTGGGCGATACTGCGCGCCCTCTCGGAGCGGGTGGGCGCGAAGCTGCCGTACGACTCGCTGGACGAGCTGCGCGCGAAGCTCTTCGCCGACCATCCAACCTTCGGTCAGATAGACTACGCGCCCGGTTCCTCGCCGAGCGCCTTCGACCTGTCGGGGCTCGGCGCGCCGGGCGAGCTGACGAGCGCGCCCATCGTCAGCCCTATCCAAGCATTCCACCTGACCAATCCAATCGCGCGGGCCAGCGTCACGATGGCCGAGTGCGCTGCGCTCGTCTCCGGCGCGGCGAAGCTGGCTGCGGAGTAGGCGGGCGATGACGGATTTCTGGACCACGCCGGGCGGCTGGACCCTCCTCACCCTCGGGCAGATCCTGCTGGTCACGGTCGGCATCTTGCTTTCGTGCGCGTTCCTCATCTGGGGGGACCGGAAGCTTTTCGCCGGCGTTCAGATGCGCAAGGGGCCGAACGTGGTCGGCCCCTTCGGGCTGCTGCAGTCGTTCGCCGACCTCGGCAAGTTCCTGCTGAAGGAGCTGATCATCCCGGCCGGCGCCGACAAGTTCGTGTTCCTGCTCGCGCCGTTGATCAGCGTTACGCTGGCCCTGGGCGCGTGGGCCGCGATCCCTCTGGCGCCGCACTGGATCGTCTCCAACATCAACGTCGGCATCCTCTACCTGTTCGCCGTCTCGTCGCTGGGTGTCTACGGCATCATCATGGGCGGCTGGGCGTCCAACTCGAAGTATCCGTTCCTGGGCGCCCTGCGATCCGCAGCGCAGATGATCAGTTACGAGGTCTCGATCGGCTTCGTGATCGTGACGGTGATCCTGCTCTCCGGCTCAATGAACCTCGACGTCATCGTGCAGAAGCAGGCCGGCGGTTTCTTGAACTGGAACGTTCTCGGGGGCGCGGGCCCGAAGGGACTCATCGGCGCCGTGGTGATGATCCCGATGGCGGTGATATTCTTCATCTCGACGCTCGCCGAGACCAACCGTCCGCCCTTCGACTTGCCGGAGGCGGAATCCGAGCTCGTGGCGGGCTACCAGGTGGAATACGGTTCGACGCCGTACATGCTGTTCTACCTGGCGGAGACGTCGAACATCATCCTGATGAGCGCGCTGACGGCGACGCTGTTTTTCGGCGGATGGCATGCGCCGTGGCCTGAGGGATACCTGAAAGGCGTGAGCCCCCTTCTGGTCAGCCTGCACGGGTTCTTCTTCTTCGCGATCAAGACGCTCTTCTTCTTCCTCCTGAACGGCATGGTCCGCGCCGTGGTGCCGCGCTACCGCTACGATCAGCTGATGCGCCTGGGCTGGAAGGTGTTCCTGCCGACTTCGCTCGCGGCTGTCGCGGCGATGGGGCTGATCCGCGTCTACTGGCTGACGCCATGATCAAGGTGCTCGCCATCGCCGTCGCGCTCGCCACCCTCGCGCCTCTGGCGGCCTGCAGCACGACCGATCCCGCGGAGGGTAATCCCTGGTACCAGATCGGCGACGCGACCTACGATTCGATCAAGGCTGCGACGTTGGCGTGCAAGGCCAAGGACGGGACGTTCGAGCTCAAGAAGGGCGGTGACCCGACCCACATGGGCGACTACCAGTGCGCGGCGCCGCGGAAGGGAGCCACCTGATGTTGGAGAGAATCGGCCAGGCGCTGAAAGGCGCGGCGCTGATGGACTTCGCTGGCGCGATGAAGCTCGGCCTCGGCTACATGGTCCGTCCGAAGGCCACCGTGCAGTACCCGCACGAGCGCAACCCGCAGTCGCCGAGATTCCGTGGGGAACACGCGTTGCGCCGCTACCCGAACGGCGAGGAGCGGTGCATCGCCTGCAAGCTCTGCGAGGCGATCTGCCCTGCGCAGGCGATCACCATCGAGGCGGAGCCGCGCGAGGACGGAAGCCGCCGCACGACGCGCTACGACATCGACATGGTCAAGTGCATCTACTGCGGCATGTGCCAAGAGGCCTGCCCGGTGGACGCCATCGTGGAAGGGCCGAACATCGAGTTCGCCGTCGAGACGCGCGAGGAACTCTATTACGACAAGGAGCGCCTGCTCGCGAATGGCGACCGTTGGGAGCGCGAGATCGCCAAGAACCTCGAACTCGACGCGCCGTACCGGTGATGGGGCAAATTCAGGGGCTGTTTTGGCGGTCTGCGGGGTTTTCACCCGCGCCGAACAGAGTAAGACACGGGCGCGATCTGAAGTGGCGGGGCGCCGCCGCGCGCGCTGGCTGAACGAGGGGAGTGGCGGCGGCTTAAGTCATGGATTTGCAGGCGATCGCCTTTTGGGTGCTTGCGATTGTGATCGTGGTCTCGGCGCTTGCCGTGATCTCGGCGCGCAATCCCGTGCACAGTGTCCTGTTCCTGATCACGGCCTTCTTCTCGGCCGCGGGTCTCTTCGTGCTGCTCGGCGCAGAGTTTCTGGCGATGCTCCTGGTCATCGTCTACGTCGGCGCGGTCGCGGTGCTGTTCCTCTTTGTGGTGATGATGCTCGACGTCGATTTCGCCGCGCTGAAAGAGGGGTTCGCGCGCTACCTGCCGCTGGGGGCGCTCGTCGCCGGCGCGCTGGTCATCGAGATGGTGATCGTGTCGATGGCGGTCGCCCAAGGCGGCGCCGCGGGCAGGCACGCCATGCCGTTGACGGCTACGCCGCACGCGACCAACGTCGAGATGATCGGGCGCGTGCTCTACACGGACTACATCTACTACTTCCAGGCTGCGGGTCTTGTGCTGCTGGTCGCCATGATCGGCGCCATCGTGCTGACGCTCAAGCACCGTCCCGACGTTCGGCGCCAGAACGTGGCCGATCAGGTCGCGCGCACGCCGGCCAAGGGCATGCGCGTCGTTCAGATCAAGCCGGGCGAGGGACTCGCGCCATGACGAGCATCGGACTGCCCCAGTACCTGGCGGTCGCTGCGATCCTTTTCACGATCGGCGTCTTCGGGATCTTCGTGAACCGCAAAAACGTGATCGTCATCCTGATGTCGATCGAACTGATCCTTCTGGCGGTGAACATCAACCTCGTCGCCTTCTCGGCGTTCCTGCACGAGGTCACCGGCCAGATCTTCGCGATGATCGTGCTGACCGTGGCCGCCGCCGAGGCGGCCGTCGGCCTGGCGATCCTCGTCACTTTCTTCCGTAACCGCGGCGACATCGCCGTGGACGACGCCTCGGTGATGAAGGGGTAGGCTGAGCGTGACGCCGCAACTCATCGTCACCGTTCTGGTCTTCGCGCCGCTCGTCGGTGCGGCGATAGCGGGTCTGTCAGGCCGGCGGATCGGCGACACCGCGTCGATGGCTATCACCACGGGTCTGCTGTTCGTTTCGTGTGCGCTCGGGTGGTACACCTTCTTCAACACCGTCGCGGGCGACTGGCATTTCGTGGCGCAGATCGCGCCGTTCATCGATGTCGGCAAGTTCCAGTCCGCCTGGAGCGTGCGGATTGACAGCCTGTCCGCCGTGATGCTCGTGGTTGTGACAAGCGTCTCGGCGCTCGTGCACCTCTATTCCTGGGGCTACATGTCGGAAGACGACTGCAAGCCCCGCTTCTTCGCCTACCTGTCGCTGTTCACCTTCGCCATGCTGGCGCTGGTGACCGCCGCAGACTTCATGCAGCTCTTCTTCGGGTGGGAGGGCGTGGGTCTCGCGAGCTATCTGCTGATCGGCTTCTGGTTCAAGAAGCCCACCGCCAGCGCGGCGGCGATCAAGGCGTTCGTGGTGAACCGGGTGGGTGACTTCGGCTTCGCGCTCGGAATCATGACGACGTTCTGGGTCTTCGGCACGATCCGCTTCGCCGATATCTTCCCGCAGGTCGCGGCCCACGCGCAACAGGGCTGGGACTTCGGCAGCTGGCATTTCTTCGCAGTGGACCTCGCGTGCGCGCTGCTCTTCGTCGGGGCGATGGGCAAGTCGGCGCAGTTCTTCCTGCACACCTGGCTCCCGGACGCGATGGAGGGCCCGACGCCGGTCTCGGCGCTC
>JAKAZA010000162.1 GCA_021816155.1 Pseudomonadota bacterium | reverse complement strand
CCCTTGGTGGTCGGCGGCTCGCCGGCGGCCAGTCCGATCTCGCGCTGGGCCATGGCGAAGCGCGTGACACTGTCCATCAGGCAAAGCACTTCCAGGTCCTGGTCACGCAGGTACTCGGCGATGGCGAGGGTCATGTAGGCGGCCTGACGGCGCTTCAGAGCGGGCTCGTCCGACGTGGCGACGACGACGACGGCGCGCCGCAGCCCCTCCTCGCCCAGCGTTTCCTCGATGAACTCGCGGACCTCGCGGCCCCGCTCGCCGATCAGCCCGACAACCACCGCATCGCACGTCGCGTGCCGCGCCAGCATCGACAGCAGCACCGACTTGCCGACGCCCGAGCCAGCGAACACGCCGAGGCGCTGGCCGCGGCAACAGGTGGTGAAGACGTCCATCGCGCGGACGCCCAGCTCCAGCCGCTCGCCGACCCGGCCGCGCGAGTGAGCCGCCGGCGGCGCGGCGCGCAGCGGATAGGCTGCGAGACCGGTCGGCAGCGGACCACGACCATCGATCGGCTGGCCGAAGGCGTCGACGATCCGACCCAGCCAGCCCGTTGTCGGGCGCACGACGGCGCCCTCCGGCCGGATGCGAATCTCGGAGCCTGGTCCAACGCCCTCGAGCGGCCCGAACGGCATCAACAGCGCGCGGTTCTCACGGAAACCGACCACCTCGGCGGCCAGCGGCGATGCGCCGCGGCGCATGACGTCGGCCCGCGCGCCAATGGAGAGGCGGGTCAACCCTCCTCGCGCTTCGATCAGGAGCCCGTTGACCGCGGCGACGCGGCCCGAGACCACCAGGGGATCGACCCGCTCGACGGCGGCGATGAGGTTACGCAAAGGACAGGTCCGGCGAGGAAGGATCAGCTTCGGGGATCGTCGGCGGGCCGGCTTAAACATTGCCTAACCGCGCGCCCCGCGCGGCTGGACAATATCGAGGCGAATGGCTAACCAGCGCGCATGATCACGCTCTGGGGGCGCGCGAACTCGATCAACGTCCAGAAAGTCCTGTGGACGCTGGACGAACTCGGGCTGGCCTTCGAGCACGTCAACGCCGGCGGCCATGCGGGAGGCCTCGACGACCCCGCCTTCCGGGCCATGAACCCGCATGGCCGGGTGCCCGTGCTGCGGGACGGCGAGGCGGCGCTGTGGGAGTCGAACGCGATCGTCCGCTACCTCTGCGCCCGCTATGCGCCCGACCGTCTTTCACCGACCGAACCGGCGGAGCGGGCCCAGTGCGACGCCTGGATGGACTGGACGGCCACACTGCTCCAGCCGGCTGTCATGGGCCTCTTCTGGGGTTTCTATCGCACGCCGGCGGCTCAGCGGAACGCGGCCCGCAACGCTGCGCTCGCCAGAGAATGCGCCCGGGCCGTCGAGGCGCTCGACCGGCAGCTTTCAGCGCGGCCGTTCGTCGCGTCGGCGGCGCTCAGTATGGCCGACATCCCCGCCGGAACGCTGATGTTCCGCTACTTCGGGATGGAGATCGAGCGCCCGGCCGCCCCGGCGGTGGACGGATGGCGGGTGCGCCTGGAGGCGCGTCCCGCCTACCGGCGGAACGTTATGCGTCCGTTCGACGAGTTGTACGGCCGCCTCGCCTTCTGACGGTTAGCGATAACCCCAATCGGATAGCCGGCTTCGCCCTGCGCCTGGTGCAGCACCCCACGCACAGCCATCGCCATGCAACCGCCGGATACCTGGCCGTCGCGCGGATGGAGATCGCGCACGTGCTGGCAGACCTCGCGCGCCGCCAGGCCGATCCTATGCCTCGCGTAGGCCGGGCCATCGTGGACCGTCACTTCGGCGAGACCGGGACCCGGCGCCGGCGAGCACTGCTGGGCGAGTGCAGGCGCGGTCGTCGCAGCCGCGCCAAGCGCGGCGAATGCGACAAGGCGCAGAACGGGTCTCATGACATCGGCGATCATCGTTTGCTCCACGACGGTTAGAGACGGCGACGCCACGCGCCGTCGTTCCATCCCGCGACTCGCTCGCGGGACTCGTTCCGGGAAGCGAGTCAATGCCTGCGACGGCGCGCCACCCCCACCCGCCTTGCCGCTGAATCGCAAATCAGCTTAACGATTCTCCCGGTGAGCTTTCACGATTAACCTGTCTTAAATTAACTCGCCGGTAATTTGGCGGGCGAGCGTTGGGCAGATTCAGGCTGCTGGGCGTGAAGATTCCGCAGAGGCTGCGGGGAGGGGTAGATGCGCGTTCTGTTGATCGAAGACGACAGCGCCACGGCGCAAGGCATCGAGCTGATGCTGAAGTCGGAAGGGTTCAACGTATACACGACAGATCTGGGTGAGGAAGGCATCGATCTCGGCAAGATCTACGACTATGATCTGATCCTGCTCGACCTCAACCTGCCCGACATGAGCGGAAGCGACGTTCTGCGCACCCTGAGGGTCGCGAAAGTGAACACGCCGATCATGATCCTGTCCGGCACCAGCGAGATCGACACCAAGGTGAAAACGCTCGGCGGGGGCGCCGACGACTACATGACCAAGCCCTTCCACAAGGAGGAGCTCGTCGCGCGGATTCACGCCGTCGTCCGCCGCTCCAAGGGCCACGCCCAGTCGGTGATCCGCACCGGCGACATCACCGTCAACCTCGACGCCAAAACGGTCGAGGTGAACGGCATCCGCGTGCATCTGACCGGCAAGGAATACCAGATGCTGGAGCTCCTCTCGCTGCGCAAAGGCACCACGCTGACCAAGGAGATGTTCCTCAACCATCTCTATGGCGGCATGGACGAGCCGGAGCTGAAGATCATCGACGTCTTCATCTGCAAGCTGCGCAAGAAGCTGGCCGCCGCGGCCAACGGCAAGCATCACATCGAGACGGTCTGGGGCCGCGGCTATGTGCTGCGCGACCCTAGCGAAGGCGCCGTCGCCGCCTGAGGGGGCTCGCACCGGCCTGCCGGAGTGATGATGTCGAGGCGCGAGCGTCTGTCGGCCGCCGCTTATCTTACGGGCGCTCGCTCGATGACCGACAGTATCTCGTGACGCGGCCCCTTGCGCACCACGACGTCGGCTGTGTCGCGCCCCTTGACGATATTGTCGCGCAGGTTCGGCAGGTTGATCCTGCGCCAGACCACCTCGGCGGCGAACCGCCGCGTCTCGGCCTCGCTCATGCCGCGGAAGCGGGCGTAGAATGAATCCGGGTCGCGCTCGGCCTCGCGCCAGAAGCTGACGAACCGCTCGGCGAACCAGTCCTCGAGGTCCGCCTCGTCGGCGTCGAGGTAGATCAGTGCGTCCAACCCGAGCGCGGCGGCCCCCTCGTGCAGCCCGAGCCCTTCGACGATCAGCACGCCCGTCGGCTCGACGCGCCGCGAGAGGTTGGGATCAATGTCGTAGACCGTGTGGGAATAGCCGGGCGTGGTGATCGGGCCCAGTCGGATCGCCGCCAGCGCACGGCGCATCGCCTCGACGTCGTAGCTCTCGGGGAAGCCTTTGCGGTTCAGAATGCCGCGCTCGGTCAGCGTGGCGTTGTCGAACAGGAACCCGTCGGTGGCCAGCACCTCCACGCTCGCCGGCCAGCTTGCGATCGCCGCCGCCAGTTCGCCGGCGAACGTGCTCTTGCCAGACGCCACGGCGCCGGCGACGCCGAGGAGATAAGGCGAGCGCCCCGCACGGCGCGCCCGGATCAGCTGGCTGACATGGTCGAGGCTGGTCACGCCGCAAAGGTGAGCGTGAATTAAGTTGGCGGCGCAAGGGCATGCAGCGCATGCTTGCGCAATCTGATGCGTTCCCGGGGAGGTGAGCGATGGCCGACGGTGCGATGACTCGGGCCGACGAGGCGCGAGCCAGGGCCTATGCGACGCCCCTCGAAGACTTCCAGGTTCACGAGGTCGAACACTTCACGTCAGACACGCTCTGGCCGTGGTTCGAGCGACTGCGCGCCGAGGACCCCGTGCACTACACGGCGCAGAGCGAGTTCGGACCCTACTGGTCGATCACCAGGTTCGCCGACATCGTGACCTGCGAGAGCGATGTAGCGACGTTCTCCTCGTCGCAGGTCCACGGCGGCATCACCCTCTTCGAGCCGCCCGACGACGCCGAGCGCCAGCAGCCGATCGTCGGAGACCGCACGACGTTCATCGAGGACCGCGCCAACTTCATCGCCCTCGATCCACCGCGCCACGACCGGCAGCGAGCCGTCGTGGCCCCGATGTTCTCGACGTCTTCCCTGGCCGAGCTCGAGCCGCTGATCCGCCAGCGCGCGGCGAAGATCCTCGACGAGCTGCCCGTGGGCGAGACCTTCGATTTCGTCGACAAGGTCTCGATCGAGCTGACCAGCCAGATGCTGGCGACGCTGTTCGAGTTCCCGTTCGAGGACCGGCGCCTCCTGCCCCGCGTCTCCGACCTGATCCTCTCCGGCCCGGCGGCGACCCCGGCCGAGGAGCTGTCGCGCCAAGCCGAGCTCTATGCGACGCTGACCATGATGACGAAGCTCTGGGATGACCGCTCGGCGAACAAGTCCGGGCGCGACCTGATCACGATGCTCGCCAATGACGCCGCGACCAAGGCCGACGACGACCCGCAGAAGTACCTGGGGAACATCATCCTCCTGATCGTGGCCGGCAGCGACACCACGCGCCATTCGATCACCGGCGGCCTCATCGCGCTCAACCAGCACCCGGCCGAGTACGACAAGCTGCGCCGCGATCCGGGCCTGCTGACCTCTGCCGTGCCCGAGATCATCCGCTGGCAGAGCCCGGTCGCCTACATGCGCCGCACCGCGCTGAAGGACGCCGAGGTGGGCGGCAAGACCATCCGCAAGGGCGACAAGATCGCCATGTGGTACGTCTCCGGCAACCGCGACGAGACCGCCATCGAGCGGGCGAACGAGTTCATCGTCGACCGCGCCCGCCCCCGCCAGCACGCGGCGTTCGGCTTCGGCATCCATCGGTGCCTGGGCCAGCGCCTCGCCGAGATGCAGCTGCGCGTGGTCTGGGAGGAGATGCTGAAGCGCTTCTCCTTCATCGAGGTGGTCGGCGAGCCGGTGCGCCTCAACTCCAACTTCGTGAAGGGCTACACGGGCCTGCCAGTGCGGATCGCGGCCTGAGGCGTGGTCCACGTCCAGCCGACCTCCCTCGCCCACCGCTCGGCGGCGATCATCAGCACCTCGGTCGCCGGCGCCTTGATCTGGCCGTAGTCGAGAAGGTCCGGCGCGCTCTGGGCCAGGCGTCGCTTGAACGCGCTCCAGGCGTCGCGGGCGGCGGCGTCGGCGGCGAGGTAGTCGCGGAAGAGCAGCGCGAAGCGGGCGCCGACGCCGCACGCCAGGCGGATGTGGACGTTCGCCGCTCGCTCACCCGGCGCCGGCGCGAAGACCAGCTTGGGCGAAGTCTCGCCGAGAGACGTCTCGATCCTGTTCCAGGGCTCCGGCCGCAGGCGGAAGCCCAGCGCGGCGAGCGGGGGGACGATGCGCGCCTCGTCCATCGCCGCCACGCGAACCTGAGCGTCGATGCAGTCCTTGGCCGCGAGCCCGGGCACGGCGGTCGAGCCCACGTGGTCGACGGCGAGCGCCGCCTCGCCCAGCGCCGCCCTCAGCCGCGCCGCCAGCGCCTCGAACGCCGCCGGCCAGGACGAGCGGTAGTCCATGACGGCGACGCGCCGGGCTTCGTCTGGAAAAGGCATCGGACCGCTCTTAAGAAGCCGCTCGAAACGCCGGGGTCCGCACCTGGCGAGCCCTCGGACGGGAGCGAGCGATGGCAGGGATCACCATCTACCACAACCCAGGCTGCGGCACGTCGCGCAACGTGCTGGCGGCGCTCAGGGAGAAGGGCCTCAAGCCGGAGGTGGTCGAGTACCTGAAGGCGGGCTGGACCGAGCCGCAGCTGAAGGACCTGTTCGCCAGGATGGGCGTGACGCCCCGCGACGTCCTGCGCGTCCGCGGCACGCCCGCCGAGGAACTGGGTCTCACCAGACCGGGCGTGACTGACGCGGCGATCGTCAAGGCGATGACCGAGCACCCGATCCTGGTCGAGCGCCCGATCGTCGTCTCCGGCGAGGCCGCCATGCTCTGCCGCCCCGCCGAGCGCCTGGAGACGCTGCTCGCGGGCTGACCGCGCCCCCTTGAAATTGTTCGTCCGGCTTCCAAATCCTTGCCGCCGACGCTTGCGAAACCGTGGGCGCGGCAGGAGAAAGGACAACGATTCCGGAGGCTTGAGCCATGCGGCTGGCGACATCCAAGGAACTCTTCGACCAACCCGCGCTGGGATTGCGGGAAGCGCGCGAGCGATGGCTCCGCCCGGCGGTCGGCTTCGACCGCCCTGGCGACGTGCTGAAGGACCCGATCCTGCCGGCGCATGAGAAGCGCGCCATCCTCGCGTCCTGGGCCTCCGACGCCTCATCCGTACGCGACGAGCCCACCCTCCGTTGGTTGCTCGGCACGCCGGCGCCCGTCCCGCTGACGGAGATCCGCGAGGCGATCGCGCGACTGGATCGAGCGACCGCCAACTGACGGACCACGCCCCAAGAGCCTTCCGCCCCGCGCCAAGCTGTCGTAACGGCGGACGACCGCTTCCGGTCGTTCGAGGAGCACAGCATGGCCGATCTCTTGGCAATGTCGTCGAAGATCATCGACGAGGGCGTGACGCCCGAGGGGTTCGGCCCGATCAACCGGATCAACCACCAGCTCTCGCCGGTCGCCGACGGCGTGGCGATGGTCGAAGCGTTCTCGCACTGCGTCCTGTTCGAGACCGACGACGGCCTGGTCGCGTTCGACACCTCGGGTCCGCAAGGCGGCCCGCGCGTGATCGAGGAGGTGCGTCGCTGGCGCCCCGACACCGCGTTCCACACGATCGTCTACACTCACGGACACGTCGACCACGTCGGCGGCGCGGGCGCCTTCGTCGAGGACGCCGAGGGCAGGGGCCGGCGGCGTCCGCGTTTCATAGGCCACGAGAACGTGCCGAAGCGCTTCGACCGCTACGAGATGACCGACGGCTACAACCGCATCATCAACGAGCGCCAGTTCGGCCAGTTCCGCCGTGGCGGCTACGGCGTCACGGAGGGGCAACAGCGCTTTCTGCCGGCCTCCTCGCCCAGGCCGGATGCGACCTACCGCGATGCGCTCGACCTCGAGGTCGGCGGGCTCCAGGTGCAGTTGCGGCACGCCAAGGGGGAAACCGACGACCACACCTGGTCCTGGATACCCCGCCACAAGGCGATCTGCGCCGGCGATTTCTTCATCTGGAACTTCCCCAACGCCGGCAACCCGCAAAAGGCGCAGCGCTATCCGCTGGAGTGGGCGGCCGCGATGCGAGCGATGGCCGCCCAGGGCGCCGAACTCTTCCTGCCCGCCCACGGCCTGCCGATCGGCGGGGAGAAGCGTATCCGCACCGTCCTGGAAAGCGTCGCCGACGCGCTCGAGCGGCTCGTGGGCGACACGCTGAAGCTGATGAACGAGGGCGCGCGGCTGGA
>JAKAZA010000161.1 GCA_021816155.1 Pseudomonadota bacterium | reverse complement strand
GCGCGAAGCGTTGCTGCCCGGCGCTGGCGCCGCCGCGTCCGTCACCGACGCGATAGGTTCCGGCCAGGTGCCACGCCATACGGATGAACAGCGGCCCGTAATGACCGAAGTCCGCCGGCCACCAGTCCTGCGAGTCTGTCATCAGGGAGCGCAGGTCCTTGGTCACGGCCGACAGGTCTAGGCTGTTGAACTCGCGGGCGTAGTCGAACGCCGCGCCCATCGGATTAGACAAGGCGGAATGTTGGCGCAGAGCCTTCAGATTCAGCTGGTTGGGCCACCAGTCGCGGTTCACGCGCGGCTGGCCGCCTGCGACCGGGCATTTGCTTTCGCTCGACATGATCTGCCTCCTTGGCGGTCTGCGATCTGAACGAACGCTAAGCCCCCGAGGGTGCATCGAGCCAATTGATTATCTCGTGGCGCTCGATAGGCGCGCCCTCTACGAGGGTGTCAGCTGCGGCGATGGAAAGCCGTCAGCACACCGAGCGGAACGCCGGCCAGGGTCACCGCCGCGCGCTTAAGGCAGGTGTCGGCGGCGAGCAGCGTGAACCGGGCGTGGAAGCGTGGCGCGAGGAACCCGGCGAGCCGCCCGACCGGACGCCTGAAGACGAGCACGTAGTCGTCCCCGTGACGCTCACCCGTGATCCCGGCGCCGGCGACCGCCTCGGCGGCGACATAGCGTCCGTCGCGCCCCGCGGTCATGGCCCAGCGCCAAGTATCGACCTGCCCGTCGTCGTAGGTGAAGACCTCTTCGAAGCGGATCGCGCCGCGGCTGGGGCTGAAGACCCCTTCGGTCGCCACGCGGCAGCGGCGGACGATGCGGCCGAATGGATCGCGCACGACGCCGGCGCCGTCCGTGCGGCCGAGGAAGAACGTTTCCGGTTGAAACGCCAGTCCGGCCGACAGCGGCGCCTTCGCGCGCGCCTGGTCGGCGACGCTCGTCTCGAGCAGATGGATTTGCGCGGACTCAGACACGGCTTCAGCCCCCGGATGCCGACGGCGAACCTACGCCATGATCGTGCAAACAACCTTTGGACAAACGCGCGGGAGGCCTCATTCCGGGCGTCGCAGGCGTGCGTCATCTCGACACAGGTCCCGGATCGGGTGGATGTCCGCGTCGTTGTCGACCCAGCCCGTGATGTGGGGGTTCACCAGATTGAGGTTCACCAGCGTGTAGAGGGGCGCAATGTTGGCGTCGTTCAGCATCAACTGCTCCGCCTGACGGAGGAACTCGACGCGTCTGGACGCGTCTGGCTCGCGGTCCGCCCTGACCAGCAGGGCGTCGTACGCGGGGTTGTGGTAGTCGCCGTAGTTCTGCTGACCGGTGTCCGACTGGAGAAGCGCGAGAAAGGTCATCGGGTCGTCGTAGTCGGCGATCCAGCCAGCCATTCCGATCTGAAAATCGCGCAGGTTCAACGACTCGAAAACAACGTTGGGGTCCTCGAGACGCAGATGAACGTTCACGCCGATGGTCTTAAGATCGGACTGGATCGACTGCACGACCGCGTTGTTGCCGCCGTCGCCGGTCTTCAGCTCGAGGTTTAGCGGATGGGCCGGCGAGTAGCCGACCGACGCCATCAGCCGCCGCGCTTCGGCCTGGCGGCGCTCCAACGGCCACGCCGCCCATGGCTCGGCTGGATGCGGCGCGTTCCGCGGCAGGTAGTCGGCGATGCCGGCCGGCACAAAGGAGACGGTCGGCTCCTGCCCCGCGCGCATCACCTTGCGGGCGATGAAGTCGCGGTCGATCGCCATCGAAATGGCCTGGCGGACCGGCTGCAGGCCAAGGCCCGGCGCGTGTGTGTTGAAGGCGAGGTAGACGGTGCCGAGGTAGCTGTGCGCGTGAACGAAAGGCGCGGCGGCGGGTCGGCTGCGAAGCCAGGCGACGCGGTTCGGCGCGATGCTGTTGTTGATGTCGAGTTCGCCGCGAAGGACACGCCGCTCGGCCGTCGCCGGATCAAGCGTCGGGAAGAAGTCGACCCGATCGAAGCAGACGCCGGACGCATTGCGATAGAACGGGTTCTTCTCGATGCGGACATAATCGCCGAGCTTCCAGGCCACCAGCCGGTACGGGCCGTTGCTGACCATGACGCCAGGGTTCTTCCAGGCGTCGCCCGTCTTCTGGACGAGATGGGCCGGGATCGGGAAGTAGGCCTGATGCTTCAGCAGTTGCGGCAGGTAGGACGCCGGATGCTCGAGCGTCAGCTGCAGGGTCTCGTCGTCCAGGGCGCGGACGCCCAATTGGTCGGGCCCGACCGAGCCGTCGTTCAGCGCCTGCGCGTTCTTGATGACGTACAGCAGGTATGCGTACGACGAGGCTGTTCGAGGATCGAGCATGCGCCGATAGGCGTAGACGAAGTCGTCGGCCGTAAGCGGCTCACCGTCCGACCACCGCTCGGGACGGAGGTGGAACGTCCAGACGAGGCCGTCGGGACTCACCTGCCACGTTTTGGCGACGCCCGGCTCCGGGTTGCCGTCCGGGCCGTCGGTGAAAAGCCCCTCGAACAGCTCGCGCAGGATCGCAGCCTCGTTGGTCGTGGTGGCCAGCTGCGGGTCGAGCGACTGGGGATCCGAGCCGTTGCCGTACTCCAGGCAGAGCTTGCCGGCGGGGCAGGGCTCTCGCTGAACGGTTTGCGGCCCGCAGCCTGTCAGGCTAAGGCCGAGGAACGCCATCGCCAGGACGAGGAGGAGCCGAACCGTCATGTGGCCGCCTGACTATCGTTCCGCCGCGCGACGCGCCAGTCGCGAGCCCTTGCCATGAACGGTCCACTGAGCGCGTCGGCCGCGACGCTGGGGGCGCGGTTGAAGGCGAAGGGCGAAACGGTCGCCGTGGCCGAGTCGTCGGCGGGCGGCCTCATCTCGGCCGCGCTGCTCGAGGTGCCCGGCGCGTCGGCCTACTTCCTGGGCGGAGGCGTGATCTACACGGGCAAGGCCCGCATGGCGCTCCTCGGCCTGCGGCGCGAAGACGTGGCGGGCATGCGCTCGTCGAGCGAGCCCTACGCGCTGCTTCTCGCCCGCACCGTGCGCGAGAACCTCGGCGCCACGTGGGGACTTGCCGAGACGGGCGCCGCCGGCCCGACCGGAAACGGGTACGGCGATGCCGCCGGGCACACCTGCCTCGCGGTCTCCGGTCCCGCCGAGATGGCTTTCACCCTCGAGACCGGCAGTCCCGACCGGGCCGCAAACATGGTCGAGTTCGCCAGGGCGGCGCTCGATCTTCTCGCCCAGGCGATTGGCTGATGGAGCTCGTTCTGATCCGCCACGGGCTGCCGGTGCGCGCCGACGACACCAGCGATCCGCCGCTCTCCGAGACCGGCCTCGAGCAGGCTCGCCGGGTTGCGGCGCGTCTGGCCGAGGAGGGCGTCGACGCCGTCTTCGCCTCGACGATGCGTCGTGCCGTGCAGACCGCGGAACCCTTCGCCGCTCAAGCGGGCCACGCGATCCATGAGCGACCGGGCATTGTCGAGTTCGACCGCGACAAGGGCAGCTACGTGCCGATGGAGGAACTCAAGCGCGAAGACTACGAAGCGTGGAAGGCGTTCGTAGCCGGCGGCCATGGCGCCGACATCGAAAGCTTTCAGAAGGACGTGGTGGGCACGCTGGAGGAGATCATCGCGGCGCACTCGGGCAAGACCGTCGCCGTCTTCTGCCACGGGGGGGTCATCAACGTCTGGACCGCGCACATCCTCGGCATGACGCCGCGTCTCTTCTTCGAGCCCGCTTACGCCAGCGTCCACCGTTTCCTCTGCGCGCGGAGCGGACAACGCAACGTCGTGTCGCTGAACGACGTCGGCCATCTTCGCAATTAGCGCGCAGCTCCAATAGAACGCGGCCCCTCAAGCGAGGGGCCGCGATCCGCGCTGGGAGGATGGCTTCCTAGGCCGCCGCGCGCTTGCGCTGCGGCACGAGTCCCTCGGCGATCGTGAGCAAAGCGCGCCGCGCCTCGCCGTCGCTGATCTGAGCGAACGCCGCCAGCAACTCGGCCGCGCCGGGCGTGGCGAGTTGCGCGTAGATAATCGCCTCGACGGGTTGCTGTCCGTCCTCGCCGACAAGCGCGGCGACGGTGGTCTCCAGCTTGGCGGCGATCTTAACCAGCATGGAGGCCGAGACGCGGTTGGCGCCGCGTTCGTACTTCTGCACCTGCTGGAACGTGATGCCGAGCGCGTTGGCGAGCTGGGTCTGGCTAAATCCCAGCCAGCGGCGTCGAATGCGAACGCGCGCGCCGACGGCGACGTCGATCGGGTCGGGACCTTGGCGCGTCATGGCCATCGAATTGAGTCTCCTCCTCCTTCTGAACTCGTAGCGAGCATTAACGCGAATTCTGTTGTGACGCTAGTGTGTCGGCGCGGAATCGAACATTCGCCGCAACCGGAGGTCACCGCAGTTGCTCGCGCTACGCGATAGTCAAAGAGTAAGCGTGTCCCGGGAGTAGGTTGTGGCCGCTAGAACTCGCAGACCCACGGGCGTTACTTGATGCGAGCGCTTCGCAATATCTCAAGCTCGGATCACTCTACGGCTAGCGACAACGATAACTGCGCGCCCTGACAGGCCCGACGCTGTGCTTGACTGACCTAGCGGCCATGCAGGTTAGATTTACGCTCTTCCACCTGGAGGCGAGCATGTCGACGTCATCCCCGATTCCCGAGGAGGTCGTCCGCGGGGTGATCGACCCCGCCGCCTACGCGGACGGAGCGTCCGCCCACGAGGCGTTCCGATGGTTGCGCGCCAATAACCCCCTCGGCAAGGCCGAGGTCGAGGGTGTCGACCCATTCTGGGTGGTAACGAAGCATGCCGACATCCTTGAGATATCGCGCCAGAACGACCTGTTCCTATCGGGGGCGCGCGCGACCACTTTCACCAATCAGGCCGCGGATGCGCGTGTCCGCGAGATGACCGGTGGGAGCCCGCACCTCGTGCGCACGCTGGTGCAAATGGACGCTCCAGATCACCCGAAGTATCGGTTGCTCACCCAGTCCTGGTTCCTGCCTCAGAACATCCGTCATCTGGAGGATCGCATCCGTGCGATCGCCCGTGAGCACGTGGACCGAATGGCCACGCTTGGCGGATCGTGCGACTTCGCCAGGGACATCGCGATTACCTACCCGCTTCGGGTAATCATGGAGGTGCTCGGCGTGCCGAGCGACGACGAGCCCAGGATGCTGCGTCTCACCCAGGAGTTGTTCGGCGCCGCCGATCCGGAACTCAACCGGTCAGGCGGGGAGCGCGGCGACACGCCCGACGCGATGGCGGAGCTGCAGGCGGTGATCGCTGACTTCTTCATGTACTTCAAGAAGATAACCGACGACCGGAAGGCCGACCCAAGGCGCGATCTCGCGACGGTGATCGCCAACAGCCGGATCGACGATGCGCCGATCAGTGATTTCGAGGCGATGAGCTACTACGTGATTGTCGCCACGGCCGGCCATGACACGACCTCCTCCTCCACCGCGGGCGCCATCTGGGGGTTGTGCGAGGCGCCTGGCGAGTTCGCCAAGCTGAAGGCTGACCCTTCGTTGATCCCGGGTCTCGTCGACGAGTCGATCCGCTGGGTGACGCCCGTGAAGCACTTCATGCGCAGCGCGACGCGTGACTACGAGTTGCGGGGCCGAACCATCGCCGCGGGCGACTGGTTGTGGCTGGCCTATCCTTCCGGCAACCGTGACGAGGAGGTGTTCGACGCCCCCGGCGAGTTCCGGATCGATCGCAATCCCAACCGGCATCTCGCTTTCGGCTACGGGGCGCATCTGTGTCTGGGCCAGCATCTCGCCAAGATGGAGATGCGGATCCTGTGGGAGGAACTGATCCCCCGGCTCGAAGCGCTCGAGTTCGACGGTGAGCCGCAGCTGGCGGTGGCTAATTTCGTCGGCGGCCCCAAGCGCCTGCCGATCCGCTATAGGTTGAGCTGACCTGCAGCTAACAGCGCCTTGACCAGCCGGTCTGCAGCGGCTGCAAAGCCTGCCGTGTTCACACCCAAGACGCTCCTGATCATCGGCGCCGGCGCGCTGGGCTCGGTGACCGCGTGCCTCGCCGCCCGGGCCGGCCATCGCGTCACCGTGGTCGATCCCGCGCCGATCGGCGCCAACGCCTCGGGGGTCGCGGCCGGGATGCTGGCGCCCGCGTTCGAGTGTCTGCTCGACAGAGCTTCGCAAGGCAGATACTCGCTGCTCCGCGAGGCCCGCGACCTTTGGCCGCAGCTCGCCGCCGATATCGGGCTCGAGCTCGAACGGTCCGGGGCGATGGCGCTGGGCGCCCGGGATCAGGCTGCGGAATGCGCCGACGCCCTCCGAGCCCTGGGCGCAGACGCGGCGATCGTGGCCCAGCCGGACGGCCGCTGGGGCGCGTTCACCGGAGACGACTGGCGCCTGGACCCGATGGTCGCGCTGATGCGGCTGCGCAAAGCGGCGGTCGAATTCGGCGCGCGTTTCAACGACGATCTTACTGCGCCGCTCGAGGCGGATGGCGTCGTTCTCGCGACCGGGGCCGGGCTGACGCCGGGGGACCGCGCGCCGGAACTCGCGCTGCTCTCCCCGATCAAAGGCCATATTCTGCGAGCCGCGGGCGATTTCGCGAGTGGCCCGGTGCTGCGCGCTCCGGGGGTCTACCTGTGCCGCGCCCCGGGCGAGCTCGTCCTCGGGGCCACGATGGAAGTCGGCCGCAACGACACCGACGTGGACCGTTCGGTCGTCGCGCGGCTCCTCGTTGATGCGCAGGTTCTGACGGCGGGACTGGGCGTGCTCGACTGGCGCGCCTCGGCGGGGGTTCGCGCCGCGACGCCCGACGGCCTTCCGATGGTCGGCTACAGCTGTTCAGGCGACGCCATCCTGGCGGTCGGGGCCCGGCGTAATGGCTGGCTGCTCGCGCCGATGGTCGCGGGCGTTGTGCTGGACACGCTCGAGGGACGCCGAAGTTCCCTGGCCGCCCTGTTCGATCCCGCGCGGTTCGGTCGGTAGGTCACGGGCAAGTCCCTCATCGGGACCACCGATCGCCACGGAACTCACCCCCACGATGACGTCGCCAAACCGCTGAATAATAACGGGAGGGCTCGTCATCTCGAAATCGTCGGCATAATGCGACGCGGCCGGGAATTAAGCGGGGGTTAACCACGAATCTTCACCTCATGGCGCCATGTCGATCCCTTCCATCCGCGGCGTCGTGGAGGCGGCGATTCAGCGCGCCGCCAGCGCGACCGGCGCGGACTTCGGCTTCCTCATGGGGGTGGCTCGCCGAGAGAGCGGCTACAACCCGAACGCTCATGCACGCACGTCCTCGGCGGGCGGACTCTTTCAATTCGTGGACCAGACCTGGCTCGGCGCCCTCAAGCAGTACGGGGCGAAGTACGGCTACGCGCGCTACGCCGACCTGATCCAGCGGGGATCCGACGGCCGCTATTACGTTCCGGGCGCGGAAGCGCGCGCGACCGTCATGGCGCTCAAGC
>JAKAZA010000027.1 GCA_021816155.1 Pseudomonadota bacterium | reverse complement strand
AACAACCACCGTCGCGGCGGAACCGGACTGGGCCTGGCGATCTGCAAGGCGCTGATCGAGATGATGGATGGCTCGATCGGCTTTGCGAGCGAGGCGGGGCGCGGCTCGACGTTCTGGTTCGACATCCCGGCGCCGGTCGCCACCGCCGCCGACGAGGCCGCCGCCGTCGCGGGCGCGCCGGCGGACATCGAGGTCGGGCGCACTTCGATCCTCGTCGTAGACGACGTGGCGGTGAACCGGGAGCTGATCAGCGCAATGCTGTCTCCGTTCAACGTCACGCTGGTGGAAGCGGCGAGCGGCGCCGAGGCGGTGAAGGCGGCGATGGCCGAACGCTTCGACCTCGTGCTGATGGATCTCCAGATGCCCGGCATGGATGGCGCCGCCGCCACACGCGCGATCCGCGCCAACTCCGACCTGAACCGGGCCACGCCGATCCTCGCGATCTCGGCCAACGTACTGCCCGAGCAGGTCGCCGAGGCGCGTGCGGCGGGCATGAACGACCATATCGCCAAGCCGATCGACCCGGCCGATCTCGTCCACAAGATCGCTCACTGGACCGCCGCGCAGGGCGAGGCCCCCCCGGCTTCGGCGTAGCCTCGCGAGGCGACCATGCCGATCTTGGCAAGCTGCGCCGCCGGTGCTTCGTTTCGCGCGGCCGCGAGGACCCCACAATGATCGAGTTCTTCTTCGACTGCTCCAGCCCGTGGACGTATCTCGCGTTCCACAACATCCAGCCGATGGCGGCCGAGCTGGGCGTCCCGATCGTGTGGTGCCCGATCCTCGTCGGAGGGATATTCAACGCCGTCAATCCGACCGTCTACGCGTCGCGCCAGACCCCGCCGCCGCCACCGAAGGCGCGCTACGGCGCCAAGGACCTGCAGGACTGGGCGCGGCTCGCGGGCCTCAGGATCAGGATGCCGCCGAGCGTCTTCCCGGTGAACAGCGTCAAGGCTATGCGCGCCTGCCTGGTGCTGCAGGCCGACGGCGGGCCGATGCTCGACTTCGCCCGCGCCGTGTTCGAGGCGTACTGGGGCGACGATCGCGACATCTCCCAGGACGCGTCGCTCGTCGATATCTGCGCGCGCCTGGGGCTGGACGGCCCGGCGCTGCTGGCCGCCCAGGGCGCTCCGGCCGTGAAGGACCGGCTCCGCGCCAACACCGACGAGGTGATCGCCCGCGGCGGCTTCGGCTCGCCGACGATTTTCGTCGACGGCGCCGACATGTACTTCGGCAACGACCGCCTGCCGCTGGTCCGCGCGGCCGTGGAGCGGACGAAAGCGGGGGCGCAGCCTTGCTGAGCCAGGCGCGCTGCGCGAGGCCGCCGACGAGCCGCACGAGGGTCTTCAGCGCTCGTGCGGCGGCGCTGACAGCTCGTAGCCCAGTCGCCGCATCATCGGCGCATGCGCCTCTTCTATGCGAGCGACCTGCTCCGCGGTGAGCGCGGCCCGCCAGCCGCCGACCTGACCCGAGCGGAAGAATGGCGCGGTTCGGGACATGCGCTCGGCGAAGCCCTTCTCGCTTTCCTGGCGCCGCAGCTCGCTGAAGTCGGCGTGGCGGACGGCGCGGGCGATCTCGTCGGGCGTCGCGTCTCTGCCCGCGAAGGCGAGGGCGGCGGCGAAGCGCGCCTCGGGGGCGGCCCTCATGTCCTCGTAGCGCAGCAGGATGGCCGGCAGGTCGGACTGATCAAGCCAGCTGGCCGCGTGGCCGCTCCAGCCGAGCAGCTTCTGTCGCAGTTGCGGCGCGAGGGCCGTGCGGCTGGCGCACAGCGCGCCATCCTCCCGGTTCAGCAGCTCGATGGCCCTGTCGACCGTGGTGCTGCTGTGGTGCGCGAACGAGACCGCCACGTCGCGCGGGTCGCGGACGAGATACACGGCCCGGGTCCCCGCTACGCCGAACATCGGCCTTCCGCTCGGCGTCATGACATAGGCGTCGTGGGTCTTGATCCAACGCTGGTGATCCACCTCGGCTGCGATGCGGTGGTAGACATCGCGGCGCAGCTCATCGATGTCGTCGTGGCCGACGAAGCCGGAGTCGAGCTGGGTGGCAGCCTCGAACTCGTGGCGGCTGCTGGCAATGCCGCCGCGCTCGTCCAGATCGTTGATGTCGGCCGGGCCGTTCTCGCCGGCGGCGAGGTTGGCGAGGAAGATCCGGAACCAAGTGTTGCCCGACTTCGGGAAGGAGGCCAGCCAGATTATCGCGGCCGAGCCGGTCACGCCGCCGCCAGTTCCCAGTGGGCCAGCAGCGCCTCGACGGTCTCGGGAAGCCTGGCGAGGTCGCGCGGCCGGGTGAGCTCGAACATCCGCACGTGCGCCAGCATGCCGGCGCTCTGGGCCACCAGCTCGGGCCGCACGCCCATCTTCAGCCGTAACCCAGGCCGGTAGGCTTCGCGGTCCAGCATGTGCATCGCGTCGGGCAACGGCAGGGGCTCGATCCCGTCGGTCAGCGGCGGACGCGATTCGCGAAGCACGTAGATCGCCCGCAGGGGCGTGGCCTCGGTGGCGACCTCGGCCGGCGCGACAAAGTACTTCTCGAACCTAGCGAGCACCGCTTCGCCGCGCTGCTCGCCGAGGTCCAGCGCCTCGACCGCCTCCTGCCATAGTTTCAGCTGCCGGCCGTCCGGCCGGATGACCGGGCGTCCGTCGTCGCCGGGGCTGAGCGCACAGAGATCGTCGGTGACCAACGCCCAACCCCGGCGGCAGAGCGCTGCGGCGAGGGTGGACTTGCCGGCGCCTGAATGACCGCAGATCGCGATCGCCTCGCCGCCGCGCGCCACCGCCGCACCGTGAAGCACCAGGGCGCCGCGCTGGTGCAGGAGGATGCCGAAGGCGGTGCCCAGCACGTAGGCGCTGGCGTCGCGGGCGGTGGCGCCGTCTTCCAGCGCGATGACGATTTCGCGCCCGCCGCGGATCAGGAATCGCGCCAGCCGGGGCGCCCTCAGCAGGAAATCCTCGCCGAACATGTCCCAATTGGGTCCGAGCGCCGCGCCGCCTTCCAGCGTCTGCGGTACGTCCGCCAGCCGTACGCGCACGTCCGGCGTTACGGCGGGCTCCGTCGCGACCGCGCCAGCCAAGGGAAAGTCGCAAGCGACCGTGAGCCCGCTTATGCGGTAGCTGTACGCCATCCCGTTCAAGCGCGTCGGGCTCTGCTGGCCGCCTCCACCATGCCTACGCCTCCACGGACTGGATCAGGCCATTGCCCATCAGCTCACGCACGAAGTCGACGATGTCGGCCTCGCAGGTCGCTTCGTCGATATCAAATTCGGCGCAGACCGCCTGCCGCAAATCGGGTATAGTTCTGGGTGTTTCCAGCAACTCCCATAGTCTCCGGCCAACGACGTTGGTGCTGAAGTAGCAACCGGTCTCAACGCTGAGCATCACGAGATCGTCTTCACCCACTGGCGCGCCGATAATCTTGTCATTATGGTGCAAAAATGTGCTCAAGGCCCGCCCGCGTCTCTTTCCTCGTGTCCCGATCTCCGACAACTTAGCCGCTGCGCCGGGAAAGGTAAAAGCCTAGCCATGCAGAAATCCAGAATCGCTCGCTTGCGGCGCGGTGTCCCGCCTCAGCCCACCCCGCCATGCGCAGCGAGCGGGGGCCGGGTCCGGGCATGTCGACAGCGCAGTGGTGGCCGCGTTCGGCCCGCGCGCCAAGCGCTCTAGCGATTATCCCGCCGCGCCCATTCGATGTAGCGGGCGGCGAGATAGCCGCCGAGCGCCAGCTGCGTCTCCTGCTCCCAGCCTGAGTTGTGGTCGTCGGCGGTTGGCCGTGCGGCGAGCAGCCTGCGGATTTTGCCGAAGTCGATGTAGCGGGCGAGCATGGGCGATTGCTCCATGCGGGCCAGGTCCTCCAACATCTGCGGCTCGATGGACTTGGCCATGCGCTGGAAGTCGGGGATCTCGTCGTCGTTCATGCGCCAGCGGGTCTGGAACTCCGGCGGATAGAGGTCCTTCAGCGCCAGGCAGGCGAGATAGCGGTTGCGGCCGTGCTTCACGTAGAGGTCTTCGGGGATGGCGAGCGCCAGCTCCACCACGCGCTTGTCGTGGAACGGCCGCGTGAGGTCGAGGCCGTGCTCCACCGCCTCGGCGCCGATGCCCGGACCGGGCGCGGCGGCGACGAGCTCCAGCGCCTCGCGCAGTCGCGCGCGCATTTCGGTTTCGCGCTGAACGCTGAGCCGCAGGTTGCGGGGGTCGATCTCGCCCCTGGCCATTAATTCCCGGGCGAAAGGCTCGGCGATCGGCTGGTCGGCCCAGACCGGCGCGGGGCCGCGGCGGATGCGCCGCCAGAGCTTCAGGGCCCAGGCCGGCGCCAGCATGACTGCGACGTCCAGCTTGATCAGCGCCCACCATGAGCGGTGGGTCCCGAGCCGCCGGTGGGCGGGCAGCTCCTTCAGGAAGCGTCGGAGCTGGCCCTTCGCCAGATGCCGCGCCAGCGCCGCCTGGCCGCGCGGGTTCAGCGTGTAGTCGCCGCCATGTCCGTCCATGATCAGGCGCGCGCCTGCGGCGGCAAGGCTCGCGAGCAGCTCGTGCTGCACGAAGTGGTATGCGCCCACGGGCGCGCCCCGCTCGATGAAGCGCCGTTGGAGACCGGTGAGGATGCTCTTGCCCTGGCGGGTGACGTAGCGCACGTCGAGCCAGGGCATGTGGCGCGCGCAGAGCTCCACCCAATGGCGCGCGTGGCGGATGTCGCCACGATAATCCGCCGGCATGACCGACGCCGCGGCGATCAGCTTGCCGCCGGGGACGGGCGTGCTTCCGGCCAAAGCCGCGATGCCGCCGCTGTCGTAGCCGCCGCTGAAGATCAGGCCCGGCGGTGCGGTGAGCCGGGCGAGGCGGCAGGCGACCGCCTCGCCGAGCACGCGGCGGTAGGCGGCGACGTAGTAGGCCTCGTCCCTGCCCTCATGAACCGGGTCGGCGCGCGGCGACCAGTAGCGTCGAACGGCGAAAGCGCCGTCCGCACCGACGGTCAGCACGCTGCCCGCGCCGAAGCCGGTGATCCGGCCGAGGGCGGCGCTGTCGTCTCAAATGGTGAGGTCGTGAATCAGCAGCCGGCCGATGGCGGCGTCGTCCAGCGGCGTCTGCGGCACGTCCGGATGCTTCCAAAGCGCCGCGCGGTCGGATGCGAAGATGAAGCGGCGCTCGTCGCGATGGAAGAGCAGTCCGCGCTGACCCATGTGGTCGCGCGCCAGCACCAGCTTCTTCGCTGCGCCGTCCCAGACCGCGACAGCGAAGTCGCCCAGCAGGCGCTCGGCGAAGTGCTCGCCCCAGGCCTTGTAGGCGGCGAGGATCAGGGCGCTGTCCGGCGTCTGGCCCAGCGTCCGGGCGGGAATGCCGAGCGCGTCGGCCAGCTCGGCGCGATTGTCCAGTCTGGCGTCCGCGACGAGGATCAGCTCGTCGTCGAAGAGCGGCTGCGCCTCGAATGCGTCTTCGCGCGTCAAGCGCATCAGGCAATGCCCGAGGCCGACAGCACCCGCCGTGGCGAACTCCCGCCCGTCCGGCCCGCGATGCGCCATCGCATCGGCCAGCCGCCGGAGGTCGCTTTCCTCGACTGCGCCGCCGTCGAGGCGCAGGATGCCGAACACGCCGCTCATTACGCCTACTAGGCGAAAGCCGCACCGGACGACCAGCCCCGGCGTATGAGGCAAGTCCTGCAGACGGCTCGCCGTGTCGCGTCCGCGCTTCAGAAAGAGGCGACCGCGCGGCCGCGTGGGCCGCGCCGGTCGCCCTCAGTCTGATCCGCGGTCGAGTTCGCGCCTAGTGCCGGCTCAGCTCGGCGCGGCCGACCACCATGTGGTGCACCTCGTCCGGGCCGTCAGCGATGCGCAGGGTGCGCTGGCTGGTGTACATGCCCGCCAGCGGCGTCCATTGCGAGACGCCCGTGGCGCCGTGCATCTGGATGGCCTGGTCGATGATCTGGCAGACCCGCTCGGGCACCATCGCCTTGACCATGTGCACCCAGACGCGCGCCTCGCGGTTGCCGAGCACGTCCATCGCCTTGGCCGCCTTCAGGACCATCAGCCGCATCGCCTCGATCTCGATCCGGGCGCGGGACACGACCTCGATGTTCTTGCCGAGCTGGATGATCGGCTTGCCGAATGCGGTCCGGGTCGCGCCGCGCTTCACCATGAGGTCCAGCGCGCGCTCGGCCTGGCCGATCGAGCGCATGCAGTGGTGGATACGGCCGGGACCAAGGCGCACCTGGCTGATCTCGAAGCCGCGACCCTCGCCCAGGAGGATGTTCTCCTTCGGCACGCGCACGTTCTCCAGCTTGAGGTGCATGTGGCCGTGCGGGGCGTCGTCATGGCCGAAGACGTGCATCGGTCCGAGGATAGTGAGGCCGGGCGTCGGGATCGGCACCAGGATCTGCGACTGGCGGAATTGCGTCGGCGCGTCGGGGCTGGTCTGCACCATCAGGATCATGATCTTGCAGCGCGGATCGCCGGCGCCCGAGATGTAGTACTTCTCGCCGTTGATCACCCATTCGTCGCCGATCAGCTCCGCGCGGCAGGCGATGTTCTTGGCGTCGGACGAGGCCAGGCCCGGCTCGGTCATGCCGAAGGCCGAGCGGATTTCGCCATTGAGCAGCGGCTTCAGCCACTTCTCCTTCTGCTCAGGCGTGCCGACCTTCTCCAGCACCTCCATGTTGCCGGTGTCGGGCGCCGAGCAGTTCAGCGTCTCCGAGGCCAAAGGCTGCTTGCCGAGCTCGGCGGCGATGTAGGCGTAGTCGAGGTTGGTGAGGCCGCGGCCGATCTCGGAGGTCGGCAGGAAGAAGTTCCACAGGCCCGCCGCCTTGGCCTTGTTCTTGGCGCCCTCCAGCAGCTCCAGCTGGCGCGGCGTGTAGCTCCACCGGTCGGCCTTGGTCTCGTTCTCGCGGTTGTACTCCTCGGCCATCGGCGCGACGTTCTCGGCGATGTGCCGCTTCACCGCCTCGTAGAGCGGGCGCGCCTCCTTCGACATGCCGAGGTTGTTGAGCTCGGCCTCCAGGTCCATCGCGCTCATCGCGCGCTCCATCAGCTCCTGGTCGTCCGCCATGATGAACGTCTCCTCCTCAGGGCGCCCCACGCGCCGGCTGCGTCCTATCGCAGCTTGGGCAAATTGCCCCGGCGCCCGCGCGCTGTCAAACAACCGTTTGAATCGATTGACGTCACGCTTGCGGGAGCGCTGCATGGGGCGCAAACCAGCGCACGGGAGGATCGGCGCATGCATGACTTGGTGATCAGGAACGGGGTCATCGCAGACGGCACCGGCGTGGCTCGGTTCGCAGGCGACGTCGCGGTCGACGGCGGGCGGATCGTGGAGGTTGGCAAGGTCGCCGGCGCGGCCAGGCGCACGCTCGACGCCGACGGCGCGCTCGTCACGCCCGGCTTCGTCGACATCCACACCCACTACGACGGCCAGGTCTGCTGGGACAGCGTGCTCGCGCCTTCGTCGATCAACGGCGTCACGTCGATCGCGATGGGCAACTGCGGCGTGGGCTTCGCGCCGGCGCACGGCGACAAGCACGACTGGCTGATCGCGCTGCTCGAGGGCGTCGAGGACATTCCCGGTACGGCCCTGGCCGAAGGGCTGACGTGGGACTGGGAGAGCTTCCCGGACTACCTGAACGCGCTCGGGCGGCGGTCCTACACCATGGACATCGGCGCCCACCTGCCGCACGCGGCGCTCAGGACGTACGTCATGGGCGAGCGGGGAGCCGACCACACCGAGCAGCCGAGCGAGGCCGAGATCGAGCGCATGGCCAATCTCACCGCCGAGGCGCTGGAGGCGGGCGCGCTCGGCTTCTCCACCTCGCGCACCTACGTCCACCGCAGCCGCGACGGCGCCAACATCGGCACGCTGACCGCGGGCGACGCCGAGCTGATGGGGATCGCGGGCGCTCTCAAGCGGGCCGGCAAGGGTGTGATCCAGCTTATCTCGGACGCCTATCTCACGCCCGACGACGACTTCGCCCGCGCCGAGCTGGCGCTGATCCGGCGCCTCGCGCAGGCGAGCGGGCGGCGCCTTTCGTTCACCGTCCAGCAGACCGACGATGCGCCCGACCGCTGGAAGATGATCTTCGCCGAGATCGAGGCGATGACCGCTGACGGCCTTCCCGTCAGCGCCCAGGTCGCGCCGCGGCCGATCGGCATCCTGCTGTCGTTCGCCTCGAGCGCGAATCCGTTCTTCATCACGCCGACGTTCCGCCGGATATCGACCGGCGCCGGCGTGGCCGAGCGCCTCGCCCGCCTCGCCGATCCGGCCGTGCGGGCCGCCATTCTCGCCGAGCATGACGGCATCCGCCCGCAGGGCGGCCTCGCTGCGCTGATCACCCATGGCTACGCGCGCATGTTCCGCATGAGCGACCCGGTCGACTACGAGCCGGCCGAGGCCGCCTCGCTCGGCGCCGAGGCGGCGCGCGCCGGCAAGGACGCCGCGGCGCTCGTCTACGATACGCTGATGGAGGAGGGCGGGCGGCGGCTGATCTACATGCCGCTCATCAACTACGCCCGCGGCAACCTGGACGACGTCTACGGCATGATGACGGGCCCGCACGCGCTCTACGGCCTCTCCGACGGCGGCGCGCACTGCGGCGCGATCTGCGACGGAAGCTTCCCGACCACCACGATCGGGCTCTGGTCGCGCGGCTCGAAGTCTGGGCTGAAGGCGTCCGTGGAGGCCCTGGTGCACGGCTACACCCAGCGCAACGCCGAGCACGTGGGCTGGCGCGACCGCGGCGTGATCGCGCCGGGCTACCTCGCCGACCTCAACGTGATCGACCTCGACGCGCTGGCGCTCAGTCCGCCGCAGATCGTCCATGACCTGCCGGCCGGCGGCTCGCGCCTCCTGCAAACGAGCCGCGGCTACCGGTGGACCGTCAAGTCGGGCGAGGTGACGTTCGAGAACGGCGCCTGGACCGGCGCCACGCCCGGCGGCCTTCTGCGCGGCGAGCGGACCCCGACGGGCTGAGCCTCGGCCAGCTTGACGGAGGTCAAGGCGCGCTTCGTCCGCGGCGGCCAGCCTGCCGTGGCCGCAACCACGCGGCGACGGAAGGAGCCCCGTCCGATGACCAAGCCCGCCGATATCCCGTTCGCGCTCGACGGCGTCCCGGGTCCGAGGCTGGGCGCGCTCATCGACTATTGGCGTGGCCTCTTGCGCGGCGAGGCGACGATGCCGTTCGCCGACGACCTCGACATGGCGGAAGTGGAAGCGGCGGTGTCCGACGCCTTCGTGCTCGGCGTCTTCGAACGGCCGCTGCGCTTCCGCCTCGACCTCGCCGCGACACCCAACGCCACGGCCGTCGGAGATTTGGCCGGGCGCTTCCTCGACGAGGTCGACCTGCCGCCTGCGCTCGCCTACGTCCGCTCCCAAGCCGAGGCGACAGTCGAGAGCGGCGCGCCGACCCTCTACCGGCATCGGACCAGCGCCGGCGCGCAGCGACCTTACGCGCGCCTGCTGCTGCCCACCTGGGGGGAAGGGCACATCAAGCTGCTGGTGGGCGGGATCGAGTGGCGCTGACCGGCTCGAGGCGGATGCGGTTCTCCAGCGCCTGTACGTCGGCGGCGCGGCAAAGCTGGGCGCCGGGCGCCATCAGCGCGGCCGACCCGGCCGCGACGGCGCGCCGAAGCGCATCCGGCGCGTTGACGCCAGCCGCAAGCGCCATGACCAGCGCCGCCATGAAGCTGTCGCCGGCGCCGACGGTGCTTAGCGGCGAGATCATCGGCGCGGCGGCGCGCCAGGCCTCGTCCGCGGTCACGAGCAGCGCGCCTTGCGACCCCATCGACAGCGCGACCACCTGGCACCGGCCGCTGTCCACCAGCGTCGCGCAGGCGGCCAGGCGCGCGTCCGCGTCTGGCAGCGGGTGGCGGACGAGCGTCTCAAGTTCGTCGAGGTTGGGCTTCACCAGCCACACACCCTGGGCGAGCGCGCGTTCGAGTGGCGCGCCAGCGGTGTCGAGCGCGAGCCGGGCGCCGGCCGCTCGCGCGGCGCTCGCCAGACGGCCATAGAAGGTGACTGGCGCGCCAGGTGGCAGGCTGCCGCTGGCGACCAGCACGGCCGGCGTCGGAGTCAGGCCGGCCGCGGCTTCCAGCAGCGCGTTCGCCTCGCTGCGGCGAAGCCGGGGCCCCGGCAGGACGAAGCGGTATTCCGTCTGGTTGACGCGGTCCTCGGCCGTGAAGTCCTCGCGCGTCTCGCCGGCGATCTGCTGGGCGACGTACGGGACCCGCTCGGCGCGCACCATCGCCTCGAGCTGCTTTCCGATCGGACCGCCAGCCGGGAAGATCGCCAGCGTGCGCCCGCCCAGGCGGCGGATCACCCGCGCCACGTTCAAACCGCCGCCGCCGGGATCGCGCCGTACGTCGTGACACCGCAGCTTGCGGCCTGCCGATACGCCCTCGACCGTGAACGACACGTCGAGCGCCGGATTCGGCGTCAGCGTGGCGATCAGCGGCCGCGGCGCACCTCTGGACAAGGGCGGATCTCCGATGGCGTCCTACCGGCTGGCGCTCACTCGGGCGGCCATGGTCAGTGCAGGATTCTGCGGCCGAGTTCGCCTCCGATCGGGACGCCGTAGGCGCGCAGCGATCCCGGCAGGCGGGCGGCGGCGCGCGTCGCCTCGCGCATCGAGACGAAGGGGGTCGCGGCCGCCGGGTCGGTGGTCCACATGGCGGCGCCCTGCGGCGTCAGCTGGAGATACTCGTCTGGCGCGTCGGTTCGCACCTGCGGGCGGCTCACCAGCGCCGGGGTTGGTTGGGCGGGGTGATAGATGTCGGCCATGTCGGCTCTCCGCATGAAATGCCTGAGCGCATGGCTAGAAGGTTCTGAGCCGGCGCTCCATTCCGGGTGGGCGCCTAAGGAAATGTACGGGGTCGTCCTCGACCATCCGCCCGCCGCCGCGCCACCTGCGGGCGGCGCCTGCGGCAAATCGTCCGGTCGACGCTCGCCGCGGATCACGGGAAACGGGCAGTGGTTATTGTTCGCGGCGGACCGCCGTAGCCTTTCAAGTGGGGGCATGTCGCATCGTTCCTCCGGCCGTTCGCGCCGTTTCGTTCTCAAAGCAGCGCTGGCGGCCGTCGGGTCGGGCGCGCTCGCAAGTCCCGTCCGCGCCATGGCCAATTGGTCGAAGGTGCTCGACGCCGCCCGCGCCGGTCTTGGTCGCGCCGGATCACGCATCGCCCACCGCGACGTCGTCGGCGTGGCGGACTTCGCCCAGCCGTCCAGCGCGCCGCGCCTCCATCTCGTCGATCTGGCGAACGGCAAGGTCGACACGCTGCTTGTGGCGCATGGCCGCGGCTCGGACCCGTACAAGACCGGCTGGCTCAGCCACTTCTCCAACGCGCCGGGCTCGGACGCCACCTCGCGCGGCGACTTCCTGACCGGGGACTACTACATCGGCGCCCACGGCCGCTCGATGCGCCTCGTCGGGCTCGACCCAAGCAACTCCAACGCCGAGGCGCGCGGCATCGTGGTCCATTCGGCCTGGTACGTCGGGCCGTCGATGGTGACGGCCCAGGGCATGCTCGGGCGCAGCGAGGGTTGCTTCGCTGTCAGCGCCACCGACCTCAAGACGGTGCTGGAGCGCCTGGGGCCAGGGCGGCTGCTGATTTCGCAAAAGCTCTGATCCGACAGCGCGCGAAGGACCCGCGCCGGCTTACGTCGCGGCCAGATTGCATGCGCCCGCCGGTTGCGGCACACCTGTCGCGGAGACGGGCGCCGGCGGCCCCGATGGCCGTTCAGAACGTCCGCGATGGGAGACGTCGATGGGCGATGGCGCGAGCGGGCGTGCGCTGACGGGCGTGCGCGTCGCTGAATTCGGGACCGGCCAGGCGCTGGCCTATTGCGGGAAGCTGTTCGCCGACCTTGGGGCTGACGTCGTCAAGGTCGAGCCGCCGGGCGGCGACCCCGACCGCAGTCTCGCGCCGGTTATCGACGTCGGCGGGGGGCGTCGCGAGAGCGCCGTCTTCGCCTGGATGAACACCAACAAGCGGAGCGTCGTCGTCGCGCCCGGCGATGTGGAGCGTCTGGCCGGGATCGCCGGCGGTGTCGACGTCCTGCTTGATGCGCGTCGAGGCGCCTGGGACGATGCCGGACCCGCGGGGCACGCCGCCCTGCGGGCGACGAATCCGGGGCTCGTCATCGTCGCGATCAGCTGGTTCGGCGAGAGCGGTCCCTACAAGGACTACGCGGCGACCGACAGCACCGTACGCGCTCTGGCCGGGCTTGTGCGTGGCGTCGGGCCGGCTGAGACGCCGGTGATGCTGACTGAGCACCAGTCGTTCGCACCGGGCGCGCTGAGTGCCTTCTCCGCGGCGGTCGCGGCGCTGATCGGCGGCGGATTGGGCCGGCGCTACGAGATCAGCATCCACGAGGCCAACGTGCTGGTCGGCGAGTTCACCCACGCAGTCGTCACCCAGGCGGGGCTCGAGGAGCAGCGATGGGGCCGCAACCACTTCTTCCCCGTGTTCCCGACCGGGGTCTATCCGACCAGGGACGGCTGGCTGGGCGTTACGGCGTTCACCACCGACCAGTGGCGGGGGCTCTGCGACATGCTGGGCGTCCCCGAGCTTGCGAGCCGGCCGGGCTTCGTGACCGCGGCCGAGCGGCTTCTGGTCGGCGACGAGGTCGATACGATCATCGCCGCCCGGCTCCTGACCCGCACCGCCCGCGAGTGGGCCGACGAGGCGCTGTCGCGCCGCGTGCCGCTGGTGGTCACGCCATCGCCCGCCGAGCTGCTGGCCTCGCCCGTCCATCGGGCCCACGGCGCCTACGGCGAGGTGAGGATCGGGGAGGCGCGCTTCGACGCGCCGACGCTGCCGCAGCGCCTTACGGCGACGCCGCCGGCGGACGTCGGGGTTGCGCCGCTGGCCGGCGAGCATTCGGCGGACTTGCGCCCGTCGCGGCCCGAGCCGCGGCCGGCGAGGGCCGGCCCCGGCTCGTTGCCGCTGGAAGGGGTCCGGATCATCGACATGACGATGGGCTGGGCCGGGCCGGTGGGCACGCGCCAGCTCGCCGATCTCGGCGCCGAGGTGATCAAGGTCGAAGCTCGCGGCTATCCCGACTGGTGGCGCGGCGCCGACTACAGCGAGGAGGCGATCGCGGCGTTCGGCTATGAGAAGCCGCTCTATTTCAACTGGGTGAACCGCAACAAGACGGGGATCACGCTCGATCTCACCAGCCGTGAGGGAGTCGAACTGCTCCTGCGCCTGGTGGCGACCGCCGACGCGGTGGTCGAGAATTACGGTGTGGGCGTCCTCGCCGGCTTCGGCCTCGACTACGCAGCGTTCCGTGCGGCGCGGCCGGACATCGTCATGATGTCGATGCCAGCCTACGGGGCCGCTTCGCCCTGGGCCGAGCTGCGCGCCTACGGCTCGACGCTGGAGCAGGGCGCGGGCTTGCCGCTGCTGACCGGTGGGCCTGACGATCCGCCGACCATGAACCACATCGCCTACGGTGACCCGATCGGCGGCCTTTCGGCCTGCCCGGCGGTGCTCGCGGCCCTGCGCCATCGCCAGCGCACCGGCGAGGGCCAGTACATCGACCTTGCGCAGGTCGAGTGCCTCTTCCCATTGGTCGCGCCCTGGCTGATCGAGCAGTCGGTGACGGGCCGGGTCGCTCCGCGAACTGGCAATCGCCATCAGACGCATGTCCCGCATGGCGTCTTCCCGTGCGACGCGCACGACGGCTGGGTGGTGGTCGCCGTGACGGACGACGCCGCCTGGCGGGCGCTCTGCCGCGTGATCGAGCGTCCGGACCTCGGGGGCGACCCCGCGCTCGCCACCGCCACGGGACGACGCGCCCGGGAGGCGGAGCTGGAGGCGGCGATCGCGGACTGGACGCGCGCCCGCTCGCCCGACGAGGCGATGGAAGCGCTGCAGGCGGCCGGCGTCGCGGCCGGCGTGGCGCGCGGCGCCGTCGAGACGCTGCTCTACGAGCCGCACCTGATGGCGCGCGGCGTGTGGCAGGAGGTCGAGCGGCCCCACGTGGAATTCCTGCAGCAGCCGTCGCCGGTGTTCCGCGAGGAAGGCGCGCCCTATCCCATCAGGCGCCCGGCGCCGACGCTCGGCCAGTCGAGCCGCGACGTGCTCTCGCGGATCCTCGGCCTCGCCCGCGGCGAAATCGACCGCCTGGAAGCCGCCGGCGTCATCGGCGAGGCGCCGATCCCGCTGAGCCAGCGCCGGCCACGCAGCTCGGCGCTCATCCACGAGGCAGCGGCCCGGCGCGCGGCGGGCTGACCGCGGCTTCGGCGTCGTGGCGCGCGCCGCGGATGGATCTGCGGCGCTTGGGAAGTCTTCCTTAAGTTGTCGCCGCTACGGCTTCCGTACCGACCGGCTCGGGTTGTTGTGGCTGGAATACTGGCAGCGTTATGCCAAATGTAATGTGCAGTCAGCGGGACGCTTGAGCGACGATGGCGCTCGATCCGAAGTCTCACCAGCGATTCAACCTGTCGAAGACAGTGGTGCTGTTGCTCGACCCCTCGCCCATCGGTCTGGCGATTCTCGGCCAGATTCTGACGGGTCTGGGCGCGCGCAATATCCACCGCTGCGCCACCGTGGCGGAAGCCAAGGAGGTGGTCGAGCACAACCAGGTAGACCTGATGATCGTCGACGCGATCGCCGAGACCGGCGAGGGCTTCGCGTTCGTGCGTTGGTTGCGCAAGAACGTGCCGCCGCCCAACCGGCACACGCCGGTCCTGCTGACGACCGGCCACACGCGTATGTCCGATGTCGCCAACGCGCGCGACTGCGGGAGCCATTTCATCATCGCCAAGCCGCTGGCGCCGGTGGTGATGCTGGAGCGGATCATGTGGATCGTCCGGCAAGGGCGCCCGTTCCTGCTTTCGGACAACTACATCGGGCCCGACCGTCGTTTCGACAGGCGCGATCCGCCCAGCAGCCACCCGCGCCGGCGAGAGAACGACGTTCCTGCTCAAGCTGAACCAAATCGTAATCCCTCTCACCCAGAAGATTCACGTCCGCGCCTGGGCGCCGAATCTTTGGAGCGAGCGTCATGAGTGGAGTGAGGTTCGAGTTCCCGAAGCTGAGATTGGCGACCCAGCTGGCCGAAGCCGGCGGAATCACCGTCGCAGCCGCCGTCAAGGCGGCCAACGCCAATCTCGAGCAGATCAAGCCCGAATGCCTCACAGAGCTGCAGCGCGCGGCCAACGAGATACTGACGGTGTTCAACGGGCTGCCGCCGGATTTCGCCGCCGAGCCCCTGCAGGCCCTCTATTCCGTAGCGTCGCGGTCGGTAGGCCTCGGTGCTGTCTGCGATGCGCCGGGCGCGGACGTTGCGCTGGTGAGCCTCTGCGACCTTCTCGACCGGCTCGTCGCGGCCGAGCGTCTCAACCGCCCCGCCATCGGCGTCCACGTGCAGACGCTGCAACTGCTGGCCTTCAACATCGGCGGCGCCAACAACGAGCACATGACGGCCAAAGTCCTGGCGGGCTTGAAGCAAGTGAGCGACCGCCACACCGGCGAGGATGTGGCGCGGCGGGCCGCGACGGCCTGAGCACCCCGGCGCGGGCGGCCTTGCCTTCCGCCCCGCCCGATCCGACAAGTCAGATCATCGCGCTTCGAAGAGGCTCACGATGATCCCAGGCCTGATGCAGACGACGCCGCTCCTGGTCTCCGGCGTCTTGAAATACGCGGCCACAGCCCATCCGAGGCGCGAGATCGTCTCGCGGGCGATCGAGGAGCCCCTTTGGCGCTACGACTACGCGGGCCTCGCCGCGCGGGCGGGCCAGGCCGCCCACGCGCTTCGCCGGCTGGGCGTGGCGTCGGGCGATCGGGTGACCTCGCTTGCCTGGAACACCCACCGGCACCTCGAGCTGTTCTACGCCGCGCCAGGCTTCGGCGCGGTGCTGCACACGGCCAACCCGCGGCTCTCCGACGACCAGCTCGCCTACACGATCAACCACGCCGCCAGCCGCGTCCTCCTGTTCGAGCGCAACCTGCTGGCCCAGGTCGAGCGCCTGGCGCCGCGCCTCGAACGCGTGACCACGTACGTCATGCTCGCGAGCGCCGCCGCCCATCTTCCAGGCGCCGTCGACGCACTCTGCTACGAGACGCTGATCGCCGGCGAGCCGGAGGGCTACGACTGGCCGACGCTCGACGAGAATGCGGGCGCCTTCCTCTGCTACACGTCCGGCACCACGGGCGACCCGAAGGGCGTGCTCTACAGCCACCGCGCAATCGTGTTGCACGGCATGGGCGCGGGTCTGGCCTCGGCGTTCGGCTTCACGCCGTTCGACGTGGTGATGCCGTGCTCGTCACTGTACCACGCGACCGCCTGGGGCCTGCCGTTCGTCGCGCCGATCTGCGGCGCCAAGCTCGTGCTTCCCGGCGACCGGATGGACGGCGCGTCCCTGCACGAGCTGATCGCCCAGGAAGGCGTCACGTTCACCGGCGGCGTGCCGACGATCTGGACGATGTACCTGGCTTACCTGGCGGAGACCGGCCAGCGCGCGGCGACGCTGAAGCGGGTCATGATCGGCGGCTCGGCGGTCCCCCGGGCGATGGCCGAGACCTTCAAGACCCGCTATGGCGTCGAGACCCTGCAGATCTGGGGCATGACCGAGACCTGCCCGCTCGGCGTGGTCGCCACGCCCACGCCCGCCATCGCCGCGCTCGGCGAGGAGGAGGCGCAGGAGATCATCTGGACCCGGCAGGGCCGGCTGCAGTTCGGCGTCGAGCTGAAGATCGTCGACGAGCAAGGCGTCGAGTGTCCGTGGGACGGGGCCACGCCCGGCGCCCTGAAGGTGCGCGGGCCCTGGGTGGTGCGCCGCTATTTCAGGCAGGACGCAGACGCCACGGACGCCGAGGGTTGGTTTGACACGGGCGACATCGCCACCATCGACGCCAACGGCTTCATGCGCATCACCGACCGCACCAAGGACGTGATCAAGTCGGGCGGCGAGTGGATCAGCTCGATCGACCTGGAGAATGCCGCCGTCGGCTGCCCGGGCGTGCGCATCGCCGCAGTGGTCGGCGTGCCGCACCCGAAGTGGGAGGAAAGGCCGCTGCTGGTCATCGAGGCGCACGAGGGCCATGGGGTGACCAAGGACGCCGTGCTGGAGTTCCTGTCGGCTCGCGTGGTCAAGTGGTGGCTGCCCGACGACGTGCTCTTCGACGCGGTGCCGCTCACCTCCACCGGCAAGATTGACAAGAAGGTGCTGCGCGATCGCTACCGCGATCGCCTCGCCGGCTGACCCGGAATCTCCGCCGGCGTTGACGCTCCGCCGGCGCGCGTGCGAGCCTCGCCGACGGCAGATCGGAGGCGTCCCATGAGCGACACCCTGCAGGCCCTCAGGCGGAAGCCGGAGCGGACCGCTCACAACCTCTGGCGGCGTGAGACACCGGGCGAGGCGGGCTGGCCGCGTTCGGCGCGCCCGGGCGCGCCGAACAAGTACTTCATGTTCTCCGCCGACACCCACGTGGTCGAGCCGGCGGACTATCTCGCCGGCATCGAGCCCGAGTACCGCGACCGGATCCCACGCCTTGAGGCGAAGCCCGACGGGACGCAATGGCTGATCACCGAGGGCAACCGGCCCCAGCGGGTGCGAGGCCCGAACACGCCGGCCTCGCCTGGCTCGGTCGGCGCGGCCGGCGCGGCCGCCGCGTTCAGCGCGCTCGACGACGAGGACGTGCTGCGCAATGCGTCTGGCCGCACCATCGAGCAGCGGCTCGCCGACCATGTCGCCGACGGCGTCGACGCCGAGCTGATGTTCCCCAACCGCGGGCTGCTCTGCTGGGCGACGCCCGACACCCGCTTCGCGATGGCCATGTGCCGGCGGTGGAACCGCTGGACGCACGCTTTCTGCGGACCCCACATGCAAGGCGAAAGTCCACGCATGCTGCCCGCAGCGCTGATTGCGCCTGGCGATCAGGCCGGCGCGATGGCGGAGATCGAATGGGCGGCGAAGAGCGGCTTTCGCGCGCTCTGCCTCTCCAACTCGGTGATCTACGGTCCCAAGCGTTGGGGCGAGCTTGAGTACAACGATCCGAGCTTCGAGCCGATGTGGCGGCTGATCGAGGAAACCGGCCTGGTGATCACGTTCCACGTCTCCACCGGCCGCGATCCGCGGGCCGTCGGCGGGGCGGGCGGAGCGATCATCAATTACGCCTGCCACTCGATGGAGACCACCATCGAGCCCCTGGTGCAGATGATCGCCTCGGGCGTATTCGAGCGGCGTCCGGGCCTGCGCGCGGGCCTGGTGGAAAGCGGCGTCGGGTTCGTTCCGTGGCTCCTGGAGACGCTCGACCACGCGGCCAAGGCGCACCACTTCTGGGTGCGTCCGCACCTGAAGGAGCCGCCCAGCGCCTACTTCCGGCGCAATTGCTTCGCCACCTTCCAGGACGATCCGGCCGGCGTCAGGATGGCGGAGGCGTACGACCTCGCGGACAACTTCCTCTGGGCCAACGACTACCCGCACCACGAGGGCTCGTGGCCGCATTCGGCCGAGGCGATCGAGCGCAATATGGGCGGGTTGTCGGACGAGTCGCGCGCGAAGATCCTGGGCCTCAACGCCGCCCGCCTCTTCGGGCTGGATCCGCGCGCGTACGCCTCTCCTTCCGCCTGATCGGTCGGGCGCCCGAGGCGCCCGCGCGGTCTGTCGGCTACGACGCCGCCACTTCGCCGCCGTCGCAGGCGATCGTCTGGCCCACGACGTATTCGCCGGCGCGCGAGCTCAGGAAGATCGCCAGCCCCGCGATGTCTTCCGCCGACCCGACGCGCCCGCTGGGATTGGTCCGGCCGACCGAATCCCAGTCGGCGTTCTCCGTCTCGCCGTGGAAGCCCACGCCGGTGCTGAGCATCCAGGTCGGGAAGGGGCCGGGCGCAATCGCGTTGACCAGGATGCGCTCCTTGACGAGGTGCGCCGCCAGGAAGCGGGTCAGATGGTGGACGGCGGCCTTCGACGCGCCGTAGGAAAAGGTGTCGAAGGTCGCCGATTTGATGCCGTCGACGGAGCCGATGTTGATCACGCGCGCGGGCGGCCGCGCCTCGGCGGCTTTGCGAAGCAGCGGCAGCAGCTTCTGGGTCAGGAAGAAGAGACCCTTGACGTTGGTGTCCATCACCTTGTCCCAGCCCGACTCCGGGAAGGCGTCGAGAGGCGCGCCCCAGGCGGCGCCAGCGTTGTTGACGAGGATGTCGAGCCGCCCTTCGCGCTCGGCCAGGCGCTCGGCGAGCGACTCGACACCCGCCATCTGCGAGAGGTCGGAGGGCAGCGACACGCATTCGGCGCCGTAGGTCTCCGAGAGACGCTTGGCCGTCGCATCGCAGGCGGCGGTCTTGCGTGCGGAGATGTAGACCCTGGCGCCGCCCGCAAGGAATCCGGCGGCGATCATCTCGCCGATGCCGCGCGAGCCGCCGGTCACCAGCGCGGTCTTGCCCCTTATGTCGAACAGTCCCTCGAATGAGGTCGCCATCGTCGTCGTCTCCCTCCAGTCCGCCGCGAGCGGACGGACCACGTCAGTGCGGCGCCAGCATCTGCGCGACGATCGGATGCGGCGCCAAGACGTCTCGCCGCTTTTTCACGGCCGCGAAGGCGTCGTCGGTGGCCGCGAGCGCGATGGCGATATCGTCCAGCCCATGCGCCCTCGAGAGGAACATGTTGTGGTAGGGGTGCAGGTAGACGCCGCGCTTCATCGCCTCGGTCACCCAGGCGTAGCCCAGCCTCAGGTCCGGATCGTCCTCGAACAGGATCTGCGGCATCTGAGCCGGCCCGGTCTGCCTGAGCGTGAAGCCGTGCGCAGCCGCCTGTTGCTGCAGGCCTTCGCGCAAGCGCCGCCCGGCGGCGACGGTGCGCTCCAGGTAGTCGCCCTCGCGGATGTGGCGCAGAGTCTCTATGGCCGCCGCCATCGGTGTCGCCGCGAACCAGAACGAGCCGGTGACGAAGATCGCCTCGGCGCCCTTGCGCGCGGTGTCCGAGCCCAGCAGCGCCGAGATCGGATGGCCGTTGGCGATGCATTTGCCCCAGGCGGACAGGTCGGGCCGCACGCCGAGATCGCTCCAGCTCGAGCCCCGCGCGAGCCGGAAGCCGGCGCGCACCTCGTCGAGGATCAGCAGCGCGCCGTGCCGGTCGCAGAGTTCGCGCGCCGCCGTGGCGAACGCGCGCTCGGGCAGCGCCTCGTCCTTGAAGGTCTCGTGCAGGAAAGGCGTGGCGATCACGCCCGCGACGTCGCCCTCGTGGGCCTTGAACGCCGCCTCCAGGCTGTCGGCGTCGTTGTACTGGTAATAGACGACGTGCGCGCGGTCCTCGGGCAGGGTTCCGGCCGGCCGCGGCGTGCACCAGGGCGCCGCGCCGTGGTAGGCGCCCGTCGCGGCCAGGATCTTGCGGCGCCGGGTCTGAGCGCGAGCGGCGACGATCGCCATCGTCGTCGCGTCCGTGCCGTTCTTGCAGAACATCGCCCAGCCGGCGTGGTCGACCATGCCGACCAGCGTCTCGGCCAGAACGACGATGGCCTCCGACGGCCCCGTCATCGCATCGCCCAGCGCCTGCTGGGCCGCGGCGGCGGCCTCCACCGGTTCGAACCCGTAGCCCATCAGGTTCGGGCCGTAGGCGCACATGAAGTCGATGTATTCGTTGCCGTCGACGTCCCAGAGCCGCGCGCCGCGCGCCCGGCTGAAGAACTGCGGGTATTCGTCGGGAAGCAGGATCGTCGATTCGTGCCCGTACATGCCGCGCGGGATCACCTTGCGCGCCCGCTCCTGCAGCTCCTTGTTCTTCGCGTTCGACCAGGTCACGGGTTCCCTCCCATCTGGAGCTGCAGGTGGAGCGCCAATTCTTCGAATTGTCGAGGGTCAGCCGTCACCCGAGGGTCAACGACGCGCCGGATTTCAACTCGGAATTCGGTCGACGCTTCGGCAGACCCGATAGCCGCTCTGCAGACGCGCGAAGGCCTTGAGAGTACGACAAGAACTATGTCAGGCGCCACTGTAGCAGGCTGAAGGGCGGCTCGCCGTCGGGATGGTGCTCGAACACGGCCTCGACCTCTGCGCCGAACGGGACCTCCTGGCGCGGGTCGCCCAGGAGGTTGCCGAGCATTCGCACGCCGTCCGCGTGGGGCAGCTCCACCACGACCACGATGTAGGGGCACGCATCCTTCAGGGCAGGGTGCACGGGGTGCCAGACACGGGTCCAGCTGTAGATGCGCCCGCGCGGCTCGACCTCGACCCATTCCAGGTCGAAGCCGCGGTCGTCGTGGGCGATCCACTGGGGCGGGAAATGGTGAAGACCGGTGCGCGGATTCCGCTGCACGCGGACCACGCCCTGCCTGAGTCCCTCCCAGAACGGCGCGGAAAGCCTGTTGTGCTCAGGGACCGGGATCGGCAGCCCGTCGGGCAGATAGGTGTGCGGCGACATCAGAGCGTGGCCTCCGATCCGAACAGGATGGTGCTGACCGGCGTCACCATCGGACCTGCGATGGCGAGCGAGACGTCCGCATCAGGGACCTGGCTGGTCGATTGTCCGCGGATCTGGCGCACCGCCTCGATCTGCAGTTCGAGCCCGTGCATGTAGCACTCGGCAAGGTTGCCGCCAGAGGTGTTGAGCGGCAGCTTGCCGCTGGGCGCGATGAGGTTGTCGAGCTTCAGGAAATCCATCGCCTCGTCCGCGGCGAAGAACCCGTGCTCGACGAGGCTCATGAGAACGCCGCCGGTGAAGTTCTCGTAGGCCTGGACCACGTCGACGTCGGCAGGCCCGAGGCCCGCCATGGCGTAGAGCCTCGGCGCGAGGGTCTGGAAGTGCGACGAGGCGAGGTCCGGCGTGGCGAACCCGGCCGGCGTCGAGTGCACGCGGTAGCCGGCCCCGATCGCGGCGCCCAGCACATAGGCCGGCCTCTGCTTCAGGTCCTTCGCGCGCTCGGCCGGCGTCAGGATGACGGCCGCGGCGCCGTCGTTCTCCTGGCAGCAGTCGTACAGGTGGAACGGCTCGGTGATCCAGCGCGAGGCGTCGTACGCCGCCTCCGTAAGCGGACGGCCGTACATGACGGCGCGCGGGTTGGCCTGCGCGTGGTGGTAGGACGCGAGCGCGATGGCCCGCAGCGCCTCCTGGCCGATGCCGTGCTCATGCATGAACCGCATCGCCTTGGGCGCATACCACTGCGCTGGCGACATCTGGCCATACGGGACGCTGAGAGCGAGGTCGCCCGACACCGTGCGCGCCCGGGGCCCTTGCCCAAACCGCCCGAACTGGCCCTGGGCGAGGGCCCGGTAGACGACCACGCAGTCGGCCAGCCCGCCGACAATCGCCGCCGCCGCGTTGGCCATCGCGCCCGCGCCGCCGCCGCCGCCGCCGCCCCATTGCATGTTGGAGAAGCGCAGCTCGCGGCATCCCAGCGCCGTCGCCAGCGTCGGCGGGTCGTTGCGGTCGTTCGAATAGGAGGCGAACCCGTCGATGTCGGCAGGGTCGACCCCGGCGTCCTCGCAAGCGGCCAGGATCGCCTTCAGGCACAGGACCTGCTCCGGCTCGGGGGCCTGCCCGTGCCGATAGTATGTCGTCTCGCCGACGCCGGCGACGGCGACCCGCCCTCTCAGACTTCGCTCGGCCATGCTGCGCCGCTCCCGTTCGCGCGCCCATTGGGCGGAGGCGCGGGGCGCTCGTCAACTGGACGCGCCGGCATGTGGCCCGCTAAGGTCGGCCGGTCCGATGTCGCAGACCTCCTACCTGGGCTGGAAGGTCGATTTCAGCCGGCCGGCTGGCGAGCCGGCCCTGCTCGCGCCGAGTTCGGTCGCTTGGCGCGTCTACAAGAACCAGGTCGCCCTCGCGATCGGCGGTGTCGCCGCGGTGCTGATGGAGTTCGCCGAGCCGCGCATCCGGTCGGGCGTGTGGGACCATTCGGTCTTCAAGGACGATCCCGTCGGCCGTTCGCGTCGCACCGCGATCGCCGCCGCGGTGGGGGTCTTCGGGCCCGCGAGCGCCGCGCGGCGGGTCATCCAGGGCGTCACCAACATGCACGCCGGCGTCGCCGGCCGCACGCCGGGCGGTGAGGCCTATCGGGCCCTCGATCCGGAGCTGCTGGACTGGGTCGCGGCGACGGCGGCCTATGGATTTCTCACCGCCTACGATCGGTTCGTAGCGCCGCTCGGGCCGGGGGAGAAGGCGCGGTTCTACCGGGAGGGCGACGCGATCGCGCGCCTCTATGGCGTCGCGACGCAGCCCCGATCCGACGACGACTTCCTGGCCATGGCCGGTCGTCTGGCCGGGCGCTTCGAGCCGCACCAGATCGTCGAGGCCTTCCTGGCCGTGATCCTGTCGCGCGAGGCGGCGCCGGGAACGCCGAGGCGGCTGCGCCTCGCCCTTGCGAGGGGGGCCGTCTCGGTCGTTCCGCCGCTCATCCGCGAGAAGCTGGCGCTGGGGCCCGTCTGGAACCTGACGCCGCTCGACGCGGTCACGCTGCGCCTCGCCGCTCGCACCGCCGAACGCTGGATCGACCGCCGCTCGCCGCCCTGCCAGGCCAGCATCCGTCTCGGGCTCCCTCACGATTTCCTGTATCGCCGCCCTGCGGAACAGGCGGCGCTGCTGTGCGCTGTGGGGATCGAATCGCCGGACGCGCCGCAGGCGGCTTGACGCGCGGGCACGCTGGATCGCCGCGTCATGCGGGCATAGCGTCGAGCCCGGCGCCACCTGAGCGCGAAGGAGGATCGACCATGGGCTTGAAAACTCCCGCAGAGTACCGCGAGTCCCTGCGCGACGGGCGCGTCGTCTACTGGGACGGCGAACGGATCGACGACGTCGCGCGGCATCCGAAGTTCCAGATCCCGATCGCGGTCGCCGAGCGCGACTACGACTATGCCGATCCGACGCGGCGCGAGATCATGACCTATCACGACGAGGACGGCGCGCTCGCCCACCGGGTCTTCCAGATCCCGCGCAGCGAGACCGATCTGGCGGCGCGCGTCGAGCTGATGCACGACATGTCGATCGTGGGCGGCGTCACCGGCGTCTTCATGGCGCTGATGAGCGTGAAGGACGCCGTCGCCGAGGTGAGCCCGCAGTACGCGGCCAACATCGAGCGGATGTATCGGCACGTGCGCGACAACGACCTGCGGGCCGCCGAGGTGATCACCGACCCGAAGGGCGACCGCAGCCGACGCGCCCATGAGCAGGATGATCCGGACCTGTACGTTCGTATCGTGCGGCGCACCGACGAGGGCATCGTGGTGCGCGGCGCCAAGCTCCACATCACCGCCGCCTCCCTGGTGCACGAACTGGTGGTGATGCCCACCAAGGGCATGCGCCAGGATGAGACCGATTACGCCGTCTCGTTCTCAATCCCGGTGAATGCGCCCGGTGTCTCCATCATCAACCGCAGCTTCGCGCCGCCCGAGCTGAACGCCTTCGACTACCCGGCCAGCGGCCATCACTCGATGCCCGAGGGCTTCGTGGTGTTCGACGACGTGTTCGTGCCGTGGGACCGGGTGTTCCTGGCCGGCGAAGTACAGCTCGCCTCGCGTCTCGCGCAGGCTCTGGGGCTGTGGGAGCGCACCGGCGGGCTCGTGGGGTCCGTCGCCACGTCGAGGCTCTTCGTCGGCCTCGCCCAGCTCGTCACCGAGATGCAGGGCAAGGAGCGCGATGCGATCTGCCAGAACACCATCGCCGAGCTGATCTGCTACGCGGAGATGCTGCGCATGGGCCTTGACTACGCCTGCACGCGCTATGAGACGACGCCGTCGGGCATGGTCCACCCCAACGCGCTCGCCGTGAACACGGCCAAGTACTACTACGCGGCCAACTACCACGACGCGGTGAAGAAGCTGCAGGACCTCGCCGGGGGCCTGGTGCTGACGCTGCCGTCGGAGGCGGACCTCAGGAACGAGGCGTCCGGCCGCTACATCCGCAAGTATCTGCACACCAAGCAGAGCGTGGACGTCGAGACGCGGATGCGGGTCTACAACCTGATCCGCGACCTCACCGCGGACGCCTACGGCGGCTGGCACCTTGTGGTGGCGCTGCAGGCCGGCGGCGGCCTCTCCGCTCAGCGCGTCATGATGAACCGGATCTACGACCTCGCCGGCGCCAAGGCCGCGGCGCTCGCCGCCGCGGGTGCGGCGGCGCCCAAGGCGCTTGCGGCCGAGTAGGTCTTTCGCCCCCGGGTCAGAGCCCTAGCACGACCTTCGCCATGATGTTGCGCTGGATCTCGTTGGAGCCGCCGTAGATCGAGCCGGCCCGGTCGTTGAGGTAGCGCGCGGTCGTGGTGAGGCCGTGCTCCGGGCCGACGAAGTCCGCATTGACGCCCGGCGCGCGCGCTTCCGGCTGGTCGACCGCGGCGTAGGCGCCGAGCGCCTCAAGGGCGAGCGTGTCGATCCGCTGCATCAGCTCGGTGGTCTGCGTCTTCAGCATCGACGAGGCCGGGCCCGGCGCCTCGCCCACCGCGAGCGAAGCCTGCACGCGCAGCTCTGTCATCTCGGCCGCATCGATCGCCACGGCGACCTCGCCGAGCTTGGCTCTGAAGGCGCGGTCGTCGAGCAGCCTGTCGCCGGCGTCGCTCGCCTCGGCCACCGCCATCGCGACGAGCCGTTCCAGCGAGACGCGCAGGCCCGCCGCGCCGCCGCCGCCGCGCTCGAACTCGAGCAGGTGCTTGGCCACCGTCCAGCCGTCGTTCTCATCGCCCAGTCGGCCGGACGCCGGTACGCGGGCGTCCTCGAAGAACACCTGGTTCACCTCGTGATCGCCGGCCAGCGTGATGATCGGGCGCACGGTGATCCCCCGCGTCGCCATGTCGAGCAGCAGGAACGTGATTCCCTGCTGCGGTTTGCCTCCTGTCCGGGTGCGGACGAGGCAGAACATGCGGTTGGCCCAATGCGCGTGGGTGGTCCAGATCTTCGAACCGTTCAGCACGTAGTCGTCGCCGTCGCGGACAGCTGAAAGCCGCAGCGCCGCCAGATCCGAGCCCGCGCCCGGTTCGGAGTAGCCCTGGCACCAATAGTCTTCGCCCGAGAGGATGCGGGGCAGGAGCTCGGCTTTCTGCGTCGGCGAGCCGTAGCGCATGATCACCGGCCCGACCATCCGCAGGCCCATCGGCGCGAGCCCCGGCGCGCCCTCCCTGGCGCACTCGGCGGCGAAGATGTGCCGCTGCATGTCGGTCCAGCCCGGCCCGCCATACTCCGCCGGCCAGCTCGGCGCCGCCCAGCCGCGCGCGTTGAGGATGCGCTGCCAGGCGAGGCTGGTCGTCTTGTCGGTGAAGACGCTCGTCGTCCGCCGCGCCGCCAGCCGCAGCTCCGGCGTCAGCGCATCGGCAAGGAAGGCGCGCACCTCGTCGCGGAAGGCGAGATCGGCCGGGCTGAGATCGAGATCCATTGCGGCCTCCGTTCGCCGAACAGTTCAGCCGGCCTGTCTCTGCGGCACGCAAGGGCCGTCGTCAGGCGGAGTCTTGAGTGAAATCAAGGCGGTCCGGCGGCGCGCATGGTTGCATGCGCCGCGGAGGAGGAGCGGCTCATGAAATCATTGTCCGTCCTGGCCCTGGCGGCGGCGGCGTCCGATGATCGACTTGCGATCACGGCCGCGGCGGCCCTCGCGCGGCGTCATGCGTCGACCGAGCGGGCGGTCGACGTGTTCAACACCTTGCCGCAGCTGGCGCCGACCTTCCAGGCAGGCGGTGCTCAGGCGGTCTGGCGGCTCCGGCTCGAGGACGAGGTCAACGCGCGCGGCGCGATCGCCGCCTTGGTGTCCGAAGCGGCCGAGCGGTTCGACCGGGTCGCTGGATCCAACGCGGCGGCGGCGATCGAGCTCGCTCCGCCAGACGACACCACCTGGACGGCGCTGAAGCGCGAGCTGCCTCTTGCCGACTTCGTGGTCGTGGCGCCGTCGCTCGCCTGCGGCGTGCGCGCCTTCGGCGGGCCGCTGGGCGAGGCGTTGATGGACGCGCGGTCGCCTGTCCTCATCGCACGGGCCGAGACGCTCGCCCCGGGCCGGCCCGCGGCGGTGGCCTGGGACGGCAGCTTCGAGGCGGGCCACGCCGTGCGCGCGGCCCTGCCGCTCCTGAGAGAAGCCTCGCGCGTGGCGATCGTCCAGCAGGTTGAGGAGATCGACGCCAGCTCCGGCGCGGCGGCCGATCCTCGACGAGTCGAGCGCTATCTCGCGGGACACGACATCGCCGTGGAGACGACGATCGAGACGCGCGGGCGCAGCGTCGGCGCTGCACTGCTGCAGGCCGCCGAAGCCTTCGGCGCAGAGCTGCTCGTGGCCGGGGCCTATGGTCACAGCCGGGTGGGCGAGGCCCTGGTCGGCGGGGCGACGCGCGACTTCCTCAGCGCCAAGGGTGGCCCGCACCTGCTGCTCGCGCACTAAGCCGCCTTGCCGCGGCCGCCCGCGCCGCCCTATCTCCGCGGCCCGGGCGGAAACGGAGAATGGGAATGGGGGCGGGCAAGCTCGCGGGCAAGGTTGCGCTGGTGACGGGCGGGGGGCGCGGCATAGGCGCCGGGATCGCGCGACGGCTGGCGGCCGACGGGGCCGCAGTGGCGATCACCTACTCCGCCTCGGCGGACGCGGCGGACGCGCTCGTGGCCGAGATCGAGGCGGCCGGCGGCCGGGCGATGGCGGTGGCGGCGGATGCGGCCGATGCGGCCGCGACGCGCGGGGCGTTCGAGGCGGCGACCCGGAGCTTTGGCCGTCTCGATATCCTCGTGAACAACGCTGGCATGGGGGTGGCCGCTTCGATCGAGGATGCGCGGCTGGAGGACTTCGACGCCTGCGTCGCGGTGAACCTGCGCGCGGTGTTCGTCGGCATGCAGGAGGCCGCGCGCCGCATGGAGGCGGGCGGGCGCATCGTGACCATCGGCAGCGTCAACGGCGACCGCGTCCCGTTCCAGGGAGGGGCGGTCTACGCCGCAACCAAGGCCGCCGTCGCCGGTCTCACACGGGGGGCGGCGCGCGACCTCGGTCCGCGGGGAATCACGGTCAACGTCGTGCAGCCTGGGCCGACCGACACCGACATGAACCCGGCCGATGGACCCTGGGCCGACGCCGGACGCGCCGCCACCGCCCTCGGCCGCTTCGGCGAGCCGCGAGAGGTCGCCGCGCTCGTCGCCTTCCTCTGCTCGGACGAGGCCGCCTTCGTCACGGGCGCCACGCTCGACGTCGACGGCGGCTACAACGCCTGAGGTCGATCCCGGCCGGAGCCGGCTTTGTCGCCGCGGCGTTGGCCGCGCCGTGCTATGCTCGCGTCGGAACCTCGCGCGACGCGCGAAGCGTCCGCTGGTGATCCACGAGACGCTGGCAGACGCGCCGCCGGCGGCGTGGGAGGGCGCGTTCGATCAGTGCGTCGCGCCGGGCGGGTTCCTGACCGAGGTCGATTTCCTGCACCGCGCCTCCGCGACGCTCATCGTCACCGACCTGATCGAGAACTTCGAGCCCCGGCGCGTGGCCAATCCGGTGCTTCGATGGCTCACGCGCGTCGCCGGCGCCGCCGAGCTTCGGCGCGCGCTCCGCTGGATTGTGCGCGAGCAATCCTCGTGACGCCAGGCCGGAACGGCGCCGGGCGCCGTCCGCGCTTCAGCCGGTCCCGGCCAGCGCCGCGATGCGCCGCCCATCCGCGCAGGCCGCGGCGGCGCCGCGGGCGGTGCAGGCGAGCGCGCCGGCCGCCACACCCCAGGCGAGCGCCGCCGCCGCATTGCCGTCCGCCACCCATCGCGCGGCGAACGCACCCGTGAAGGCGTCGCCTGCGCCCGTGGTGTCGACCACCTCGACCGCCGGCGGCGCCAGCGACAGGGACGGCTGATGACGCCGGAAGAGCATCGCGCCCTTCGCCCCTAGCGTGACCACCACCGCTTCGCGGGCGCGCTGCAGCAGCGCCTCGCCGATCGCGGCCGCGTCGGGATGGCCGGAGATGGCCTGGCCCTCGCCCTCGTTGACCACAAGGATGTCGGTGAGGGCGATGAGCGCCGGATCGACGAAGTCCGGCGCCGGCGCGGCGTTGAGCAGTGTCGCCGCGCCAGCGGCCCGCGCCAGTTCGAAGGCGCGGATGGTCGCCGCGACCGGGGTCTCGAGCTGGGCGACGACGAGGCGGCTGGCGCCGATCAGGTTCGCGGCCGCCTCGACGTGCGCCGGGGCGAGACGGGCGTTGGCGCCGGCGTCGACCACGATGACGTTCTCGGCGGCGGCGTCGACCAGGATCATCGCCATGCCGGTCCCAACGTCTGCAAGCCGCATGACGCCGGTCGTCTCGATCCCGTTCTCCTCCCAGAGCGCCAGCGCCGCGTCGCCCGGCCCGTCGAGGCCGACGGCCGCGACCATGGCCACGCCGGCGCCGGCCCTGGCCGCCTGAATCGCCTGGTTCGAGCCCTTGCCGCCCGGACTCTCGAGCCGCCCCTGGCTGAGGCAGGTCTCGCCGGGCGCCGGCAGCCGGGCGACTGCGAGGCTGACGTCGTGATTGTAGCTGCCGACGACGACGATCCGGCTGGTGTTCATCTGGCGTGGCCCTCCCCACGCCGTCTCTAGCCCGCCGCGCCTCTCGCCGGAAACACCGAGCGCGGTATGCGCACGTGCGCGCCCTGCCGACCGTCGACGACCTGGGTCACCGCGAAGTCCGCCGCGACGCTCATCAGGGAGTAGGCGTCGGGTCGCGAGAGGCCGACATGCTCGGTAAGCAGGCCCAGCATGGCGAGCGCCGCCTCGCGGTTCGCCGCGTTCAGGTCCACGTGGAAGCCATGCGTGATCCAGTGCTTCGGGGTCTCGAGCAACGGGCCTGGGAAGTGGAAGTCCCGGCGCAGGACGATCTGCATCAGGACATTCAGCGAAGCCTCGATCGCGGTGCCGGAGATCTCGCCGTCGCCCTGGCTGACGTGCGGATCGCCGATCGAGAACAGACCGCCGTTCACCTGCACCGGGTAGTACATCGTGGCGCCCGCGCCGATCCGCCAGTTGTCGATGTTGCCGCCGTGGGCGCCCGGTGGAATCGTGGAGACGCGGCCGGCGACATCCATCGCGACGCCGGCGGTGCCGAGGTGGGGTCTCGCCGGCACGCGCACGCCGGCCAGCGCGGTCTGACGGTCACAGGCGGGGCAGTGGGTGACCGTCCCGGGCGTCAGGTACTTGCCGGGGAAGTCGTAGGCGTAAAGCGCCTGCGCCTGCGCCGCGTTCGGGTCGAGCTGGTAGATCGTCACCCGCTCGGTCTCGCCGAACTCCTTGTAGAGGTAGCCCCAGTTCGCCGCGAGGTTGGAGCCATAGTGGCAGCGCGGGATCATCGACAGGTAACGTACCTCGAGCATGTCGCCGGGCCGCGCGTCCTCCACGTAGATCGGCCCGGTCATGATGTGGACGCCGGGGTTGCGGTCGCTCTCGGGGATGCCTTCGAAGATCGCGGTGACGGCTTCGTCCATCATCAGTTCGGGCGCGTCGCCGGCGTGGTGGGTGATCGCCTCGGCCTGGACCAGGTCGCCGCTCCTCACCCGAAGCACCGGCGCGAGCGCGGCGTCGAAGTAGCCCCAGTGGCAGGTCTTCGGCGTCGCCCTCAGGTGATGCAGGGCGCCCGGCGGCCTGTTCGGGCGGGGCTGGTCGGCGTCGCAGACGAAGGGCATGGAGGCTGTCTCCGGGAAAACGATTGGCGAAGCGGAGGCTAGCCACCGCAGGCGCGAGGTGTCTCGCCGGAGGCTCTTTCGCGGGCGTTGCGCGGGGATTGCGGTCAAATTGCAGGCGCCGCGGAAGTCCGATCGGCCGCAGCTGACGGTTGGCGCACAAATGAACGGGCGCGGTCGGGCAAGACTGCCCGGCCGCGCGCGCCTACCTTAGGCTCGCACCCTTAGCTGGGTTCCGTTTCGGAGCAGGATTTCGCCGATGAACACCGCGGTTCAGGTCCGCACCCGTCCGTTGAAAGAGGGCTTCGGCGCCGAGATTCTCGACGTCGATCTGCAGCGCGCCGACGAGTCGACGATCCAGGCCGTGGTCGACACCTTCCACAGGCACGGGGCGATCCTGCTCCGCGGCCAGACCATGTCGCCCGGCGATTTGGTGGACTTCATCTCCAACTTCGGCGAGCCCGAGGACCACACGCTGAAGGAGTTCACAGTCCCGGGCCATCCAAAGGTCTACGTGCTGTCGAACAAGGTCGTGGACGGCAAGCCGATCGGCGCCCACAACGACGGGGTCGGCTGGCACACGGACTACTCGTACAAGCCGGAACCGGTCATGGCGACGATGCTCTACGCGGTCGAGACCCCGGCCGAGGGCTCCGACACGCTGCTGGCGGATTGCGTGGCGGCATGGAACGCGCTGACACCTGCGGAGCAGGCGAGGTACGACGGCAAGATCGTGCACCACTCCTACCAGCACTTCATGCGTAACCGCGAGTTCGGCGCGCGCGAGCTCAGCGACGAGCTCAAGGCGGCGAATCCCGATGTCTTCCACCCCCTGGTGCGCACGCACCCGGCAGATGGGCGCAAGGCGCTGTGGCCGTCGACGGGCACGGTGATCGAGGTGATGGGCATGCCCAAGCAGGAGGGGCTCGACCTGGTTCAGGGGGCCGTGGACTGGGTGATCCAGGATCGCTTCGTCCATCGCCACAAGTGGCAGGTCGGCGACGTGCTCATGTGGGACAACCGCTGCACGCTGCACACTGGCACGCTCTACGACGACACCAAGTACATCCGCCTCATGCACCGGCTCTGGGTGCGCGGCGACAAGCCGTACTAGTCTGCAGCCGATGAACTGGTTGATCACGGGCGTCTCGAGCGGCCTTGGCCGCGCGATCGCCGAGGCTGCGCTCGCGCGCGGCGACAAGGTGGCCGGCACGGTGCGCCGGCAGACCGACCTCGACGCTTTCGAGGCCCGCGCGCCGGCCCGCGCCTTAGGCTACCTCGCCGACATGACGGACGAGGCTGCCGTGCGTGCCGCCGTTGACCGGGCCGAGGCCGATCTCGGCGGGATCGACGTGCTGGTCGGCAACGCCGGCTACGGCCTCGTGGGGGCGGTCGAGGAGTCGAGCCTCGCCGAAATCCGCCGGCAGTTCGAGGTCAACGTGTTCGGCCCGATCGCCGCGATCCAGGCGGTGCTGCCGTACTTCCGCGCGCGCCGCCGCGGCCATGTCATCACGATCACCTCGGTCAGCGGCGTCGCCACCTGGGCCGGGACGGGCGTGTACTGCGGCTCGAAGCACGCGCTGGAGGGCGTCACGCGCACCCTCGCGGAGGAAGTCGCCGAACTGGGGATCAAGGTGACCAACATCGAGCCGGGCGGCTTGCGCACCGACTACAGCGGCCGCTCGATGGTCGTGACCCAGGCGCGCATCGACGATTACAGCGGCGCCGCGCGCAACGCACAGCGCATCATGGCCGACCATGCGGGCCAGGAGCCTGGCGATCCAGCCAAAGCGGCCCGGGCGATCCTCGAGGTCGCCGGTCTGGAGGAGCCGCCGTTGCAGCTGCTCTTGGGCGCCGACGCGATGCTCTACGCCACCAGGCAGCTCGCGGCCTACCAGGCCGAGATCGGCCGCTGGGCGAAGCTGACGCTCTCAACCGGGTTCGACAGCTAGCGGGGCGCCGCCTCGATCATTCGCAGCAGCTCCCTGGTCCGCCTCACGTCGGCGAAGTTCAGGCGCAGGTTCAGGAGCGCAGCGTTATGCTCGGCGTCGGTCACCGCCGCGGTGGCGTCAGCGGCCACGACCACCTTGTAGCCCGCCATGTTGGCCTCGCGCGCGGTTGACTCGACGCAGACGTTGGTGAGCGTGCCCGCGATCACCAGCATGGCCACGCCGAGCCGCTCCAGCGCCCTGGGCAGCGCGCCGCACGGGCACGAGAACGCGCCGTAGCGGTGCTTGTCGAGCACGAGGTCGCCGGCGGCGACGTCCATCGCCGCATAGAGCCCATGGCCGGGCGCGCCCGCGGTCACCGAGCCATCGCCGCCGCGACGCCGGGGCGGCCAGGATCGTACTGCCAGTCCGGCGGGGCGAGCGGCGGCTCGTCCGTGTACGTCTGACGTGTCCAGATCACCGGTCCGCCCGCGGCGCGCATGGCGCGGCCGAGCGCGTTGACGGCGCCGACGATGTCGCGGGCGTGGACGTTGCCGAAGACCTCGCCCTCGCCGAGGAACGCCGTCTGCATGTCGATGTTGAGGGCGGTGCGGCCCGGCTCGAGGACGGGGAAGTCGTTGAGCAGGGCGCCGCGCTCGCGGGCCCAGGGCGGCAGGCGAACGCGGTGCGCCAAATCAGGCCGCCGCGCGCGCCTCGGCCGGCGTCAGCACCACGCTGGTCATGCCGAGCGAGCCGTGCTCGATGCGGTCGTTGACCAGCCGCGCGGCATCGCCCGGCAGCCGGGCGCCCAGCACGTAGAGAAGCGGCCAGAAATGCTCCGGCGTCGGCGCCGCCCGGCGGGCGTCTTCGCCCAGACGCGCGAAGTCGGCCACGCGCTGCGGCTCATCTCGCAGGATGGCGTCCCTGATCTCACCCAGGAACCTCGCGGACCAGTCGTATGGCGCGCAGTCTCGGCTTCCCCAGTCCATGGCCGGAAGATTGTGGACGATGTTACCGGTGCCCATGATCAGCACGCCTTCGTCGCGCAGCGGCGCGAGACGCCGGCCAATGTCCAGGCGCTGGGCTGGCGGGGCGTCGACATCGAGGCTGAGCTGGATGACCGGAATGTCGGCCTTGGGGAAGGCCTTCACCAGCACCGACCACGTCCCGTGGTCGAGACCCCAGCGATCGATGTCGAGGTAGACCGGCGTCGGAGCCAGAAGCTCGCCAACGCGTCGCGCCAGCGCGGGATCTCCGGGCGCCGGGTACCGCATGTCGAACAGCGCCTTCGGGAACGAGGGGCCGAAATCGTGGATCGTCCGTGGACGCTCCATCGCTGTCACCGCCGTGCCGCGGGTCTCCCAGTGGGCGGAGATGCTCAGGATGGCGCGCGGGCGCGGCAGGGTGGCGGCGACGTCTTCCCAGGCGCGGCTGGTCTCGTTCGTCTCCAGCGCGATCATCGGACTGCCATGT